>JAJYBI010000011.1:89261-104850 GCA_021779095.1 Deltaproteobacteria bacterium
TGGATGTATCCTATTGCATAACGATTCATAGTAGACCTTAGATATCTCAGCGCCTAATGTAGCTTCGAACTTCCTGTATCCTCTCGAATCGCGGTTAGATACGCATCTGGCTACTTTTTCCAATTGTGTTTAGCTGGTGGCCCGCCAGTTTCTTCTATCAACGCTTTTGTAGCTTGGTATAAATTGTGTAGTGGATTATTTTTGCAATACATGTCGAGAAAAGCTGCCATTGCTTCGGGGTCTGTATATCTTACCTGGTTTTTGCCCTTACCATGATTCCACCCTGAACTATACCCATAAATCCATTGCATCCGTTCTAATCGGCCGTTTTCGGTTTCTAGATTGAGCCATGCACCACACGACTCTATACCAGCCCCCATGACCATCATCCTTTCCGCTGCAGAAGCCTTAGCAGTAGTAATTGTCAATAGAAATATAAGAATAATCCACCTCATAATCTCTCCCATCACGAAAGAACGAGGGGCTTGCGCCCATCGTTTCAATTATACCTTGTGGACTGATCCGCTCCCAACGTCCAGACCTTGATCCCGTAATTCTCCGCCAGCTGTCGCTCCGGTTATTCCCACTTGTCCTTCGCCTTGGCGTCGGCCGTGGTCTGCCACTGCATATTTGACGGGTCGTCAGCACCACCCCTCTTGAGTGGAACAATATGATCTATCACGTAGCCAGGGCATGGCCCGGACGTCTTTCCCGTTGATGGACACGGCTGGTCACGTTGAAACGCATGCTTTGCGGCAGCGCTACGCTTGATCCGACCATGACTATCACGTTTTATACCACCACCTTGGGCTGCGTAGTTTTTTCCACGGTAGGCGCCACCCGGGTTGTAATTGGTTCGTGTACGGTGTGATTGCTGCTGATAGGAACGAAGTGCAGGGACTGATGCTGCAGGAACTGGTGTGGAAACAGTTGGAGATGGTGATGGGAGTTTTACTTCTTCAGATGCGTGATGCCGAGTAGGAACTTCATGCTCGTTGTTCGTCGCGTGAAAGCCGTCTTTGTCCTCCCAAGTATATACCTTGCCG
Source organism: Deltaproteobacteria bacterium (assembly GCA_021779095.1). GTDB lineage: Bacteria > Desulfobacterota > Desulfuromonadia > Geobacterales > JAJYBI01 > JAJYBI01. The sequence goes on from JAJYBI010000011.1 coordinate 90,308, forward strand.
GTGCCACTCTCTCCGGATCCAGCTGCCCCTGAATAGCCGGATGAAGCGGATGATCCGGAAGCCCCTCCTGAAGCTGCCCGATCGTAACCACTGACTACGGTGCCATCTTTACGTGTATAACTGTTTACGTGTATCGTTCCGCCACTGGATGAATGACCACCTCCCCCGCGTGCTGCAGCCTCAAATGGGAAAGTAGTCAGCAAAACGATCAAAAAAAGAAGAAGCTTTTTCATAACGTTCTCCGTTGATGAGGCTGCAACGACGGCCAGCAGATACCGAATCACAGTTCTTCACTCCACTAGAAGCAGCGGCAGTGCGTATTTTTTCCGCCCATAAACAAAAACCGCCTTGATGGGATTATCGAGGCGGCAGTTTATCACACCCGTAAGGGTTGTATATAAAAAAATGTTATCTTTTATCATTTCTTTCAACAAATGTCAGCGCAAAGGAAAAGACAGTTCCGCAACTCTCCTCCGGCGGCGGCCCGCTCGTCAGCCGTCCAGATTGTCGGCTCCACAGTGGCAAGGTCACGACCTTCGACCTGCACCGGATCACCCCGGCCCGACACCGGAACCGGCCCGATTCATTCGTAAACACTGCCCCTCGCTGGCGACCGTGGCGCGGGGGCCATATCGGTATGCCTTGGTCAGGGCGACGGGCGAGAGGGGTTAATTACAGCTTAATCACATTGAAAAGTTGCATGCGACGGGTGAAGAGAAAATACTGGATTGACGGCCACCGAATCCATACCATATACTACAACCTACAAGGGAGCACTTTGAATTGTAGGGGCCTATTTGGGGGCTACACTAAATACCTAATTGAAATAAGGATAATAATAACGGTGTGTTGAGCTGTTTATTTTATTCCCGCCACCCCACCAAACAAAAAAATACCCTGCCGCATGCGGCGGGGTATTTTTTTGTTTGTATGACGGCAGTCGCGGGAACGAAGCAGGGTGCCGATGTAATCCTTGGCGGCGGAAAGGACGGCGGCGGTGTCGTCGGTGCTGGCGTGCAGCTGGACGTCACGTGCGCTGAACTCGCGCAGGATGTACATGGTGCGCCACAAATTCTCCTGGGCGCGACCCCGGGTGACGGGGGTACCGTCGCGGCGGACGCGGGGGGCTTCGACCCCGGCGTCGCGCTTGAGGGTGTACGTAACGCCTCCCCCGCCTCCCCTTGTCAGGAGAGGAGCTTTCGTGAGGTACCCGGCGGCGACCAGGCCGGTGAGGTATTCGGCAACGGTGTCGCGGCTGCAGCCAAGAGGTTACACGAGAGGTTACATGAAGGGCTGAAAAGCAAAAAGGACCTAGCCGAAACCGGCTAAGTCCTTGAAATCTTTGGAGCGGGAAAGGGGATTCGAACCCCCGACCTTCAGCTTGGGAAGCTGACACTCTACCACTGAGTTATTCCCGCGCAATGGGATTATGTTTTTAGCTTATCGGCGTGCAGTTGTCAACTGGTTTCTCGCTAGTGTCCGCCCGGAAACCCTTGTTTTGAGTAAGAAGGGTACCCGCAACCGGGGACCTGCCCCGCTGCGGATCATCCGGCGATGCAGTTTTCATTCGTAGCGCCGTTCTCTCGCTCCCGCTGGAAGAGCTCTCGCGGTGCGTCCCGTTGTCGCTCTTGCTTATCCTCTGCGGATTCATTCTTTCGTTGCCTCGCGGGCCGAGCCCAGGAACTGCAATATCGACGCCGCCACGACGCGCGTGCTCTCCGATAGGAAGGCGTGACCACCGGGGTGGCGCTCGAACCGCCCGCGGGGCAGGAGCCCGGCGAGCGTCTCGGACTCCACTGCAGGGAGGAGAATGTCGTCCTCTCCGGCGAGGACGAGTGCCGGGGCGTCGATGCGCGACGCCCGTTCCCGGGTGTCGTGGGCCAGGCAGGCGTCGGCTTGCGCGGCAAAGCCGCGCGCAGAGGGTGCGGGCGTGCCGGCGAGTGTCGACAGGGCTCCCTCTATGAGCGTGTCGTTTTCAATGGACGCAGGACCGAAGACCCACGCGAACTGCTCGCGCCGGAAGGCGTCGGCTTCTACCCCTGCCAGAAGGAGCCGCCGCCAGGCGTCGAGGACACGGCGAGTCCGCCCCGGGAGTCGGGCCGCGGTGGCGGCGAGCACCATCGAGCGGATCCGGTCAGGCGCGAGGAGCGCCAGCTCCTGCGCAACGAGGCCGCCGAGCGAGAGTCCGAGCACGTCCACCGAGCGGAGCGAAAGGTGGTCGAGGAGCTCGAGCGCGTCGGCGGCGAGCCGGGCAGTGGTGCACGGTTCCGGCGGCGGACCGGAAAGACCGGACCCGCGGGTTTCAAGGAGCACCAGCTGGCGCTCGCCGCAGAGCGTTTGCGCCAGAGGACCCCACGAGGACAGGTCGAGGCCGATGCCGTTCAGGAGAAGCAGGGGCGGTCCGCTGCCGACGCGCTCGTAGTGGAGCGGCACTCCGTCGAGCATGAAGTCGCTCGCTCCGGCAGCGCCGCTGCTCGCCACCCGTGTGCCGGCATCCGCCGGTCGCTCCCGCTGGGCGTCGACGTACCCCGCGAAGTCCTGCAGGGAGCGCAGCTTCACCGAGGATCTGTCGCTGACCCGGATGCCGAAACGCTCCTCGATGGCCGCGATGAACGCGGTGAAGCCGAGCGAGTCGAGGGCGTTGTGTGCTACTGCCCGGTCCGGCTCCAGCTCGCGGGCCGTCTGCGCGTTCCCCCCGGCCTGCACCACGAGTTCCCTCAACTGATCGATTACCGGTGCTCCCATGTTCCCTCCAAGGTTTGCGCTCTGGTCGAGCGTGACTCGCTCTCTGCGTATTACGCCGCGCTTTGCTCTCTCAACTTGAACCGCTGCACCTTCCCGGTGGGGGTGCGCGGCAGATCGGCCACGAACCGGATCCGGGCCGGGCACATATGCTCCGGGAGGCGCTCCCGGCAGTGTCGTCGCAGCTCTCCGACCAGCTCCCGCACATCGGTCACTGCGCGGCGGAGCACGACGAAAGCGCCCGGGACGCTGAACGCGCCGACCCGGGTGGCCACCACGGCGCAGTCGGCCACCACGGGGTGGGCTCGCAGGACCTCTTCCACGTCGGTGGGCGAGACCCAGCAGCCGGCCGACTTGAACATGTCGTTGCTCCGGCCGCGATGGTAATAGAAGCCGTCCTGCTCTACGAAGAGATCGCCGGTCGCGAGGGGTGCGTCTGCAGCCGCATCCGGCGGCCTCCCGCAAGCCGGGGTGCGGGTGGGCCCGTCGATGAGCAGCTGTCCCTCGTGCCCGGGAGCGACATCCCTGCCGTCCTCGTCCACCAGCCGCGCCCGGTAGCCCGGCACGAGCCTCCCCGCCGACCCCGCGACCGCCTGTCCGGGAACGTTCGAGATGAAGTGGTAGGCCATCTCGGTGGAGCCGATGCCGTCGAGGATTTCCAGGCCGGTGAGCCGCCGCCATTCTTCGAACAGCGCCGCCGGGAGCGCCTCGCCGGCCGAGCAGCAGAGCCGCATCGGCAGCCGCTGCCGGACCTCCGGCCACGAGCGGAGAATCTGGGCGAAGAGTGTGGGGACCGAGAAGAGCACCGACGGGCGGTGCCGGCGGACGAGCCCGAGGACCACAGCCGGATCGACCTTTCCCGGGTGGAGGATGGCGGTGGCGCCGAGCCGGAGCGGCAGGGCCAGGCTATTGATGAGCCCATAGGCGAAGGAGCACGTGCTTGTGGAGAAGATGACGTCCTCACCCGTCAGCCCCAGCACGGGCTTTCCGACGAGGTCGCATGGGAGCACGAGGCTCCGGTGCCTGTGTGGCACGCCTTTGGGCGCGCCCGTTGAGCCGGAGGTGTAGAGGACGTAGGCGAGGTCGCTGTCGGTTGGCTGGAAGGCGTCGCAGAACGGGAGTCCACTGCCCGCGCACTCACGCAGCCCTACCTCGTCGCAATCGATCTCCTCCATGGGCCCTGCCGGCCAGTTCGCCGCGCTGCCCTCCAGGGAAATCCGCAGTCGCGCGCCCGCGTCGTTCGCGACCTGTGCCTGCGTCTCGCTATCGAGCTCCGGGTTCACCACTACGGCCACGGCGCCGGACAGAAGACAGCCGAGAAATGCCACCGGAAAGGCGAAACAATCAGGGAGGGCGACGACGACGCGTTCCCCCGGTGTGAGCCCCCGCTCCCGCAGTCGGCGGGCCACGCAACGGGCTCCCTCGCCCAGCTCGCGGTACGCGTGGGCCCTGCCGGAGCAGAGATAGGCGGTCTTGTCCGGTCGGTTCCGGAGGTTGTGCTCCAGGAGCTCCAGAGCGGCGTTCGTCGTGCGCAACGATCCTCCCTGCGAGTGGTCCAGGTGCCGTCGCAAGTGTCTGTACCCTGGCTCCGGTGCGGCGAGATATCTCGCCGACATGGGGCGAGCACCGGTGCGTGGTCGTGGTGCAACAGATTCACACGTGCGCCATGAACGGACCAGGAATCTGCTTTTCGAGCAAGATTTTGTACCATCGGAATCGAGATTGTGTCAACGGATTTACCGGACTTCCGGGGGGAACCGGAAGCGGTCCGGGCGACTTCCGACCTGTCGACGGTTCTGACGGACAACATAGGGGCAGTGCCGACGGATGCGCCGATGGACCGTCGCTTCACCTGCGGCGCCGGCCGTTGTCCGACACCGCCAACCGTCACCAAAAGAGGCAGGGTGAGCATAATGCGCATCCTGCCTCTTCTTTCCGTACTGCGGCCTGCCGCCCGCCGGCGGTTATTTGAGGATATCCAGCGGACAGAGCGTTGCGACGACCATACAGTTTTTCCGCGTCGTCTCGGCTACCCCTTTGGGGATGTACGGACCGTACGCGCCGTACGAGCCGGAAAGCGCCGTCCGGTTGGTCCATTCGCCGGGTCCTGCACCGTAAGCCCCGTTGAACGGCACGCGTGTGCTGTAGAATCCACCGGCAACGGTTGTCTGGCGCGACTGCATGGTCTGCGCAACGCCAAAATCGCCGCCGTACGGTACGTACGGACCGTAGGCGCCGGAGAGGCGGCTGCCGGAGGAAAATGCCGGCGCGGCGGTCAAAAGCAGTGCCGTTGTCAGCATGGTAATTAATGTTATAAGCTTTCTCATGACCGGCCTCCTTGCAACGATCTATGGTTCCAGTCCTTCTTGTTTAGATTGTATCAGACAATTATTGTAATGGAAATGAATATCAAAACCATAAAAACGCTTGCTGCCAGGCGAGAGGGATGGGTGCGTTGCAAGATAACGGGACGTTCGGGCAGCGGACCGAAGAGGTCCCGGAGGTCGTCAGAGCGGCCGGTAGCTCCTTCAGGAGATGTCTGGTGCGGATGGGTTCACTTCGCACCTTTCGGAACGCGGAAGAGCTGAGATAATATTTGCTCCGATGTCCTGCATCAGTATCCGCTAGGGGCGGTGCGCCATGCCGACACCGGGCGTGCAGACGTCGTTGTCTGCCGTTGCCGCGGGGGGGATTTCTCGCCACTATGGGTTCCAGAGGCGAATTTGTTTGTACGAACCGTGGAAGTACGGCTCACCCGTCGTCCGGGGGGGAGTTGACGACCGACTCCACGCAGCCCTTCAAACGTTCGCCGTCCAATCCGTCTGCCGTGTAGTCGGGAGTACCACCAGACATCGCCACGATGACGATGCGCTGCAGCTGATCGAGTCGGTGCGGTACGTCCGTCACGTCGTCACCGCTGTCGGCATCGCCGGCCGCCTCATGGTAGTATCTCTCGAAGTTGCCGATCCCCCAGCTCCGGGCGATCTGTGCATGGAGCCGGGTGCCTACCCGGCGGACGGACTCGGCAATGGCGCTGCGGGAGACCGCCTGACCGCGGTGTTCCGCCGTGAAGCGTACGGCCTCGCCGAGGATTGCCAGGTATTCGATATGATGCATGAGACCGAGGGTGAACGCCTCCTCGGGCGGCATCATCAGCTCCGTAGCCAGCACCTGACAGCACTTGGCCATCGCCAGCGACAGATCGGTGACCCAGGAGACCTCACGCTGGTACTGGCGGACGCGGAGGATGCGGGAACGGAGCGAGAAGACCATCACCAGACCTTTCAGCTGGTTGAAGCCAACCCGGACGATGGCCTGGTGGAGGTCGAGGGTCGGGTAGCGGTAGGCGAGGTAGGTGGAGTTGGCAAGGCGCAGTAGTTCGGCGGAGAGAGTAGGGTCGTTCTTGAATACGTCCGCAAGTTCGTCCAGATTCGCGTCAGGGGTGGATATGAGCCGCTGGATGCGGATAGCCGCATCGGGTAAAAGCGGGATCTCGAACTCGTTCCGGTTCAACCGGCGGATAGTGGCGGCAATGAACTCCCGGTCCAGCAGCGGCAGACCGTTCAGATCCGGCAGCGCGTCGGTGGAGAGCAGGGACAGCAGGAATCCGGCCCGTTCCGGGTCCGCGCCGGCCGGAGGTTCAGGCATCTGCGCGACCTGCGGGGAAGGCGGATTGTTCGGTTCCGGCACGGGTACTATCACGTCGGCGTTATGTTCGATCGTCCCGCCGGCGGGCGTGCCTCCGAATAGTCGTACGATCCATGCGAACATGTTGTTTCCCGCTACTCCGCCAATGCTACGAAGTATTTTACTGCAACCGCCACTGGAACGAGCAGGAGTGTACAGTACGGATAAGTATATAGTATCGTATCGGTATTGCGAGAATGTTTCGTCGTCATTTCTGCGGAGTGCGGATTCGAGTACTGTGCGCGGTACTGGTTGCCGTACGCGGGAGCGCAGGGAACGGGCGGTTCCGGTGCGAGGGTAACACTGCTGAAACAGGGCCTGGAGCGGCACAGCGGCGCGCGGCTCGTGGCGAGTCGTGGGCCGCTGCCGGCCACGATTTCCGGTGGGGTCGGAGTGATGCACCGTGACGAGCGCGGCCCCGCCGGGGCGCCGGACGTACGGTGCGGGTGCTTGCGCAGGGGATCGACGCGGAGTCGGTGCGCGGGCTCAACGCCGGCTGGCCGCTCATGCGACACGTCTTCGGTTCGCTGGGGAATACCCGGTTCGTGGTGGGCATGGAGGAACGGTTCGGCATCACGGCGTTCGACCGTTATTCGCTCAGGCTCAGGAGCCTCAACGATTTTGCCGGACTGGTGGCAAAGGAGTCCGGGAAGCGGGCCACCGCGTAGCCGCTCCCCGGACGTAGTGTTGTCCTACCTGATCTCCAGCCGGTTCACGTTGACGGACCCCTGTGAGACGGTCAGGGAGCCGGAGATGATGGTCCAGGCGTTCAGCGGTGCATAGTAGGCGTCCAGTCCGCCCGACAGGGTGATGGCCTTGGAACCGTTCAGCACCACCGCCTCGGAGAAGGTCACATCGCGGGCGAGGATCGTGTCGCTGGCCGCGGCGCCGGCGTAGGCGAGGGCGAGCGACTCGTAGCCGGTGCCGGTGGAGTTGACCTTCGCCATGGAGCTGTAGGGGAAGGTGGCGGTCACGACCCTGTTACCGTTCATGGTTACCTGACAGTTGGCACTGGAACCGCTGCAGTCGCCGGTCCAGGTCGCCCAGGTGGAGTTCGCGTCGGGGGTCTGCATGAGGGTGACCACGGTCCCCGGGGCGATGTCCGCCTGGCAGGTGCCCGTTGCCGTTGCCGGGTTGCTGCCACTGTTCTGGCACGAGATGCCGCCTTTGTCCGTGGTGATGGTGCCGCCCCCCTTGCCGGCGGTATTGCTCACCGGGGTGACCGTCAGCCGGTAGGTGCCCGGGGCGGTTACGTCGAGGGCGAGCGCGACCTGCACCGTGTCGGAGATCCCCGTACCGCTGACGGTCAGGGTGTTGGTGTAGTGGCTCCCCACGGAGAGTCCCGTCGCGTTGGCGGTGACGGTGATCCCGGTGCTGTTGGTGCCGACGATGGTGCCCGCGACGGGGGAGGCGCTGAAGATGGAGTCGGGCGTCCCCTTGGTCACGGTCCATTCCAGGTTGCTGCCACCGGCGTTGGCGACGGTCAGCGTCTGGCTGCCGGCGGTATTCACCACCAGCGAGAAGGTGAAGGTCCCGGGGGTGGCCGAGATGACCGGGTAGAGGATCTTCAGGCCGCCCAGCACCGGCAGGAAGCCGTGGTCGGCGGCATACGATGCGCTGGAGGAGCTGCCGACGATCCCCGGCTGGCCGATCACCGCCAGGTTGCTGTACGACGCGGACGACGACAGTCCGCCCCCCGCCGAGAAGGTGGAGGCCGGCTGGCTGTAGACGGCCTGAGCGTCTGGTCCGGTTAACGGTATCAGGCAGCAGGCTGCCAGCAATCCAATGAGTTGTGCCCTGTTCATGGGTATCCCTCCGAAATTCTTTTACCTGTTTGATGAGTCGCGCTGCTATTTCACCTGTCGGTGGGGTCGTTATCCTGTTCGGTTAGCATGCCGCACAATGATCGCCTGCGCTTCCGCCTGTATCGGTACTATCACCTGACGGCGTCCTTCATCAGCTCTTTCAGTTTCTGATCAAACATCGCAAAGGGGAGTGCCCCCACCAGCTTGACGCCGTCCACCGTATCGCCCCTCGTTCTGCCAACAACGAAGCTGGGGGTCCCGGAGATGCCGACCGACGCGGCGAGGGCGCTTCCCGCCTTTACTTTCCCCGCAGCCCGGCCGCTCTCCATGCAGGCGGAGAATCTGTCCGGATCGAGCCCCGCCTCCCGTGCGTAGACCGGCAGTAGTGCGGCATCCAGCTTGTCGCCGTGAGCCACGAGTTTCTCGCGCAGTTCCCAGTATTTCCCCTGTTCTTCGGCACAGTGGGTCGCCTCGGCCGCCTTGGCGGCGTTGGGGTGGAACGGTAGCGGCAGGTCTCGCACCACGAAGCGCAGCTTGCCGGTATCGATGTACTGCCGCTTGATCTCCGGCAGGGTCTGGGTCTCGAAGCGGTTGCAGAACGGGCACTGGTAATCGGTGAACATGACCAGGGTCAGGGGCGCATCGGCCCGGCCGAGGTACGGCGCCCCGGCTATGGAGATGCTGGCCTTTTCGTCCTGCGGCGGAGGTGCCGGCGCAGGCGCCTGCTGGGAACGCTGCAGGAGCTGCCTGATCTGCCGCAGTTCGCCGAGGATGGCGTCCCCCTGCTCCCGGGTCATCGGCTCGGCCTGGGCAAGGGAGGCAAGGATACCTACTGCCGCAACCGTAACAGCCGTGATTTTACAGGTTGTTCTCAGCATGTTTAACTCCCGGTTTGATGCATTTACTTGCAGACCGAATTGAGGCAGGCCTGCCCCGCGGTACAGGTGGTGAAGCACGTGCCGCAGCTGGACGGGTCGTATCGTATATCCTTGCACTGGCCGTTGCAGTTGAACAGGGGCGACTGGCAGCTGACGGCACAGCTCCCGGCTGAACAGACGTAACCTGCGGCGCAGGCGTGGCCGCAGGCGCCGCAGTTGGCGGTGTCGTTTGCCAGGTCGCGGCAGGAGCCGGCGCAGTTGGTGAGACCGGTCTGGCAGGAGGTCGCGCAGGCGCCGCTGGTGCAAATCTGGCCCGGACCGCAGAGGGTCGTGCAGGTGCCGCAGTGGCCGGTGTCCGTAGAGAGGTTCGTGCAGGTGCCGCTGCAGTTGGTGAGTCCCGTCTGGCAGCTCAGGGTGCATGTCCCCGCCACGCACGCATACCCCGCGCCGCAGGCGGTGCCGCAGCTGCCGCAGTGGTTGATATCGGTCATCAGGTTCGCGCAGGTGCCATTGCAGTTCTGCTGGTCGGCGGGACAGGAACAGACCATGCCGCACGCCCAACTTGTGCCCGTATTCACCAGCACCTGGCCGGCGGCGCAGGTGATTGCCAGGCTGGAGGCCGTGATGCTGTTGTCCGCCACCGAGGCGGCGGTAAGGGCGTAGGGGACGCTGGTCAGCGGCTGCAGCGGCCGCATCTCCGGGTCGGCGCCGGCCGTCACCCCCAGCCAGTAGGAGCGGTTGAAGGCGGGGAGGGACGGCTGCGGGCTGGCACCCAGGTCCACGCTGTAGACGCCGCTTGCCGGGGTGACGGCGACGGTACCGCTGTTCCAGACCGGACCGGCACCGCTGGTGGTGCTGTAGAGCCGGAAGGTCACGTTCGTGGCCGTGTTCACCGGTACACCGCCTCCGCCTTTCAAGTACCCCTGGTAGCTGATGGTCTGGGGGAGGCCGGCAAAGGCGGCAGAGGCGGTGACAGCGAGCAGCAGTGCCGGAATGATGAGTTTTCGCATAAGCGCCATACTGCCCCCCCTACTTCCGGCTCAGCAGCTGCTCAAGCCGCTCCATCCGGATCTTGAGTGAGTCCACTTCGGCTTTGAGCCGGGAATTCTCCGCTGCCAGCCCTTTGATCGCCGCCAGGGCCACACCGTCAGCGTCGATCGCCGTGATGGTCTTGTCGCTGTCGCCGAGCCCGAATGCTGCATAGAAGTCCTGGGCCATGGGGCCGAGGTGGCGGGCGCCGGAGAGCTCGGTCTTGTAGCGCCAGCTGTAGACCGGCAAAGCAGCCATTTTGGCCAGGATGTCCGCCGGCGCGATTTCTTCGATGTCCTGCTTCATGTTGCGGTCTGACACGGAAGCCCAACTGCCGCTGCCGGCGGCGAGGGTGACCCCGGCGGTCCGGGCGGTGTTGCTGTAAATGCCGGTACCGCCAGCCGCAACCAGGCTGAGGTGGCTCAAACCGCCATCCGCCTTGAGGGAGACATCCCCGGCGCCACCGCCATTCAGCGGCACGGCCACCTTCAGCCGGATGGTGCCGTTCCCGATGGTGAAATCACCCTCTGAGTTGTTCAAATCCCAGTTATTGCCGCTCACCACGGTAACATTGCCGTTGTTCTTGAGCACGAGGACATCTCTGACGGAACCATTTCCTGCGTCGTTCAGCATGCGGAAGGTCAGGTTCTGCGCCAAACCAGCGCCACCGCCGACCCACAGGTTCCAGGTCTTCCAGTCGGTCAGGCCGTTGGTGACCTGCATGCTCATTTCGGCGGAGTTCGGTTCAGCAATGTGGAGCGGGCGATTCGGCGCAAGGGTGCCGATGCCGAGGTTGCCCGAGACAGAGGCATTGCCCGTGACCGTCAGGGTCCCGCTCCCAAGTGAGCCGGAAACGAGGCCGTTTCCGCTGACGTCTAACGCTGCCGTCGGGTTGTTCTTGTTGATCCCCACACCGCCCGCCGCCCGGATCAGGAACTGGTTCTGGCCGGTGGAGGTGAATCTGCTCCCCTGTGCATCGGACCAGATGAAGGTCCCCTGGTCTCCGTAAGGCGTTCCTGCGGCAGCGCTATCCCTGACGGTGGCAAGCTGGCCAGCGGCAAAGCTGTAAAAGCCGCCGGCGGAATTTCCGTATCCACCGGGTACTGTGCTGTAGTTGCCACTGGCGGTGTTGGTTCCGCCGCCGACAACAGCATCGTAGCCACTGGCAGTGTTGTTCGATCCGCCGCTTATTGTACTGCCATAGTTGCTGGCAGCATTGTTCCATCCGCCGCCGATGACAGCACCGTAGCCACTGGCAGTGTTGTTCGATCCGCCGCTTATTGTGCTGGCAGAGCCGCTGGCAGCATTGTTCTGTCCGCCACCCACACTGCTGTAAGGACCACTGGCTAGGTTCGACATGCCGCCGGAAACAGTCGCCGCCGTATTACCTGCCATATTGGCAATGCCGCCATCGACACTGCTGCCATAGGCCGTGGAACTGTTTCCGCCCCCGCCACCGACGGCGGCAAAAGTGCCAGTAACATTATTGCCGGCGCCGCCGGCAATAGACGACGATGCATCGGTTACCGTATTGCCGCTGCCACTGCCGATGTTGCTGTTCAACAGCCATTGACCGTTTCCTGCGTATACCAACTCGGCAGTGCCGTATTGGGGTAGGTTGAGTGGCGCAGTCCCGCTCATAAAGATATTTTCGCCTGATGCGGCAGCCGCTAGCCGTGACCCGTCAGCAGACGAGACAATGGAAGTCCAGTTACGGACATTTGCGTGAGCTGTCCAGGTGATGCCGCTGTCGACAGAAGTATAAATCTGTCCGGTGATTACACCCGCAGCCAGTTTGGTGCCATCTGCCGATGAAGCGATGGAGCTCCAGAGTCGTGAGGATTCCCGGGGAGTCCAGGTGGAACCGCTGTCGGTAGACGTGTAGAGTTGGCCATTCCATTCAGCGGCCACCAGTTTGACGCCGTCGGCCGACGAGGTGACGGCCTGCCAGACGCGGACAGAATCCTGAGCCGTCCATGTGGTGCCACTGTTGGAGGATGTGTAGATCTGCCCGTTATTCACAGCAGCGACCAGTTTGGTGCCATCGGCTGATGAGGCCACGCAGCTCCAGTTGCGCACAGCGTCCCGTGGCGTCCAGGTGACGCCGCTGTCGGTGGAGGTGTAGATCTGTCCGTTACTCGCCACTGCGACCAGTTTGGTGCCATCGGCCGATGAGGCCACGGAAGTCCAGCTGCGGGTTGCATCCCGTGGCGACCAGTTAACGCCGCTGTCGGTGGAGGTGTAAATCTGATCACTATTCGCCACAGCGACCAGCTTGGTGCCATCGGCCGATGAGGCCGCGGAACTCCAGAGGCGCGCAGCATCCCGTGCTGTCCAGCTGGTACCGCTGTCGGTAGAGGTGAAAATCTGACCGCTGTTTGTTCCGGCCACGAGCTTGGTGCCGTCTGCCGATGAGGCAAGGGTGGTCCAGCTGGCAGGTGCACCTCGCGGTACCCACACGCTGTAATCCGGATAGATACCTTGCCCGGATATGGTCTGGCCGTTGGCCAGGGCCAGTGTGATGCCGCCGGCTCCCAGGGCGTCCAGTTTGATTACGTCTCCCACGGTGGCACTGCCCGGGAGGGTAACGGTGCCCGGCGTGGCATTGGTGAGCAGGTAACCGGTGTTGGCCGACGCCGACAGGCTCGTGCTGCCGGTGGTGGTTATGGGGATGGCCCCGGGCACGGCGGCACCGGCGGTGAGGGCGTTGGCCACCCCCGCCCGGAAGGCGTAGCCGGTGCTGGAGAGCGGCTGCAGTGCCATTTCCGGGTCGCTTGCCACCCGGATTCCCAGCCAGTACGGCACATCGAACGGGGCCGTGATCGGCGTTAACGAGCCGAGCTGGGTGCTGTAGATGCCGTTTGTCGGGGTGACGCTCCTGCTCTCCCGCCAGACCGGGTTGTTGCGTGCCGGACTGGAGGAGTAGAGGGAGAAGGTGATGGTGGTCGCGCCGTTCACCGGCACCCCGGCGCCGTCCTTCAGGAACCCCTGGTAGCTGATGGTCTGGGGCAGGGCGGCTATGGCGGCGTAGGTGACGGCGGCGACCAGCATGGCGGTGATGAGCAGTGTGCGCATGGTGAACATCGGAATTTCCCCCCGGTTATTTCGTGGTCAGCAGCTGTTCGATCCGGTCGAGGCGCGCCTTCAGCGCGTCGTTCTCGGCTTTCAGTTGCTTCACCGCCTCGATCAGTACCGCCGTCAGGTTGGCGTAGGCGACGCTCTTCATCCCCTGGTCGTCGGTGGCCACCAGTTCGGGGTACTCACGTTCCAGTTCCTGGGCGATGACGCCGATCCTGCGGGTCTTGGTTTGCTCCGACTGCATCACATAGCTGACGCCGCGCAGTCTCAGCACCTTGTCCAGCGTATCCTCTAGCGGCCGGATGTCGGTCTTCAGGCGGGCGTCGGACGCCTGGGTGAGGGTCCCCGCCAGCCAGGCGTTGCCGTTGTTGGCCACCCAGAACTTGAGAACTGGCGACGCACCCGACCAGCCCCGGTAGAGGTAGCCGCTGCCCTGGTTCCAGCCTTCGATCGCGGGGGCATCGGTCGAGTTGTTAACGGCGTAGATCGCTATGGTGTTACCGGTAGTCCCTTTCACGCCGTTCCCGCTGGTGCTTCGCCCCAGCACCCCGACGCCGCTGGTACTACTGCCGTCGACGGCGGTACCGGTATTTGCCTGTCCCCAGACCCCGGTATTATTGGTGCTGACGCCGACCACGCCGACACTGTTGGTGCTGGTGCCCTGCACCCCGTAGCTGCTGGTGCTCGAGCCGTTCACCGCAATGCCGCCCGCCAGGGTTGACGCCAGACCGCCCGAGGCCAGGGTTCCGTTCAGCCAGGCGCTGCCGTCGCTGTTCAGGTGGAAGACATCCAGGGTCGTAGCGGTGCCCAGATCGTTCAGCAGGCGGAAATTCAGGTTCTGCTTTACGCCCGCGCCGCCGCTCGTCCAGATGTTCCAGGTCCGCCAGTCCGTCAGACCATCGTTGACGAGCATGCTCATTTCAACGCCACCGTTATGCGCGATGTGCAACGAGCGGTTGGGAGCGATGGTGCCGATGCCGAGATTACCGGAGACGAGAGCGTTGCCATTGATGTCCAAAGCTGCTGCTGGATTGTTCTTGTTGATGCCGACGCCACCCGCGGCCCGGACCAGGAACTGGTTCTGGCCGGTGGACTGGAAGGGCGGGCCCTGGCTATCGGACCAGACAAAGGTCCCCTGGTCGCCGGTGGTGTTGCCGCCACCGACCGTGGCGGCATCACGCACCCGTGCCTCATTCCCCCCTGCCCAGCTGTAATCGCCGCCGGCCAGGTTGAAATAGCCGCCGCTCACGGTTGCACCATAGCCGCTGGCAATATTACTATACCCCCCGCCTACGGTGCTGGTTTCACCACTGGCAATATTTTC
>JAJYBI010000042.1 GCA_021779095.1 Deltaproteobacteria bacterium
CGCTCTCAACACGGTCACCATCACCGGCACCAACTTCGACCCGAACCCGGCCAACGACACCGTCAGGTTCAACGGCATCACGGCAACGGTCCAGAACGCCTCGACCACCCAACTGGTCGTCACCGTTCCTGCAAGCGCCTCCACCGGCCCCATTACCGTTTCCCTGCCGCTTACCGGCCAGTCCGCCGGCTCCGTCTCGAACTTCATCGTGGGGGCATCCCCCGCCATCACCAGCTTCTCCCCCACCAGCGGCGTTCCGGGAGACACGGTCACCATCGCCGGCTCCAACTTCGACCCGACACCGGCCAACAACACCGTCAGGTTCAACGGTATCACGGCGACGGTTCAGAGCGCGACGGCCACCCAGCTGGTCGTCACCGTCCCCAACGGCGCCACTACCGGCACCATCTCCGTCACCCTGACGAACACCCTCTCCGCCACCTCCGCCGGCAGCTTCACCATCAACGTGCCGTCCTACAGCCTGGCCCTCTTCTCGAGCGGCGCCGGTACCGGGGCATTCACCTGCAACGGCACCAGCTGCGCCACCTCCTACAGCTCGGGCGCCTCCGTCACCATACATGCGGTACCCAATGCCGCCACCTCCGTCTTCGGCGGCTGGAGCGGCGCCTGCACCGGTACCGGCGACTGCGTCCTGACCATCAACTCGAACACGTCGCTGACGGGCACCTTCAACCTCATGGCGGTACAGGTCCAGGGGGGCAACTACTTCACCACCCTGTCCGCCGCCTACGCGGGGGCACCCAACGACGGCTCCTCCGGCTACGTCAACATGCAGGCGGAGACCGTGACCGACACGGTCACCATGAACAAGAATTTCAACGCCATCCTCCACGGCGGCTACAACGGCGACTTCACGAGCCAGACCGGCACCACCACCATCGTGGGGAACTGTGCCGTCACCGCCGGAAGCCTCACGGCGGACCATCTCGCGGTCAAGGGGCAGGTAACCATCGGTGGCAGCGGTATGGCGACGGCAAACGGCGTTACGGTAAACTAGCGGAAACGGTACGACGCGCACGAAAAGCGGGAGGTCGCGGGACTACCAGATGTAGTCCTTCGCGATCTCCCGTTTTTCGTTGCCGTAGAGGATGTGGAACACGCGGAGTGCTTTCAGCTTCACCGGGGAGAGGCTCCCCAGCGGGATATGGACGATCTTCTTCCCGAGACGGGCGGCGAGCTGCCGGAACTGGCTTCTGGGGGGACGGGGGGCGGCGTAGATGACATGCCTCTCCCGGGAATAGTCCAGCGCCGCCAGGAGCAGGACCTCCGCCTTGGTGCGGGCAAAGGCGTAGTCACTGTCCTGCCAGACGTCGAACATCCGTCGCGGCGGAAACGACAGGATGAACCCGCCGTACTCGCAGCGGCAGATCCCCGGCCCCACCAGGTTGTCCGCCGGGGGGGTGGCGTAGAACGCCATGTCCGACTCCTGGTCGTGCTCTCCGAGCCAGGTCATGAGGTAGGGGAAGCGGTTCCCGCCGCGATCCTCGTCGAAGATCACCACCACGCTCCCCACGCCACCCTTCACCCGCAGGTTTTCCCGCACGTAGATCCGGCCGGAAACGGCATTACGGATCGTCTCCCGAAGATCGATGCCATCCAGGAGCGACGCGGAGAACGGCTCCACCCGGCTCTGCTCCTCGGAGAGCTGGCGCGCCCCCTTCTTTTGCAGGAACCGGCCGTACCCCTCGATCACCAGGTCCTCCGGCGGCCAGGAGCAGATGGAGGGGTTGTCGAACCCCTTGAGCCAGTCGCCGGCGTTCTTCTCCTTCCTGCGTTTCAGGAAGCCGAAGGCGGAGAGCCCCTTGGCCGGCCGCTTTTCCCGGGGACGGAACCGGATGCTGCGGCTGCCGTGCCGTAAATCCTCGGCGGTGAGCCGCACCGTGGGGATCTCCGCATCCTCCCGCTGCTCGGGGCAGAAGACGGCCAGTCGGTGCAGGGCGTAGGCGAAGTTGTCGTCGATGCAGCCGCGGCCGGCGGCGAGCATGCCGAACAGGTCGGGAAGGAGCATCCCGTCCACCAGCGCCAGGTTGCGGACGTAGCGGAAAAACGCCCGCTTCTGCCAGACATGCACCGGCTCACCCGTCTCCTGCCGGTAGTGGCGGGCCGCCTCCTGAAAGAGCCGCAGCATGACCTTCTGTCGGTCCGGCATCTCCCCGGGACTCCCCAGCTGTCGGGCGCTCCGCTCCAGCGACTGCCTTAAGATCTCCTCCCGCGGGATCGCCTTCTTCCCCCCCTGGATCAGCTCGAAGGCGGAGAACCGCCGCCTGAGCGACCCCTCCGGCTGCTCGGGGAGCGGCGGCAGGGACGAGCGGCGCAGCTCGTACAGGGCGGAGAGAAACGGGTACTCCGCCTGCACCTCCCCGCAGGAGTCGGGGTGCAGGTTCAAAAGCCGCACGTTCTCCCGCCGCACCCGTTCCAGCGGGGCCGCCTGCCGCTCCCCGAAAGAGGCCGCAATCCGCGCCAGGTGGTACATGCCGCAGACGAACAGAATCCGTTCGTGGCGCTCCGCCAGCCGCTGCAGCCGGAACGCCATCCCCTGCTCGCGGCGGAGGTCCTCCACCCCCGGCGGCGGTGTCCCGGCGGCGCGGTAGGCGTCGTACCAGGCGGCAAGGCCGATGCGGTGCACGGCGTAGGAGTCGGGGAGCGGTTCGGCATGGAGCGGGTAGTCGTCCAGGTCCAGGTCGACGAGGTGCAGGGGGATCTCCCGCTCCCGGGCGAGCCGCGCCGCCTCCACCAGCGGATCGGCGGGCTCCACGAGAAGATAGACCTCCCGCGGGTCTTCACCCTTCGACGGCCGGGTGGTGTAGGCGACCACGGAGACCTGGGGGAGCCGGTCGATCCCCTGGAGAAACCGCTCCTCCACCGTGGGGGGAAGTTCGATGGCGATGCAGTCGGGCTTCACCCGCTCCAGAGCCTGGCGCACGAGCCAGGCGAACTCCATCCGGTAGTGGAGCACCGGCAGGGCGTGGACGGGACCGAAAGTTTCGAGGTGAAGGCGATGGGGCATCTGTCAGTTCCAGATAAAAGGCGTTACGCAATTATCCACAGATTACAGGCGTAGCGCACCCCTTTTCTTTCCGGCCGGCCGATGAGGCGCCGTTGCGTTTCAGGGTGCTGTGCCATCACCGTGACAGGGCGGATCGTACATGGTAGCGATCAGATCCGGCCAGACGGCGAGGCGAGATAGGGGGAAAGATGTCAGGGAGGTCGGGGCTTGCAGTTCCGGGGGCAGTCAGTTGGCCCCGCCTTTCATCCGCTCGACCTGGACGAGAACGGAGGTGTGGTGGTGCCACGTGTAGGCGTGCAGCAGCCTCCCTTTCACGGAGACGCTCTTGCCGAGCAGCTTGCGGTATTTCCTGCGCCCCAGAACGATCAGTTGCAGTTCACTGACGTTCTTCTCGGTCTCCGAGTTCATATAGTCCTTCGGATTCCCCTCGACGCATACGCTTGAGGGCAGATACAACACCCAGCAGGGTTCCGCCCTGTCGCCACCCTGCACGCTCGCGTAATGCGGGGGACCGGGAAAAATCACCTGTTTCACCTTCCCCTTCAACACGACCGATGCGGGCTCGTACCTCAGACAGGGCGTATCGACCGCACCGGCCGACGGGACGGTACCGAGCAGCAGGCAGGGAACAAGAATTTTTCTGACCATTTTCACCAACGCACAAGAACTCGCACAGGAAGATTTCGCGACGGCGTCCGCGCCGTCACCGGGAATTTGCCCGCCACTAATACACCCTTACGATTGTACCTGTCAACGGGGAAAGCCGGTCCGCCGGCCGCCTCATGGCGCCAGCAGGAAGTCGAAATCCTCCCGGGTGAGCGATGCCCCGCCGGCCCCGGCGGCGTCGTCCAGGAGCGCCTTGTAGAGCTTGAGCTTGCGCTCCTTGAGCGCCATCATCTTCTCCTCTACGGTGTGGCGCATGAGGAGCCGGGTGACCGTGACCTTGGCGGTCTGGCCGATGCGGTGGGCGCGGTCGGACGCCTGGTTCTCCACCGCCGGGTTCCACCAGGGGTCCAGGTGGTAGACGTAGGTGGCGCGGGTGAGGTTGAGCCCCTTCCCTCCGGCCTTGAGGCTGATGAGGAAGGTGAGCGGCTCGTCGCTCTGCTGGAACCGGGCGACCAGTTCCTTTCGCCGGGGGACCGGGGTGGAGCCGTCGAGCCGGAGCGTGGGGAGCCGGTGCTGTTTCAGCCCTTCCTCGATGATGTCCAGATAGCTGGTGAACTGGGAGAAGACGAGAACGGAGTGCCCTTCTTCCCGCAGCTCCGCGAGCTGCTCGACGAGACACTCCAGCTTGGGGGAGTCGGCCCGGGAGCCGGGGGTGATGAGGGTCGGGGAGAGGCAGATCTGCCGCAGCCTCAAGATGGCGGTCAGGGCGATCATGCGCGCCTGGCCGGGGCTCTTCGCGCGGAACGCCTCCTCCACCGCCCCCTTCACCTCCTCGACGGTCCGCTGGTAGAGCGCCCGCTGCTTCGGGGTCATCTCCAGGTACAGGTCGGCCTCGACGCGGGGCGGCAGTTCGTCGGCGATCATCTCCTTGGTGCGGCGCAGCATGAAGGGACGGGTGCGGCGGACCAGGGTGTCGATCCCGCCGAACCCCCGGATGTCGATCCGCCGCCGGAACTCCTCGTAGCTCCCCAAAAGCCCCGGCACGCACAGGTCCATGATGGCGAAGTATTCCCCCAGATGGTTCTCCATGGGGGTGCCGGTCAAAGCGAGCCGGAACCGGGCGTCGATCCGCCGCGCCGCGCCGGTGGTGGCGGCATGGATGTTCTTCAGCTGCTGGGCCTCGTCAAAGACCGCCACATGGAACGGCATGGCGGCGAGGCGGTCGGCGTCACGCTGCAGGATGCCGTAGCTGGTGAGCACGATATCGGCACCGCCGAACGCGGCGCGCCGGTTCTGCCCGGCGTAGGTGACGACCCGGAACGCGGGGTAGAAACGGGCGATCTCGCTCTCCCAGTTGAAGAGGAGCGACGGAGGGACGACGACGAGATGGGGGAGCCGCTCCCCGCCGGCGGCCGGGATGGCCCCCTCGGCCAGCCCGGCGAGAAAGGCGATGGTCTGGATGGTCTTGCCGAGCCCCATGTCGTCGGCCAGGCAGGCGCCGAAGCGGTGCTCGTGCAGGAAGGCGAGCCAGTTGGCCCCCTCTTTCTGGTAGTGGCGCAGCTCTGCCACAAGCCCCGCGGGCAGCGGGCGCTCCGGGATGCGCGCCAGGCAGGTGAGCCCCGCCAGGAGCTTTTCCTCCTCCTCCGGCAGCCGCAGGGTGACGCCGCGGGACCGAAGCTCCAGCCAGTCGAGGATCTGCAGGCGCGAAATCCGGACGATCTCCCCCTTCTTCCGCCGCTTCCCTTTCCCGCCCCCCATTCCCGCGAGGAGCTCCAGGATGCGGCGCTCTTCGTCCCCCAGGAGGTAGCAGGCGCTCCCCTGCCGCAGCATCCCCTCTTCGAGAAGCTGGCGGATCTCCTCCAGCGCCAGCAGTTCGCCGTTGCAGCGGATCTCGGGCTTCAGCTCGAACCAGTCGATGCCCGCGGGCGCGGCGGTGACGGTGAACTCCCAGTTTCCCGCATCCAGCGGCTCTCCCCGGAGACGGAGGCCGAACCCCGCGCGGCTCAAGTCCGCGGCCAGCTCCCCCAGCCGGGGGATAAGTTCCTCGCGGTCCAGTTCCATGGTGCAGGGGAGTTCGCCATCGACAAAGGCGGAGAGGCCGAAGCGGTCGTACAAAAGCTTCATCAGCCGCGCCTGGGCGGGGCGGTCGTCGATGCCGAACCGCCAGCCTCCGGGGGTGGCGGAAATCAGGAGCATCCGCCGTTCGCAGCCCTGGACAAAGCCGTTCGCCAGCCGTCTGGCGTCGGCCTTCACGCTCCGCTTGGCAAAGTCGGGACCGCCGAGCCCCGTGCGGAGCATGGCGTTTTTGGCCGAGGCGGTCGTCGCCTCCAGCAGGGCGAAGCCGGTCCCGATCATGGCGGTCACCCGCTTCTTCGCCCGGAGCGGCTGGGGGAGCCGTGCGCGGAACACGGGAATGAACAGCCGGAAGGTTTCCGGAGAGAGCGGAAAGGGGACCCCGGCCAGCTCCCCTGCGGGCGCAAGGCCGATGACCGCATCGTCGAGCGTGTCGCGGATCTCAAGATGGTAGGAGGGGGAAATCGTGGCGGTCGGATCGGCCGCCGTGCCGTGGGCCGTGAAGCGGCAACCGCCGCCGATGTTATTCAGCACCTCCAGGTCCATCCGGAGGGAGGCACCGTTGAAGAGTGCGGTCGAGACGGTCAGGGTTGCGCCGGTGAGGCCGAACGGCTCGCCGGTCATGTCGGAGATCGTGTCGAGATCATCGAAGACGGAGTGCCACAGCTGCCACGCCTCCAGGCCGGAAACCGGATGAATCGTCTTCGCCTCCGGGTCCAGGAGGCATTCCCCGGCGACGATCGCCCGGGCCGGGAGCGGCGCACCATCCGCAAGGCAGCGGGTTATCCGGACGCTCCCCCCGACGTGGGCGAATTCGGCAGACCAGGTGCCTCCCCCTCCCTCAGCCCCACGAGGATCTCGATGTCGCGCAGCTGCGGTCGCCGAAGCGGAACGCGGCGAGGCTCTCCGGCGACACGGCACGCTTGAGGAGCGCCCAGCCGGTCACGACGTGGGAGCAGTGGCTCTGCGGATGCCACTTCCGGCAGCTGCATGCGCACGCAAGGTGCTGGCCGGCGGCGGTGAAGGTGACGCTCGGGCCTCTCTCCAGCGTGAGGACCAGCGTCCGCTGCCCGTTGCGCCACTCCGCGTCGGCAACGGTCCTCTGCGTGCAGGCCGCAACGCCTTCGAGCAGCGCGTCCTTGGCGGCCAGCGCAAAGATCGCCCCCGCCGGCGTATCGCGCAGGAGCGCCAGGGGAGGCGGCAGCGTGGTGCGATGATGTGAATCGGGCACTGTCTCGGGCTCTCCCGCGCTATTTCAGATACCGGAGCGCCTCGTCCCCCAGGACGCGCTCCACGGCGAGCGGCAGGAGCGCCTTCGCCTCGGTGCCGGTGCCGTGCTGCATCTTGAGGGCGTAGCGGGCGATGTTGATCCCGTCCCGTACCGAGTAGAGCTCGTCGGCGGCGTGGGCGCGCTGCAGGAACTCCACCACGTAGGTGAGTATCCGCGTGGGAGCGAAGGGGAGGTTCTCCTTGAGGATCATCAGCTCCTCGTCCGCCTCGGGGAAGTCGATGTAGATCTGTGGCTGGAGCCGGGAGTGGATGTACTCGGGGACCTCGAAGGTGGAGGCGTCCTCGTTCATGGTGACCACGATCCGGAACGCAGGGTCCGCCGGGATGCGGAGGCCGGTGATGATCGACTCCACGTACCGCCGGTCGTCCAAAAGCGGCGCGAGCGACGCCCACGCCTTCTCGCTCATCCGGTTCCCCTCGTCCAGGATCAGCACTCCCCCCTTGAGCATGGCGGTGACGAGCGACGAGGCGGCGTACTGCACCCGCCCGTCGGGGCCGATGACCGGGGTGACGATCAGGTCCTCCGGCCGGGTGTCCATGGTGGCCTGGAAGAGGTAGACGGGGCGGGAGAGCCGCCGGGCCGCCGCGTAGGCGAGGGTCGTCTTCCCCACCCCCGGCTTGCCGATGAGCCGCGGGTTGAACGGTATGTCCCGCTCGTCGATCACCATCCATGCCGCCAGGAGCTGTTTCAGGAGCTCTTCCTGCCCCACCCATTTGAGGTTCAGCTCCACCGGATTCGCCAGGGACAGCTCGATGCCGTCAATGGTTATGCGATTCATACAGGGCTCCCAAGGCCGCGCGTCGCTCGTGCTGAGCAACGGTTTATCGTTCGTTGCAACCCCTCTAAATCGCCCCTTGTCAGGGGAGACTTCGAGACATCCCCCCTGACAAGGGGGGACAGAGGGGTGGTGGATTTTTTCCGTCTACACGGTTGCAACAGGACCGATTCGGTCCTATAATCCCTCCATCACCCGACCGGAGACCGCCATGCTCACCATGCAGGATTTCAAGACCCATTACCAGTTCACCGACGACGATGCGCTGCTCCTGAAGGAGCTGCAGCCGCTGGCCCGCGAATACAAGGAACGGCTCGCCGACGAGTTCTACGACTACCTCCTGGGGATGCCGGAGACCGCCTCTCTCATCAAGGACGAGGCCACCCTGAAGCGGCTGAAGGCGACCCACCAGAGCTGGTTCATCGGCCTCTTCTCCGGCGTCTACGACAACCAGACCCTGCACATGCTGCAGCGGATCGGCCATGCCCACGTGCGGGTCGGGCTGAACGCCCATTTCGTGAACTCCTCCATGTACGTCATCCGGCAGTTCGCCCTGAACATGATCCAGGAGCACTACGCCGACCGCGAGGAGCGGCGGTCCATGCGGATCGCGCTGGAGAAGATGCTGGACATCAACCTGGACATCATGACCGCGTCGTACCGGGAGGAAGAGCTGAAAAAGGTCTTCGTCTCCCACCGGCTCGAATCGAAGCTGATCAGCGCCACGGAGCGGTTCACCTACGGCCTCAACCTGGCCCTCGTCCTCGCCCTGGCCGGGGTGTCGCTCTCCGTGGTATCGCTCTTCGTCTGGGACCTCGTCCACATCTTCCAGGGAGACATGGAGAAGAGCATCCTCTCGGCCTTAGGGTCGCTCTTGATCCTCTGGATGATGATCGAGCTCATGGACAACGAGATCAAGAACCTGAAAGGGGGGCACTTCAACATACTGGTCTTCATCGGGGTGATCATCGTGGCGCTCATCCGGGAGATCCTCATCTCCACCCTGCGCCACGACGCCCTGGAGACCCAGGTCTTCCTCGCCGGCACCCTCCTGATCCTCGGCATCGTCTACTTCCTGGTGGCCAAGAGCCAGCAGCTGAAGAGCTGAAACCACACGTGGCACTTGTTGTTCGTAGCTACCCCCCCTCAGTCTCCCCTTACCTAAGGGGGGACTGAGGGGGGGTAGATTCAGATGTTACAGGATGCTACCTCTCCGCCGTCCGCACCAGCTCCGCCAGGCAGGCGATGAAGGTGGGGGAGTCGTTCAGCGACGCCATCCGCCGGAAATCCGTAATCCCCAGCTCCCGCGCCAGGTGGCCGTACTCGATGTCGATCTCGTGCAGCGTCTCGATATGGTCGGAGACGAAGGAGAGCGGCACCATCAGGAGATGCCTGCACCCGCCCGCCGCCAGTTCCTTGAGCTTCTCGTCCGTGGACGGCTCCAGCCACTTCACCGGTCCCGCCCGCGACTGGAACGCCAGATGATGCCGCACGCTCCCCAGCTTTGCCATCACGAGCCGCACCGTCGCCGTGATATGGTCCAGGTACGGGTCCCCCTCGTCGATGAACGACTGGGGGAGCGAATGGGCGGAGAAGAGGAGATCCACACTGCCCCGGTCCGGGAAGCCGGCAAGCCCCGCCTCGATCTTCTCCGCCAGTGCCGCTATGTAGAGGGGATGGTCGTAGAAGCGGTCGACGACGCTCGTCTGGAGGCCGGATGTTCCGAAGACCCGGTTGAACTCGTTGATGCTGGAACCGGAGGTGGCCCGGGAGTAGTGGGGGTAGAGGGAAAGGGCGACCACACGAGAAATCCCCTCGAGTTTGATCGCGTCGAGCGCCTCCGCCGTGAACGGCTTCCAGTAGCGCATCGCCACGAAGCAGCGGTAGTCGGGGCCGAGGACCTTTTCCAGCGCGGCCCCCTGCGCCTCCGTCAACTCCCGCAACGGCGAGCGGCCGCCGATCTGCCGGTAGTTCTCCACCACATGGGGGGTGCGCCGCTTGACGATGCGCCGGGCGATGAACGGCTGGAGGAGTGCGGGACCGATCTTGATGATCTCCCGGTCGGTGAAGAGGTTCAGGAGGAACGGCGCCACCGCGTCGAGGGAATCGGGCCCCCCCATCTGCAGCAGCACCACGGCGGTCTTTTCGGGCATGGTCACCTCAGGGGAAACTGATTTTGCCACAGAGCCACGCACCTGCACGCAGAAGCGCGTTACGGCGCGCAGGCGCGAGACACGGAGAAAGCCGTATTTACAGGATTGCCAGGATAGCAGGAAAAACCGGATTTAACGTTCCTCCCCCTTCAAGGGGGAGGCCAGGAGGGGGATGGGGCGCCAGCAGACAAAACCCATCCCCACCCCGACCCTCCCCTCGAAGGGGAGGGAACAGTTTAGTCCTATTTCCCCGCGCCCCACGAATCCCTGAGCGTCACGGTGCGGTTGAACACCGGCCGGCCCGGAGCCGAGTCCTTCTCGTCGGCGCAGAAGTACCCCTGGCGCTCGAACTGGAATCTGCTCCCCGGGGCCGCATCCGCCAGGCTCCGCTCCAGTTGCGCGTCGGAGATCACCTCCAGCGACGCCGGATTGAGGAAGCTCTTGTAGTCCTGCCCGCCCCGGTCCGGGTTGGGATCGGAGAAGAGCCGGTCGTAGAGCCGCACCTCCGCCTGCACGGCGTGGCGGGCGGAAACCCAGTGGATGACCCCCTTTACCTTCCGGTCCGCCGTGGGGCCGCCGGTATGGCTCCCCGGATCGTGGCTGCAGCGCACCTCGATCACGTTACCGGCCGCGTCCTTCACCACGCCGGTGCACTGGACGATGTAGGCGTTCCTGAGGCGCACCTCGGCGCCGGGGGAGAGCCGTTTGAACCCCTTCGCCGGCTCCTCCATGAAGTCGTCCTGCTCGATGTACAGCTCGCGGGAAAACGGCACCCGCCGGCTTCCCATCTCCGGCTTCTGGGGATGGTTGGCCGTCTCGAACTCCTCCACGCGGTCCCCGGGGTAGTCCTCGATGACGAGCTTCAAGGGGCGCAGCACCGCCATCGCCCGGGGGGCCTTCTCGTTCAGGTCGTTCCTGACGCACTCCTCCAAAACGCCCACGTCGATCCAGTTGTCGTTTCGCCCCACACCGATCCGCTCGCAGAAGGTGCGCACCGATTCGGGGGTGTAACCGCGGCGCCGGATTCCCACGAGGGTCGGCATGCGCGGGTCGTCCCAGCCGGCCACGTCGCCGTCCTGCACGAGCTGCAGGAGCTTCCGCTTGCTCATGACCGTGTAGTTAAGGTTCAGCCGGGCGAACTCGTACTGGCGGGGGCGGTAGATCCCCAGCTTGTCCAGGAACCACTCGTACAGCGGCTTGTGGTCCTCGAACTCCAGGGTGCAGATGGAGTGGGTGATCCCCTCGATGGAGTCGCTCTGGCCGTGGGCGTAGTCGTACATCGGGTAGATGCACCACTTGTCCCCTGCGTGGGGATGAGGGGTATGGAGGATGCGGTACATGGCCGGGTCCCGCAGGTTCATGTTGGGGGAGGCCATGTCGATCCGCGCCCGCAAAACCTTCGCGCCGTCGGGAAACTCGCCTCCCCGCATCCGCCGGAACAGGTCCAGGTTCTCCTCCACGGACCGGTTGCGGTAGGGGCTCTCCGTCCCGGCCTCGGTGAGGGTGCCGCGGGTGGCGCGCATCTCCTCGGCGGTCTGGTCGTCCACGTAGGCGTCGCCCTGGGAGATCAGTTGCTCCGCCCAGAGGTAGAGCTGCTCGAAGTAGTCGGAGGCGTAGTACAGGTGCTCGCCCCAGTCGAACCCGAGCCAGCGCACCGTGTCCTTGATGGACTCGGCGTACTCGATCTCCTCCTTGGCCGGGTTCGTGTCGTCGAACCGAAGGTGGCACCGCCCCCCGAAGTCCCGCGCCAGGCCGAAGTTGAGGCAGATGGACTTGGCGTGTCCGATGTGCAGGTAGCCGTTCGGCTCCGGCGGGAAACGGGTCACGATGGTGGTATGCTTGCCGCTTGCGAGGTCGTCGGCGACGATGGTGCGGAGGAAATTGGCGGGGGCGGTCGTCTCGGCTGCCGGTTGCTGTTCGCTCATGGGTTCTTGCTCCAGTTGTAGGAAATAATCAACATCTGCCACGGAGACACGGAGGAAAGTTGAAAGGCAATGGCACACGGAAAAGGCGGAAACATCGGATCGAGGCGGATGAAACCATTTTGGGTATACGACAAATAAAGGTTTAATCCGCAGTTATCCGTATTTTCGGATTTGATCCGTGCCCCATTACTATTTTAAAGCGTTCTCTGTGTCTCCGTGCCTCTGTGGCAAATAATCTGTTCTGCTACCCGCCGAACCGGTCGCCCACGGCGGCGGTGCGGAACCACGCCTCAGCCGCGGCGGCCGCCGGCTCACCCTCGGCGGGTGCCCAGGGGGCGAACTCCGCGTAGGTGGCGGCCACGTACGGTCCCGGCTTCACCTCGGCAAACGCCGCCTCGTCCTCCAGCAGTGCCACGCCGTGCCAGGTGCCGGGGGGGATCTCGATCCCGCCGCAGGTGCCGCCGGGGGAGAGCTCGATCCGCTCCGTCACTTGGCCCGCGTCGTCGAACAGCATAAACAGGAGCCGGCCGCGCACCGCCAGGATGAACTCCCACTTGTCCGCGCCGGGGTGGCGGTGGGGACGGATGTAGCTTCCGGCTTTTGCGCAGATCATGATCCGCTGCACGGGATCGGTGTCGGCAGTGTGGAACCGGTGGTGCGCCCGCAGACGGGGCGATTTTTCAGCCTGGTCGAACAGGCTGCCGATGAGGGAATCGTCGATGCGCGTCATGCCCGCTCCAGGAGTGCGACGGCGTATGCTGCGATCCCCTCGCCGCGGCCGGCGAACCCCAACTGCTCCGTGGTGGTCGCCTTCACGTTCACCCGGTCCGCCTCCGCCCCCAGGGTGCGAGCGATGTTTTCCCGCATCCGGGGGATGGACGGCGCCAGCTTGGGGCGCTGGGCCACGATGGTCGCGTCCACGTTCCCTAAGGAGTATCCCTTCGCCTTTGCCAGGTTCATCACGTGCTCCAGGAGCTTCAGGCTGTCCGCCCCCTTATAGCGCGGGTCCGTGTC
Organism: Deltaproteobacteria bacterium; assembly: GCA_021779095.1. Classification (GTDB taxonomy): domain Bacteria; phylum Desulfobacterota; class Desulfuromonadia; order Geobacterales; family JAJYBI01; genus JAJYBI01. The sequence goes on from JAJYBI010000042.1 coordinate 12,866, forward strand.
GGGGAAATGCTTGCCGATGTCCCCCTCGCCGATGGCGCCGAGGATGGCGTCGGAGATGGCGTGCAGGAGCACGTCCGCGTCCGAATGCCCCAAAAGCCCCTTCTCCCACGGGATATCCACCCCGCCGAGGATGAGCTTTCTCCCCTCCACCAGCTGATGTACGTCGTAACCGTGTCCAATACGCATTGGGTCCTCTGTATTCTATAAGTATTCGAAAACGTGATTTTTTCGCAAGGTCAAGGCGAGCAAGGGATGACGCGGAGACGTAGCAACGCTACGTCGCACAAGGAATCCCGCAGCTCAACGCCGAGATTGCGGAAAAGGCGCGTTTTCCCTCAAAAACGCTTCCGCCAGGATGAGATCCTCCGGCGTCGTGATCTTGATATTCCGGTAGTCCCCCTGCACGATGTGCACCTTTTTGCCCAGCCGCTCCAGGAGCGACGCGTCGTCGGTGCCGAGGTAACCGTCCGCCTCCGCCCGCTCGTGGGCGTCGCGGATGATGCCGTAGCGAAACGCCTGGGGGGTCTGGGCGAGCCAGAGGGTCTCCCGCGGCGGCGTCTCCGTGACGACACCGTCGATCGCCACCTTGATCGTGTCCTTGGCCGGCACCGCCACCAGGGCGCCGTCATGGGCGCTTGCCGTGGCGATGGCCGCCTCCACCACCGGCAGCGGCACCAGCGGCCGCACCCCGTCGTGGATCAGCACCACATCGTCGTCGGCAACGCTGTCCGCCATGGCCCTAAGACCGTTCACCACCGAGTGCTGGCGTTCCTTCCCCCCCGGCACGATGGCACGCACCTTGGCAAAACCGTACCGCGCCACCACCTCCTCGCGGCAGAAGGGTATCTCCGCCTCGGGGGAGATGATGTAGATGTCGTCCACGCACGCAGCCGTTTCGAACATGCGCAGCGTGTGCGCCACGATCGGCATCCCCGCAAGGAGCAGGTACTGCTTGTTCATCCCCGCCCCCATCCGTTTTCCCATCCCCGCCGCAGGGATCAGCGCCACCGTTTTCATGCACGTCCTTATCTGTTCAAACCCGCCATATTCAAGGTGTTACAGGATTAACCAGCCGGCGCCGATTGTCAACAAAAAATGCCCGGCCTGCGAGCTACAGAATATGGTAGTGTGGGACCATTCTCGCGAAAGGACATCACATGCCATGCGCCGTCTCCTGCCGATCCTGTGCACCCTGATCTGCGTGCTCCCGACCATCTGCCTCGCTGCTCCGACAACCCCGCACTGGGTCGTGGCAACCCAACCGACACCGGTATTCAACACCCCCGACACTAAGGAAGCAATGCGCGGCGGACGTTTCGTGGACCGGTGCGGGCTGAACCGTGCCCTGGAGTTCATCGCCCTGCCGGGGGCGGCGTTCCGGGTGGAAGGAGAACTGCGCCGGGACGGAGAGGCCGTGTACCGGGTGACGACGGCCGACTACCCCTACCCGGCGAAGGAGGGGCTGTTCGTGGATGCCCGCTTCGTGAAGGACGAGCAGACACGGCCGCCGGAACGGTCCCGGTCGCTGCCGGGGCGGGATAAGATCGCCCGGCGGATGCTCTCCGCCGTGGGGCTGCCGTACGTCTGGGGGGGCAATGTGCGGGAAGGGATTCTGCCGCCGGGAGAACGCGGCGGAAAGGCGGTCTTCGCCGGGCTGGACTGCTCGGGACTCCTGTACGAGGCGACGGACGGCGTCACCCCGCGCAACACCTCGTCGCTCGTCAGCTTCGGCCGGCCGGTACCCGTCGCCGGTCTCACGCCGGATGCGATTGCGGCGCGACTGCAGCCGCTGGACCTGATCGTCTGGCGGGGACACGTCATCATCGTGCTGGACCGGAAGCGGACGATCGAGAGCAGATTGTCATGTAACAGTGAGGGGAAATCGGGGGTGGTGGTAAGCCCGCTGCGGGAACGGCTTCGGGAAGTGATGACCACCCGGCAGCCGGCGGACGCGGCGGGAAAGGATACGTTCGTGGTACGGCGCTGGTTCGAAACTAGTCGACCAGCCCCCGCTTCCCCATCTCCTCCTTCACCGCCTCCCGCTGCAGGTCCACCAGCTTCTGGGAATGGAAGAGCCGCTTCAGGTCGGTAAGCGGAAACGACGGCAGGAACGCCACGAACCAGACGAGCGGGGTACGGGGGTTGCGCAGGATGGCGAGGCGGACGTTGCGCCGGTTTCCCCAGCGGGGATGGCGGGCGATCATGGAGATGGTTTCCGCATTGGCCTTGGGGCCGGCAAGGAACAGGGAGATGGACGATTCCTTCAGCCGCGGGTTGGCGATGCACAGCTCCACCAGCGCCTGCTCTCCTTCCAGCAGGAGCGCTTCCAGGACGGGAGGGGGGGCACGGCGCGCCAGGGTCAGCTTGTTCCCCAGCGCCGTCGTGGGGAGCCGCTGGATGATGGCACGTTCGGCGGCGGCCTTCTGATCCGGCGACAGGCCGGGAAGGTGGCAGACCGTGACCAGCTCGAACAGGTAGAGGTGGTGGAGCAGCTGCAGCAGCAGGTGGGCGGGGAGCAGCGGATGCTGCGCCAGGGCAACCCTGAGGCGATGGCTCTCCCTGACGGTCTCCAGGTTGAAGACGGTCTTGAACAGTTCGTCCGTCAGGTCGCGCCGCTTCAGGAGGGCAAGGATGTGGTTCTCGTCGATGAGCGGGTTGCGGAGGGCGGCCTTCATCACCTCGGGGGCCGGGTCGGCCACCGCATTGTACAGGGACTCCTTGCTCCCGCTCAGGGCGAGCTGCAGCCGCTGTGACAATTTGCGGTCGAACTCCGCATTTTTTTCACTTTTTCCGACAACCGACATCTCCACCCGTTCACTCCGCGCAGCACGATAACTTGCTCAAATCACGCCCGAAACCGAGGGCGCAGAGGCGCAGTCCTTCACCTATGGATGGATATACGTGCAAAGTATTTGCCAGATCAGTTACTGTCATACGGTAGCGGACCGCAAGGGCGGCTTCGTTGATCAGTTCGGCGCCGCGGTGGGACACGAGATGGACCCCCAGGATGACCCCGGTCCGCCGGTCTGCCACCATCTTGATCACCCCGGCCCGGTGCCCGGTCACGTGGGCCTTGGGGATCATGGCGGCCGGCATGACGTTTGTCACGACGTCGTAGCCGGCGGCGCGGGCCGCCGCCTCCGTGAGTCCGACGATCCCCACCTCCGGATCGGTGAAGATCGCCATGGGGATGGTACGGTAGTCCATAGTGCAACCGCACGCCTCACCGAACATGTTGTCCACCGCCACGATCCCCTCCCGGGCACCGGCGGAGGCGATCATCATCCCCCCCACCACGTCGCCAGCCGCCCAGATGCCGGGCGCCGAGGTGGCCATCCGCTCGTCCACCCGAATGAACCCGTGGCCGTTCAGTTCCACCCCGGCCCGTTCCAGGCCGATGCCGGCGGTGGCGGGTTCCGTTCCCACCGCCAGCAGAAGCCGGTGGGCGGCGAATTCGCGCCGTTCTCCCCGCAGCTCCGCCGCCACGACGGTCTCCTCCCCCCGCCGCGCGACGGAGCAGACCGAGACACCGGTCACGATCTCCATCCCCTCGTCGGACAGCGCCTGCTGCAGTGCCAGTGCCGGTTCCGACTCCACGTTCAGCAGCAGGCGCGGCCCGTGCTCCAGCACCGTCACCGGTATCCCCAGCCGGCGGTACATCTGCCCCATCTCCAGGGCGATCACCCCGCCGCCGATGACGACCAGCGACCGGGGCGGTTCCTTCAGGAGGAGCGCACTGCGGCTCGTGAGCCAGGTCACCTCCTGCAGCCCCGGGATCTCGGGAACACGGGGATTTCCCCCCGTGGCGACGAGAAACCGGTCCGACCGGTATTCCCGCTCGTCCACCTCGATGGTATGGGGATTGAGGAACCGGCCGGTGCCGCGCACCATGGTGAGGTTGGGCACGTCCCGCAGCACGTCCAGATATCTCGTCTGCCGCAGGTATTTCACCACCTCTTCCCTGTGCGCGGACAGCATATCGTAATCGAACCCATCCCCGGAAATGCCGAGTCCGTACCTTGCCCCGAGGCGGGCCTCCTGATAGAATAGCGCGGTGTGTATGAGGGTCTTGCTGGGCACGCATCCCCAGTTGATGCAGGTCCCGCCGAGGACGCTCTTCTCCACCATCAGCACCTTCGCGCCGTGTGATGCGGCCCGCAGGGCGGCGGCAAAGGCCGTGGACCCGGAGCCGAGAATGACGAGATCATGATGTTCCGACATGGCTTCCTCCCGCACCAATTGTACCTTCAAGCCTAACTACCCACAAGACCGGCCGGCAGATGTTGTTACCGGCCGGAAGGAGCCCGCATGAATTCACGGCTTACCGCCCATGAGGCGAAACTGGGCGCCGACACCCTGCGCATGCTGGCGGTAGACGGCGTCGAGAAGGCGAAATCGGGGCACCCCGGCCTCCCCATGGGAGCCGCCGACTACGCCTTCGCCCTCTGGCACAGTTATCTCAGTTTCAACCCGTCCGTCCCCGACTGGCCCAACCGCGACCGGTTCGTCCTCTCGGCGGGGCACGGCTCCATGCTCCTCTACGGCCTTTTGCACCTGTTCGGCTACGACCTGCCGCTGGACGAACTGAAACGGTTCCGCCAGTGGGGAAGCCGCACCCCGGGGCACCCGGAGTTCGGCGTTACCCCCGGGGTGGAGGTCACCACCGGCCCCCTCGGTCAGGGGATCGCCAACGGCGTGGGGCTGGCGCTCGCGTCCCGCATGGCGGCGGCCCGCTTCAACGACGACCTGTTCCGCCCCATCGACCATCTCGTCTACGCCATCATCAGCGACGGCGACCTGATGGAGGGGATCAGCGCGGAAGCGACGTCACTGGCCGGCCACCTGGGGCTCGGGAACCTTACCTGCATCTACGACGACAACGGCATCACCATCGAGGGTGAGACCGGTCTCGCCTGGTCCGAGGACGTGGCGGCCCGCTTCGGTGCGGCGGGATGGCACGTGCAGAAGATCGACGGCCACGACCTGCCGCAGATCACCGCCGCGCTGGACGCGGCCAGGGCGGAAACGACCCGCCCCTCCATCATCATCGCCCGCACCCACATCGCCCACGGCAGTCCCCACAAGCACGACACGGCCGGCGCCCACGGCTCGCCGCTGGGGCCGGAGGAGGCCGCCGCCACCCGGAAGCATCTCGGCTGGCCGGACGACCCGTTCCACATCCCCGCCGAGGTGCGGGCGCTCTGCCACAACCGCCGGATGGAGCTGCAGGCGACCTACGCCGACTGGGAGCACAACTTCATGCTCTGGCGGCGCCGCAACCCGGAACGGGCGGAGCTGTGGGACGCAATGTGGCACCGGGAGATACCGGCCGACCTGGCTGAGCGGCTGGCGGCCGCCGTCGCCGGGGTGGAAGGCGCGACCCGCAGCCTGTCGGGCAGGGTGATCCAGGCGGCGGCCGCCGCGATCCCCGCACTCGCGGGGGGCTCGGCGGACCTGGAGCCGTCCACCAACACCTGGATCAAGGAGTCACCCGGCATCGCCGCCGGCGCATTCGCCGGCCGCAACCTCCATTTCGGCATCCGGGAGCACGCCATGGCCGCCGTCATGAACGGCATGGCCCGGTACGGCTGCTTCGTCCCGTTCGGCGCCACGTTCCTCGTCTTCTCCGACTACTGCCGTCCCTCCATCCGGCTCGCCTCCCTCATGGGGCTGCAGGTCGTCTACGTCTTCACCCACGACTCCATCTTCGTCGGCGAGGACGGCCCCACCCACCAGCCGGTGGAACAGCTCTCCGCCCTGCGGCTCATTCCCGGCCTCCGGGTGATCCGGCCGGCGGACGGCCTGGAGACCGCCATGGCCTGGACGATGGCGCTGCGCCGCACCGACGGGCCGACGGCACTCATCCTCACCCGCCAGAAGCTGCCGGCCATCCCGCGTCCGGAAAACTTCGACCGGGAACTGGTCGCGCACGGCGGCTACTGCGTGGCGGACGGCGGCGACAGGCCGGCGGTCTGCATCCTCGCCAGCGGCTCCGAGGTTTCCCTGGCGGTGGCAGCGGGGGGGCTGCTGGCGGGACAGGGGATCGCGTCCCGCATCGTTTCCGTCCCCTGCCTGGAGACGTTCATGGCCCAACCGGCGGAGTACCGGGAGTCACTGATCCCCGCCGGCGTGCCGCGCGTGGCGGTGGAGGCGGGCCGGGGGGCGCTCTGGTGGCGGCTTTTGGGAGAGAATGGCCTCTTTGTCGGCATCGAGGAGTTCGGCGCCTCCGCACCGGCCGAACTGCTGGCGGAAAAGTTCGGCCTCACCCCGCAGCAGGTGGCGGAAAAGATCAGGGGATTCGTCACACGATAGCACCTTGCAACGCTGTCGTGTTCGCATAATACCCCTCCCTTGACGGGAGGGGGCAGGGGGTGGGTGAAGCGGCAGTCTACGCAAAATCTGGCACATGCCCCCCACCATCGCCCTCCCCCGCAAAGGGGGGAGGGAAATGTTATTAGCGTAGTTGAAAAAGTTACAAGGTACCAGCTTGTATGTAGTAATAATTTCGAAAAGGACCCGCATGGACAACAAGAACATCCTGAAAAAATCGCTCCTCTTCTCCGGCCTTGAGGAGGAATATCTCGACGAGGTGGCGACCATCGCCGTCAGGCGTACGTTCGCCCGGGGGGAATCGCTCTTCACGGAGGGGGAGGCGGCTACCGGCTTCTACCTCCTGGCGGCGGGGAGCCTGAAGTTGTGCAAGATATCGCCGGAGGGAAAGGAGAAGGTGCTGCACTTCGTCCATCCCATGGAGACCTTTGCCGAGGCGGCCTTCTTCGGCGACGGCCGGTATCCCGCCGAGGCGCGGGCGCTGGAGAAGGGTGAGGCGCTCTTCTTCCCCCGCGAGGCGTTCATGGGGCTCCTGGAGCGGAACCCCCGCTTCGCCCTCAACCTGATCGTCTCCCTGTCGCTCCTCCTGCGCAAGTTCGCCCGGCAGATCGAGGAGCTCTCCTTCGCCGAGGTGCCGGCGCGGCTGGCCGCCTACCTGGTGGCGCTGGCGGAAAAGAAATCGACGACGTTCCAGGGGATAACCTACCTGGACCTGGAGATGAAGAAGGGAGAGCTGGCGTCGCACCTGGGAACGGTGAGCGAGACGCTGTCCCGCACCTTCCGGAAGATGAAGGAGGAAGGGATCATCGAGGTGGAGGGGAGCCGCGTGATCGTTCACGACATGGCACGGCTCAATGGGATGACGGGCAGAAACGCTTAGCCCGCCGGCGGGGACGGGCTAGATATCGAGTTCTTCGTCGAGGAGATGCTCCGGCCTGGGCAGGTAGGCACCATCGCCCGCCTGCACGAGGACCTTGCCGCCGTACTCGGCGTTCTTCCGCACCAGCCGTTCCGCCGCATCGGCGTCACGGTTGCGGAACGCCTCGATGATCTTGTCGTGCTCCTGAACGGAGACATGCATCCGCCCCGGCAGGCTCAGGGAGGCGACCCTCAGCCGCTGGAACTTGCGCAAGAGGTCGGCAATGAGGTCGCGCAGCTTGTCGTTGTCGGCGGCGCGGATGAACAGCTCGTGGAAGTCGTTGTGAACCCGGAAGAACTGCTTCACGTCCCTTTCGCCGGCCAGCTGCCGCAGTTTCTCGTTGATGGTGGCAAGACGGTCGATCTCGCGGTTGGTCAGGTTCCGGCAGGCCAGCCGTGCCGCATACCCTTCCAGGATGCTCTTGATGGCGTAGAACTCTTCGATGTCGCGCTCGGAGAAGGAGATGACCACCGCCCCCTTGCGCGGGATGACGGTCAGATACCCCTCCGACTCCAGCTGCCGGAACGCCTCGCGGATCGGCGTACGGCTGATCCCCATCCGCTCCGCCAGTTCCGGCTCGGCGACCTTTTCTCCCGGTTTCAGCTTGCCGCTCGTGATGGCGTCCCGGATGGTCTCGAGGATGCGTTCGCGCAACGTCAGGTGCTTGTCCATGTGCCGTTTCATCATTGCCTTCCTCGTGTCCGATGTGCGCCAATTGTATACAGTATGCATAAAAAGTCAATACATTCGAATGCACCCGGATAACTTTCAGATATCACGCGGTTTTCCCAGGCAAAAGACTTGAAATTTACCGGTTCAGATAGTACTCTCTGCCGCAAGGAGCAGCGATGGACCCGGTCGTCCGCAAACTGAGATTCCCCCTGCTGTTCATGGCGGTCCTTATCGGCGTCGGCACGGCGGGGTATATGGCCATCGAGAAATGGCGTTTTCTCGATGCGCTGTACATGACCGTCATCACCCTGGGGACGGTGGGATTCCGTGAGGTCCACGACCTGTCCGACGGCGGAAAGGTCTTCACGATTGTCCTCATCATCGTCGGAGTCAGCGTCCTCGGCTACATCGTGGGGAGCCTGGCCCAGACCATTTTTGAGGGGCAGTTGCAGCAGATCCTCGGGAGGAAGAAGGTGCAGAAAAAGATCGAAGCACTTCACGACCACTACATCATCTGTGGATATGGCAGGATGGGCGCCCTCATCTGCCGCGAATTCGCCGCCAAGCCGCTGCCGTTCGTGGTGATCGAAAAACATCCGGAGGTGCACGAGAAGCTGCATCAGGAGGAATACCTGCATATCCGGGGCGACGCCACGGAGGACGAAACCCTCCTGCGCGCCGGGATCAGGCAGGCCAAGGGGCTCATCACCGTCGTCACCTCCGATACGGAGAACGTCTACATCACCCTCACCGCCCGCGGCCTCAACCCCGACCTGTACATCCTCGCCCGTTCCGGCGAGGAGGGGTCGGAGATCAAGCTGAAGCGGGCCGGGGCCAACAAGGTCATCTCACCGTATCTCATCGGCGGCAACCGGATGGCCCAGGCGATCCTGCGCCCCAATGTGGTGGATTTCATCGAGATCGCCACCGGCCGCGAGCACCTGGACCTGCAGATGGAGGAGATCAGGATTCCGCCCGAATCGGGCTTCCTCGGGGAGACGCTCGTCACCTCGGGATTCCGCAAGGAGACCGGCGTCATCATCATCGGCATCAAGAAGCTGGACGGCAAGATGATGTTCAACCCCGCCCCCTCCAGCAAACTGGACGCCGGCGACACCCTCATCGTCCTCGGCGAGCCGGGGGCGATCCAGAAACTGGAAAAGCTCATCAGCTGCAGCGACTGCGCCGATGCCATCATCAGAAAACACACACCGAAAGAGCCCCCCCATGCCTGAAACGATCTTCGTCCACGTCCCCTACCCCATCCTGCGGGAAAACCTCGACTACGCCGCCGCCGCGGGGATCTGCCCCGAGGTGTTCCTCCCCGCCGAGGTCCTGGACGGCCTCGACACCGGGGAGCTGGCCGCCGTTGCCGCCGAGATGCGCGACCGCGGCATGCCGTGCACCATCCACGCGCCGTTCATGGACCTGAACCCCGGCTCCGCCGAGCCGCTCCTGCGGGACGCCACCATCCACCGGTTCAGGCAGGTGATGGACGCGGCGGCCATCCTCTTACCGCGCTGCATGGTCTTCCACCCCGGCTACGACCGGTGGCGCTACGGCAGCCAGCAGGAGGAGTGGCTTCAGCGGAGCATCCCGGTCTGGGAAGAGGTGGTCCGGCGCGCGGAGGAGATCGACACGGTCATCGCCGTGGAGAACATCTTCGAGGAAGAGCCGTCCACCCTCTGCATGCTGCTGGACGCCATCGAGGCCCCCCGGCTCAGGCACTGCTTCGACGTGGGGCACTGGAACCTGTTCCACGCCGTGGGTCTGGAGGAGTGGTTCGAGCGGCTCGGCGCGCGCATCGCCGAGGTACATATCCACGACAACGGCGGCACGAAGGACGACCACGGCCCCATCGGCTGCGGCACCATCGACTTTCCCCTCTTCTTCCGGCTCATGCGGCAGTACGCCCCCCATGCGGTCCACACCATCGAGGCCCACAGCCACCGCTGCCTGGAACAGGCGATCCCGCGGCTCATGGAATTTCTTTGATTATCGCCTGAATGCGGAAACGGCGGGGAGGTACCCCGCCGTTATTCAGCCGCCTTCGGTCTTTAGCCGCTTCCTGCTCCACGCAGGACTCCGGCGGCAATCAAGAACTGCATAGACGAAAACAGTCCCCTCTTCCAATCGATAGTAAACTGCAAAAGGAAATCGTTTCGCCAGTAGCCGGAAATACCCGCCACGCACAACCAGGTGAATCCCGCCGAAAATTCGCAACGAATCTATATCGGCATAAAGAGAATCGATAAAGTAACTGCCAAGGCCTTCCGCTTGCGCTTCGTAGAAGTGATAACCGTCTATCAGGTCCTGCCCGGCGGCATCGAGAATGCGAATGTTCACTTCAACGACTCACGGATGGTTTCCTTGGCGGACTCCCAGTCCGTGAACCGGGCGTTCCCATCCTTCACATCTGCAATGCGTGCGGCAAGAACCTCATGGTGCCATTCGGGAACGGCAACATCGTGCACATGCCGACACAAGTCGTCCCACAGCGTCTCCATTGTTTCAAGCTTTTCGGCTAAGCTCATTTCCTCAACCTTAATGGCAATCCCCATCGGTCCAGCTCCTTTCCCACGACAACCATACCGTGACGAGGTCGCCGCTTACCCGAAAAATACACTCGGGCTACCGAAACCGTCAAGTTGTATGTCGCTGCATTTATTCCCGACCCTGGTGGATGTTCTTGTCAATGCGTAGACGCGACACTCGTTGCTTGCTCCAATGGGCTTTCATAGGCCCCGATGTCGATTCTCTCGACAAAATCCCGGTATTTTTGTCGGGCGAGGTGCTCTTTTTTCCCAAGGAAAAACAAAAGGGTCAGAAAAACAAAGGGGGCAGGTCTACATTCCACACTTATTCAGCCTGTCCTTTACCTTTTCAACCTTTTTTCTCAGCTCTCCGTCTGACTCCAGTTTGCGGGCAAACCTCCTGCTCGCCTCACTGATTGCCGTATCCCGCACCTTGAACAGGTCTCCTATCTCCCGCAGCCTCATCCCGCTATACCTATGACAAATATGGATTCCTGCCTGTCGTGCCAGCTTCTCGTCATCGGCAAACTCGGCTTGTGCTGCTGCAAATATTTCCTCCGGCGTTGGCCTGCTTGTAAACTGCCGCAGCGCCGGGATGTTGGCATCTTCCTTACCCTTTACGTGCGCAGCCGAGATTTCTTCCACAAAACCCGGGCTCCCCAGTATTGATGAGCCGAAGGTTCCCTTAAGTGGCGTTTCGTACTCCTTGCCGAGCTTGTCTTCGACAAAGCATCGGTACTTTTTCTGCGCGGCCGCTTCCCGCTTGACGAAGCTGCCCAGAATAAGACCCGTTTTCAGCCATTCGGGTGGCGTGCATTGCCCGATGAAGCTCTGATAGCTGGACCACTGGTGATGCTCGGGCCTTTCGACCATGCCGGCTTGCACCGGATTAAGGTGTATGTAGCGCGAAAGCTCCACCAGGTACTCATCGACCTCGATGAGGATTGCCTTGTATCTGCCCTGGAACAGGTGTCCCGACCTCTTTCGCTTGATGTTGAAGTAGGTCGTGTACGCCCCGTTGATGTGACGCATGATCGCGGAAAGGTTTCCCTCCGGCGTCTCCAGCAACAGATGATAGTGGTTGCTCATCAGGCAATAGGCGTGGATTGTCGCCCCGTACCGCTGTGTTGCCGATGCCAGATATTCAAGAAACTTCTCCCGATCCCGCCGGCTTTTGAATACGTCCTTCTGCTCATTCCCCCGCGACGTGACGTGGTAGAAGGCCCCACGGTACTCGATCCGTAGCGGTCGTGCCATTGTGCTCTCCTTTGATCGATAGAATCGCCTCTATCATTCAAAGAATTCTGGTTTCGTGTAGAATGTAGACCTGACCCTTCAGCTTACTCCTTCAGCTGGTAGATTCAATTCGTAAGTGCACCATGTGAGCTAAGCAGAGGACATGGCAGGCAAATCTGGTAGTGTGTGAAGCGCGACCAACACATACCCCAGGAGGAGCCCACCATGTCCTACACGCATCTTAC
>JAJYBI010000043.1 GCA_021779095.1 Deltaproteobacteria bacterium
TCCGATCTCCCTCTGCAGGGCGTGGTACTGGCCGGTACTGACTCCGAGAGCATCTGCAAGTTCGTGCGCCAAAAGGCCGCGCCCAAGCCTGTTTTCCAGAGAGATAACCTTGGTGCCGAGCTGACGGCATGAGTCCCGTGCGAGCCGCGGTAGCACGCCCTGGTCCGAAAGTTCGTCGATCAGGTCGGACCACGCCTTGGAGGCATCGATATCCGCACAGACAGAATCACCGTGCGCCTTCACGCGCGATGCCGCCACCACGAGACAGAACAGCGCCACGCCGATCCGCTCGCTTTCCGCGAAATCGGGGAGAACGTACTGCGCGATCACCTGCACGATGCAGCTCATGATCGGCGCATGGGTAGCGACGAGATCCTTGCTGCAGTTGTCATATTCGGTGCACTGGTTCATGGGGTCGACGCCATCAATCAGGATCATTTGTCCGGGCGAGGCCGGCAGTACACGGCGAATATGTCGCCGCTACCGAATGACCATTTTAATGCAACTAAAGTGCCACAACCCCGGGGAGCTCGCACATGCGACCACGGCCGGCCCATCGCGCCAAAACACCATGCATTATCAGCACATTACAAGAACAAACACGTCGACGCGGTCGGCAGAATGCAGATCTGAGGACAGCCAAAAGAGTCAATTCGATGACATTGCGGCAATAAGGGGCAATTCAGCAGGATGGACTCCATCCAGGCGGTGAAATCGCCAGGAGAAAGGCGGCTGTCGGCACGAACGTGGGAAGCATTTCAGGGGAATCAGGATGATGCCGTGGCAGGCCGGCGATGTGAATGGGTGAGCGCGTCATGGCACTGTCACGACGGCAGATTGTCACTCAAAAACTTGACACGAGATGGACACTATTTAGAAAATGAACACGGGGATGCCGGCAAGCAGCGGCTCGTACTCTTCAGGACTGCTTCCGAACTCGACACGGTCCATCATGAATCCGATGGTTTCCGTGAAGAGGATCGCCTCTCTCAGGGCCTCCTCCCAGGGCGGAATCTTCTTTCCACCGGCGGTGACATACACCTGAACCGCCTTGCTTTCCGTGAGATAGAGCGCGATATAGACGCGGACCGCCCCCCCTTTTCTGATCGCACAGACGTAGGAAGAGCTCTTCTGCATCGGGTAGCCTTCGGCGGCAACGTTCAGCACATTGATCGACTGGTGGAGCTCCACAAGGTCATCGCCTTCGTTGACCTCGATCCCCTTGAGCCGGCTGGAGACGTGGAACATCCCGTCGCTCCCGACCGCATCGACTAACGCCTCCTCTTCGGTTGCATCTGCCGGCGCAGCCCGCCGTTTCGGCCGGGAGAGGAGGGCGCTCGCGGCCGGTTCCGGCTTCCGTTCCTCAATCTCCTTCTTAACCGGTTCGGACGCACGCTCCGCCGGCATCTCTCCGGGGAGTTGCCGCCCCCTTCGTGTTTCGGACGGTGCAGGAACTGGCACCGGCGGCGCCACCTCGGCGGCGACACCGGCGTCCAAAACGCCGGTACCGGACGCGGAACGTTTCAGTCGCGAGCGCAAACCGGCCATCTCTACGGCATGCCCCTCCGCAAGAGCCGCCTTTTCGGCAGAGAGCAGCTCGACCTCTTCTTCCAGCAACGAGATGGTCTGGGACATTGACTGCTCGGCTGCCGACTTTTCCGTCGTCAGCCGGGCCAGCTCGGCCTGAACCGAGGCAAGCGCCGCGGTGGCCTCCTGCAGCTTCGTCGCCTGCTGCACCATTTCGTCGTTATGCCGCGAGCGCTCCGCATCGTACGCCTCCTGAAGGGCGGCCTGGTCCGCGGTACGCTTTCGCTCTTCCTCCTCTACAACGGCAAGCATCTGCTTCAGGGATTTTTCGGTGGCAGCCCTGTCGGCAACGGCCTTTGCCAGCTCCTTCCGGAGTTCCTCCATTTCATCCGCCGAGACCTGCGTACTCCGCAGCAGCTCCGCCTCTGCACGGGTCTTGGCAAGTTCTCCGGAAATACGGTCATGTTCAGCCGATTTTTCCATGAGGAGCCGCTCCCACTCGTCGGCGAGTCCCGACAGCTCCTTTTCCTGTCCCGCCCGCAACGCTTCAAACTCCACAGATCGTGACTCCGCGGCACTCCTCGCTGCAGCCAGCTGCTCACCCATGGTCGTTTCAACGGCCTGTTTTTCCGCAGCGAGGTTATTCAACTTGCTTTGCAGGCCGTCGCATTCGGCGGTCAGCGTCTGCCGCATCTTTTCTTTTTCTACCGCATGACGCTTCAACTCTTTTCGCAGTTCGTCCAGCTCCTGCATGTATGCCTTTTCCATGGCGGCAAGCTCGGCGGAAAGCCGCTCCTTTTCCCCCTCTGCTTCGTAGAGCTCGTGCTCGAGACGGGTGTACGCCTCGGACGATACGCCGCCTTGTTCCCGCTCCCGGATGAGGGAGGCCATCTCGTCCTCGTGCGTCTTCCGGACGGAGCTCAGTTCAGCCGTGACCGCGTCAATCTTTTTCTGTAATGCAGCATGGTCCGTCAGCGCCTTGTCGCGAGCCGCAGCGATGGCCGCATGCTCCTTCTCGTGCGACCGCTTCTGTTTAACCAGTTCGCCAGCCAGCCTTGCAATCTCGTTGCGCAGCTCATCCTCCAGTTCACCACCGTTCGCGGCGGCAAACGATTCCGGCAATTTCACCTCCTGTTCTGCCGCAGCAGGCGGCTCCTGCCGTCCGCCGGGAGCGGCAGGCGTCGGCGCTTTCCCCCGCGCCCTGATCTTTTCCGGCTTGTCGGAAAGCGGGTGGCACATCCCGTCCAGGCTCCCGGGTGCACTCAGAAGGCGGAGACTGCGGATCACCACTTCACGCATGGCACGGCTGTAATTCAGGTTGACCGGTTCAAGGACAAACCCCAGGGACCCAAGAAACTCCTGTGCATCCTTCATGACCTCTGCATAGTCCGCCTGGGTGAGAACCTTCCGGTCAGGCCGGTACACCAGCGAATACTTCTCGGAAGGAAAACGCAACATCACGTAGATGTCGGTCTGATCGCTGCCGGCATTTTTTATCGAACAGGCGAACGCCTCGCAGGGACTGCTCGAAAGCCCTTCGACTGCAACGCTTTGCGGTATCGTCGAGCGATACACTTCCGTCACATCCATTTCGGCTGCCATGATCCCCAGCAGCGACTTATCGAGAGTAAACATCACTCCTCCTGCAGCGTACGCTTCTTCCCGGCCGTCGCTGCCGGGACCGTTACACTGTTCGAGTCACGAGAGATATTTTGCGAAGACAGGTGTCCGGCGGGTAACGCACTCGATTGCAAAGTGGAACTACAGCGTTCAAACTATAGGAAAAACAATCGTAAAGTCAACAGGATTGAGCCAAAATCCCAGACTGATTCCGCGCTTACATCACCACGCATCTGCCCGCACCGACGGTTTGGTGGTTTCCGCCGATACGATACTACTCGATCTGCACTGTCAGTGCCAAAACGGGGAAAGAATCCGCCGGGCGCCGTCGAGACAGCTGTTCTTGTCGGCACAACTGAACGATATCAAACAGATGGTCCCCAATCGCCGCGCCATACCGGCACGTGCTCAAATCCGTGCAACCGCTCAGGAGACGAAAAGAGGGACTTCTGGCAGCATCCCCTCACCGAACCAACGTGCCTGTATGCGCCGTGAAGCACGCCGCATACGGTAAGCTGACGGAATCTGGTCCGGCGCCGGCATTCGCGCCGGATCTCCAGCATCCCGTTGCCGTATCCTGCCTTCGCACCACGCAACCCTGCGCAATCACCACCATAATATAAAAGGCGGCCTTTCGGCCGCCTTTTATTGCGATTTCTGCCCGAAATATCGGATCAGGCCATGACGATCAGCAGGTCTTCCTTCTCCACCTTGTCGCCTTCCTTGAATTTCACCTCGGCAACAACGGCATCTTCCTTTGCCTTGATGTTGGTCTCCATCTTCATCGCCTCGGTGACCAACAGGACGTCGCCGGCCTTGACCTCATCGCCCGACTTCACGTTCAGCTTGAGCACCTTGCCCGGCATGGGGGCCCCCACATGCTTGTGGTTACCCTTGTCGGCCTTCTCGCGCACCGACTCGTCCGTCTGCGCCGCCAGGTCGCGGATACAAACCGAACGTGCATTGCCGTTCAACTCGAAATAGACCTGGCGCGTACCGTCGGCATGAACCTTGCCGATGGCGTTGAGCTTGATGATCAGGGTCTTGCCCGGTTCGATATCCAGCGAGGTCTCCTGCCCCGGCTCCAGACCGTAGAAGAAGATGGGGGTCGGGATGACCGAGGTGTCGGAAAAATCCTGAAGGTGTTTGTCGAACTCCGGATAGACATGGGGATAGAGGATATGGGAGATGAGCGCCCTGTCGTCGACCGGATGGCCGACCTTCACTTCCAGCTTGGTACGCTCTTCCTCGAAATTCACCGGTTCCAGCAGTTCGCCGGGACGGCAGGTGATCGGCTGCTCACCTTTCAGGATGATCTTCTGCAACTCTTCCGGCCACCCCTGGTACGGCTGGCCGATCATCCCCTTGAACATGCCGACGACGGACTCGGGGAAAATCAGCTCTTCACCCTTGGTGAATACGTCCTCCGGCTGCAGGTTGTTCTTCACCAGGAACATGGCCATGTCGCCCACGACCTTGGACGACGGGGTCACCTTGATGATGTCGCCGAACAGGAGGTTGACCTTGTGGTACATCTCCTTGCACTCCTCCCACCGGTCGAGCAGGCCGAGACCGGCCACCTGCGGTTTGTAGTTGGAGTACTGTCCGCCGGGGATTTCGTGACGGTAGACCTCGGCGGTGCCATTTTTCAGGCCGGATTCAAACGGAGCGTAGTACTCACGTACCGTCTCCCAGTAGTTGGCCAGCTTCTGAAGGCCGCGCGCATTGACCTGCGGATCGCGCTCGCCCCCTTCCAGTGCCGCCACGAGGGCGTTCAGGTTGGGCTGGGAGGTGAGGCCGGACAGTGACGACAGCGCCGCGTCGACGATATCGACACCGGCATCGCACGCCATCAGCAGCATGGCGCTGCCGTTTGAAGAGGTGTCGTGGGTGTGGAGATGCACGGGGATGCCGATGTTCTCCTTCAGCGCCTTCACCAGCTTGTAGGCGGCCATCGGCTTCAGGAGCCCGGCCATATCCTTGATGGCCAGAATATGCGCGCCCATCTTTTCCAGCTCCTTCGCCGTGTTCACGTAGTATTCGAGGGGGTACTTGTCCCGTTTCGGATCGGTGATGTCGCCGGTATAGCAGATGGACGCCTCGCAGATCTTGCCGGTCTTGCGCACCGCCTCCATGGCCACCGCCATACCCCTGGTCCAGTTGAGGGAGTCGAATACCCGGAAAATGTCGATCCCCGAATTGGCAGCTTCTTCCACGAACTTCTGTACCACGTTGTCCGGATAGTTGGTGTACCCCACGGCATTGGAGCCGCGCAGCAGCATCTGGAACAGGATGTTGGGAATCTGTTCGGACAGCTTGTGCAGCCGCTGCCAGGGGTCTTCCTTCAGGAAGCGCATGGCGACGTCGAAAGTCGCACCGCCCCAGCACTCCAGGGAGAAGAGGTCCGCGCCGAGGTACGAGGTCGGCTCGGCGATCTTCAGCAGGTCGTAGGTCCGGACCCGCGTCGCCAGGTTCGACTGGTGGGCGTCACGCATGGAGGTATCGGTAATGAGGAGCTTCTTCTGCTCAAGAATCCACTTGCTGAGCCCTTCGGCGCCGAGCTTCATGAACAGGTCGCGGCTCCCCGCAGGCCGCGGCTTCGTGAAGTCCACTTCCGGCACCCGCGCCTCAATGAGTTCCGCCGACTTGAGCGGTTTGGTAATGCCGGGCGATCCGTTGACGATGACATCTCCGATGAACGCCAGCACCTTGGTGGCGCGGTCCTTCTTCACCGGGATATCGAGGAGTTCGGGATGCTTGTCGATGAACGATGTATCGCACTGGCCGGCGAGGAACACCGGGTGGGTAATGACGTTTTCCAGGAAGCCGATGTTCGTCTTGACCCCGCGCACCCGGAACTCCTGGAGGGAACGGTTCATCGTCTTGGCCGCCCCCTGGAAGGTAAGGCCGAAGGAACTCACCTTCACCAGCAGGGAATCGTAGTGTGGCGTGATGCGCGAACCGGTGAACGCATTGCCGGCATCGAGACGCACGCCGAAACCGGCCGCCGACCGGTAGGTGGTGATGGTGCCGAAGTCGGGGGCGAAGTTGTTGGTCGGGTCCTCGGTGGTGATGCGGCACTGGATGGCATAGCCGCGCATATCGATGGCGGACTGGTCCGGGATATTGATCACCGGATCGGAGAGTTTGCACCCGGCGGCGACGAGGATCTGGTTCTGCACCAGATTGCGGCCGGTGATAAGCTCCGTCACCGTATGTTCCACCTGGATGCGGGGGTTCATCTCGATGAAGTACCACTGCCCCTCTTCATCCAGCAGGAACTCGACGGTACCGGCGTTCCGGTAGTTCACCTGGCCGGCGATCTTGAGCGCCGCCCCGCAGAGTTCCTCCCGGGTCTTCTGGGGCAGTGCGAGCGACGGTGCGAATTCCACCAGTTTCTGGTGACGCCGCTGGATCGAGCAGTCACGCTCGAAGAAATGCACCAGATTCCCGTAGTTGTCGCCCAGGATCTGCACTTCCACATGCTTGGGGTTTGCCAGGTACCGCTCGAGGAAGACCGCAGGGTTGCCGAATGCGGCGTTCGCTTCGCTGCGGGCCGCAACCATCCCCTCCAGAAGCTCCTTCCGGTTGGTCGCCACGCGCATGCCGCGTCCGCCACCACCGGCCGCCGCCTTGATGATGATCGGATAACCGTGGTCCTTGGCGAACTTCAGGGCATCCTCTTCCTTTTCGATGGGGTCCTCGGTGCCGGGTACGGTCCGCACGCCGGCGGCAAGCGCCACCTTGCGGGCGGCAACCTTGTCCCCCAACGCACGCTGCATCTCCGCGGTGGGACCGATAAAGACGATGCCGGCCGCCTCGCATTTTTCGGCGAACTCGGCGTTCTCCGACAGGAACCCGTAGCCGGGATGGATCGCATCAACATCGGTATGGAGCGCAAGGGCGATAATCTCGTCGATCCCCAGATAGGCATCGATGGGGTTTTTCCCCTTGCCCACGAGGTAGGCCTCATCCGCCTTGTAACGGTGCAGCGACAGCTTGTCTTCCTCGGAATAGATGGCCACGGTACCAATCCCCAGTTCCGTACAGGCCCTGAAGATGCGGATGGCAATCTCGCCGCGGTTCGCTGCCATTACCTTGCGGAACTTCTGTTTCTCCATGCTGCTACCTCCCTCTTTGAACGGAAAATAAAACAAGCCCTTTTCGGCCGCACTTTAGCTACAATAAAATTATTCAGCTATTTTAAATGCTTATAAAAAAATTGTGACTGTGTATAAAGCCAGAACGGCGCCACAATGTCAAGAATAAACATTTGTTCTAAAACTTCGATTACATGCGATTTCCAACGGCCTAGGGCCGCATTTTTTTGGGCTTGTTATTTAAAGAGCCGTAGTGCTACTATTTTCCCGATACTAAACCCAAGGAGAAGCCCGCATGAAACTTCGTGTAACAAACCTGCTTCTGACGATTGTATGCACCATCGCGATTACCGCGGGTATTGCCGCTGCCGCCGAACAGACAGCTACCAAGCCGGCTGAGGAGAGTGCCGCTCCCCAGACCCAGACCGGCCCGGTCGCCACGGTCAACGGCGTGGAGATTCCGTTACTCGACCTGGAACGCGCCACAAAAACGATGATCGCGAAGAGCCAGATTCCCTTCCAGGCAATGACCCCCGACCTCTCCAAGCAGTTCAAGGAGGCGGCGCTCAACCAGCTGATCGGCGCGGAGCTTTTGTACCAGGAAGGCAAAAAACATCCGGTCAAGGATCTGGACAAGCAGGTGGACGCGCAGATCGAAGAGTACAAAAAAAAGATTCCCGGCAAGGAAGAGTTCGACAAGGCCCTCAAGGATGCCGGCATCACCATGGATGAGCTCAGGGCACTTACCGCCAAGGAGGTTATCGTTTCAAACCTTGTCGACTCGGAACTCAATGGCAAGGCAAACGTATCGGATGACGAGGCGAAGAAGTTCTACGACGAGAACAAGGACAAGTTCGTGACCCCCGAGTCGATCCGTGCCAGCCATATCCTGATCGGTGTCGACCAGAAGGCCTCGGCGGCCGACAAGAAAAAGGCCCGCGAAAAAGCGGAGTCGATCCTGAAAGAGCTCAAGGAAGGTAAGGATTTCGCCACCCTCGCCAAGAAATACTCCACCTGCCCCAGCAGCGCGCAGGGGGGAGATCTGGGCTATTTCGGCAAGGGGCAGATGGTAAAACCGTTCGAGGATGCCGCCATGGCGCTCAAGCCGGGCGAGATCAGCGACGTCGTGGAAACCCAGTTCGGTTATCACATCATCAAGCTGACCGACAGGAAACCGGCGACCACCGTCACGTTCAACGAGGCAAAGGACAAGATCATCGCCTATCTCAAACGGCAGAAGATGCAGAAACTGATCGGCGACTACGTGGACGGTCTCAAGAAACACGCGAAGATAGAGGTGCTCTACAAGTTCTGATGCCGCGGTTCGCATCAACCGGCTACCAGAGGCCGTTCCGGACACCGGAACGGCCTTTTCCATATGCGGCGGCACGGCGGACTTGTCAGAGCTGCCTGGTCATGCTAGATTTACGGCTCGTCGCGACGGGAGCCACATGAAAGAGCGCACCAGAATCCTCATCATCGATGACGAAGAACCGGCACGCATGGCGATGTCGAAACTCCTCTCCACCAACGGCAACGTCGTGCAGGGTGCCGCTACGGGGGAGGAGGCTCTCGACCTCCTGGCACGCGAACATTTCAATATCGTCATTACCGACCTGCTCCTCCCCGACACCTCGGGAATCACCATCCTCGTCCAGATCAAATCCACCTCTCCCCAGACCGAGGTCATCCTCATCACCGGCCACGCCACTGCCGAAACCGCCGTGCAGGCGATGAAGGAAGGGGCGTTCGACTACATCGTCAAGCCGCTCAACATCGACGAACTGCGGATGATCATCGCCAAGGCGGTGGAAAAGCAGAAGCTCCTTTCCGAAAACGTCTACCTGAAAAAACAGCTGCAGGAGCGGTTCGAGTTCGACAACATCATCGGCGGCTCCCCCGCCATGCAGAAGGTGTTCAACCGGATGAAACGGATCATCACCACCGACTCGACGGTGCTCATCTTCGGGGAATCGGGGACAGGCAAGGAGCTTGTGGCGAAGGCGATCCATTTCAACGGTACGAGGAAGGACAAGCCGTTTATCGCCGTCCACTGCGGCGCCATTCCGGAAAACCTGCTGGAAAGCGAACTGTTCGGCTACGTGCGCGGGGCTTTCACCGGCGCCATGCGGGACAAGATAGGAAAGTTCGAGGCAGCCCACACCGGCACGATCTTTCTCGACGAGATCGTCACCATGCCGATGCACCTGCAGACCAAGCTGCTGCGCGTGCTGCAGGAACAGGAACTGGAACGGCTCGGTTCGACCCGCACCATCAAGCTGGACGTGCGGATTATCTCGGCCAGCAACCTCAACCTGGAGCAGGAGGTTCGGAACGGAAACTTCCGCGAAGACCTCTACTACCGCCTGAACGTCATCCCGGTCAACCTCCCGCCGCTCCGGGAGCGGGTCGAAGACATCCTCCCCCTCTCCCGCCACTTCCTGTCGAAGAACTGCCGGGAGATGCAGCGGCCGCTCATGACCATCTCCCAGGAGGCGGTGGAAGCGCTGGAGACATACCACTGGCCCGGCAACGTGCGGGAGCTGGAGAATATCATCGAGCGCACCGTCGCCCTGACGGAGGGTAACCATATCGCCCTGGACGACCTCCCCCCCCATATCCGGGATGAGGCGCTCACCCGGGTCAGCGAGCGGGGGGTGGATATGGTGAAAACCATGAACGACATCGAACGGAGGATGATCCTGGACGCCCTGAGCCTCACCAAGGGGGTCAAGGCGCGGGCGGCGGCACTGCTTCGCCTGAACAGGACCACGCTGGTGGAAAAGATGCGCCGGCTGGGGCTTGATCTGTGACGAGAGGGCGGGAATTGCGCATGCATCCCGTATGTGCAAAGGATTTCCCGGCACACGCTGCCGGCGGGATAAAGGTTATTCGGCTGGATCTGCCTGTTCGAACGGGACACCCTTCCGCCTGTTCCGCTCCAGGTACTCACGGGTGGTATTCGGGTCCAGCCCGCTGTTCCGCAGGATATCCTCGATATCGCACTGCAGAATCGCCGCGGCGTACTCTTCAACCATCCTGGCCTTCCGATACTCGTTGAGATTGATCACCTTCGCGGCCATACCGCGCTCCCTCCTGCTCCAATGAGCTCACCTGCAGAATCATCGGATATCTCCCCAACCTTTACCATTCATATCGGCTGCCTTTTCGAAAGCTTTAACGGCAGCAAACCGCCTTCTCCCGCCGATAGTCCCCGGCCCACATCATCCGCTCGGCACCCGGCAGAGGCATACCGTCCGGCGGCAGGGCGCAGAATAAACGGACGTGGTTCCGACATCTGTCGGAACCACGTCCGGATGGAACATATCCCGCGACGCTATCAGGGGGTCACGCGCCGAGGATCTGCTGCAGGTCCCCCTCGGCGGTACCGATGGGAGCGATGTTGAAATTCTCTACCAGGAAGTTCAGTACGTTCGGCGTGATGAATGCCGGCAGCGACGGTCCGAGCTTGATGTTCCTGATCCCGAGATGAAGCAGGGTCAGGAGAATCGCCACCGCCTTCTGTTCGTACCAGGAAAGGATCAGGGAGAGCGGCAGGTCGTTCACCCCGCACTCGAAGGCATTGGCCAGGGCGATGGCGATCTGGATGGCGCTGTAGGCGTCGTTGCACTGGCCGATGTCCAAAAGGCGCGGGATACCGCCGATATCGCCGAAATCCAGCTTGTTGAACCGGTACTTGCCGCAGGCGAGCGTCAGGATGACGCAGTCGTCGGGCACCTTCTCGGCGAACTCCGTGTAGTAGTTGCGTCCCGACTTCGCGCCATCGCAGCCGCCGATGAGGAAGAAGTGGCGGATCTGGCCGGCCTTCACCGCGTCGACGACCTTGTCGGCCACGCCGAGTACCGCATTGTGGCCGAAGCCGGTGAGGATCTCCCTGCCCGGATTTTCCGGAAAGCCGGGGAGCTCCTGTGCGCGGCGGATGACCGCCGAGAAGTCCCATCCGTCGATATTCCGCACATCGGGCCACTGCACGAGCCCCCAGGTGAAGAGCCGGTCCCTGTAGCTCTCGGCCGGACGCTGGATACAGTTGGTGTTGAAGATGATCGCCCCGGGGAAGTCGGCGAACTCCTTCGCCTGGTCCTGCCAGGCCCCCCCAAAGTTGCCCGCGAGGTGTGCGTATCTCTTGAGACCGGGATAGCCGTGGGCCGGGAGCATCTCGCCGTGGGTGTAGACGTTCACCCCGGTCCCCTCGGTCTGCTTCAAGAGTTCCTCCAGCATGCGCAGGTCGTGGCCGGAGACGAGGATCGCCTTTCCCGCCTTCGTGCCGAGCGCTACCTTCGTCGGCACCGGGTGGCCGAAACTGTCGGTGTTGGCCTTGTCCAGAAGTTCCATGGTCACCAGGTTGATCCGGCCGCACTCCATGGCGAGGCCGACGAAATCCATGAGTCCCAGGTTCCGGTCCAGGGTGGCGGCCAGCGCTTTGTGGGTGAAGGCGTAGATCTCGTCGTTCTCCAGGCCGATGACGAGGGCGTGATGGGCGTAGGCGGCGTACCCCTTCATGCCGTAGATCAGGATCTCCTGCACCGATTTCACGTCGGGGTCGATCGCGCCATCCTTCACCCCGTGCCGTGCGCCCAGCGCCACCAGTTCGGGCGTGGTGCCGACGGCAAACGGTCTCGCCGCCTCGGGGATATCCCCCGTGAATGCACCGCCCGCCTTTTCAAAGAGCGCCTTGGCCTTGTCGCGCAGCCCGGCCGCCGTGCGCACCAGCCGGGCACACTCGTCGGCGCTGAAGTCCACGTTCGTCACCGTGGTGAAGAGCCCGTCAAGCATGAACCGGTCGATCTCCCGGTCCGTCACCCCCTTCGCCCGGGCCTTGTCGGCCCAGAAGGCGATCCCCTTCATGACGTACACCAGCAGGTCCTGCAGCGCGGCCACGTCCGGCCCCTTTCCGCAGACCCCCACCCGGCTGCAGCCGCCGTTGGCGGCCTGCTCACACTGGTAACAGAACATGTTCGCAACCGTTTCGACCTGGGGGGCAGCGGTGGCGTCCGGCGCGGAAATTCCCAGCCACTTGAGTATCCTTTTCATCCTGAATCTCCTGTCCTGCCGTCTTCACGGCGTATGGATTTTGCAGCCCGGCGCCCACCTCAACAGGGATGAGCGGTCCCGTTGCTGCCGTGTCATGAACCGACCGTACCCCAATCAAACATCCATCGCCTTGACCGAGGTCAATAAAACCGTCCTGCCGGCCAGACCACCTCTCTCGATCTGTAACGCGGAGAACTGAGCGTCCCCTCTCCTTCGATCGTCGGTTCATGACCCAGATCAAGACGGTTGCCGGCGTTACCTGCTATGATGAATATACAGGCGTGGGAAATCACTGGGGTGCGGGGTTGTCGCAGGGATCGTCGGCGGCAGCCACCACCTTCGCCATAAAACGCCAGAGGAGATCGAGATGAGCGAACGGACATCGACACAGACGAAAGACAGTTCCACCAAAACCGTCGGCGCATACGTCGCCGAGGATTACCGGACCGCCCAGGTCTTCGAGCGGTACGGGATCGACTTCTGCTGCGGCGGCAACGCCCCCCTCCCGGCCGCCTGTCGGGAAAGGGGGATAGATCCGGAGGCGATCAACCGCGAACTTGCGGCGGTCCGGAGCGAGCCGCTGGAACGGGGGCACAACTACGCGGCCTGGAGTCTGCCGTTCCTCGCCGACTACATCGTGGAGACCCACCACGGCTATCTCAACGAGAATACCGCGCAGATCGCCGTCTACGCCCGCAAGATCGCCGAGGTGCATGGCGGGCGCCACCCCGAGGTAATCGAGATCGCCGGCATCTTCGAAAGGATCGCGACCGACATGGCGGCCCATCTCCGCGAAGAGGAGGAGGTGCTCTTTCCGGCCATCAAGCGGATCGATGCGGCCCGGAAGGCGGGTACGGCCCCGGAGTCGGGTGATCTGGCAACACTCGCGGCGTCTCTCGCCACGCTCCATGAGGAACACAACGCGATCGGCGATGCGGTCCACGCGATCCGCGATCTCTCCGGCGGGTATGCGATTCCGGACGATGTCTGCACCACCTTCGCGCTCACCTACAAAATGCTCAGAGAGTTCGAGGACGACCTCCACAAGCATGTCCACCTGGAAAACAACATCCTCTTTGCCAAGGCGGCACAGCTCAGGGGATAGCGTCAGGGGAGGCAGTGATGGGAAAACGGATCGTCATTGTCGGGATGGGGTTCGGGGGGATACGGGCGGCACGGGTCCTGGCGGGAAAGGGACACGATGTTCTGCTGGTGGACCGGAACAACTACCACCTGTTCCAGCCGCTCCTGTATCAGGTGGCAACCGCCGGACTCGAGCTGGAGTCGATCGCCCATTCCGTGCGGGCGATGGCCCGGCGCTGGCCCGGCACCCGCTTCTTTTTGTCCGAAGTGACCGGCGTCGACTGTGCCGGACGGGCGCTCCGGACCGCGGACGGAACGATCCCCTACGACTACCTGATCATCGGTGCCGGAAGCGTCACGAACTTTTTCGGGATCGGGCCGGTCGAGAGGCACGCATTCGACCTCAAGGAGCTGGCGGACGGGGAGCGACTGCGCAATCATATCCTCACCGCCTTCGAGCGGGCGGCAACGGAGCCCGACCCGGCCCGGCAGCGGGCGCTGATGACCTTCGTCATCGTCGGCGGGGGGCCGACGGGGGTGGAATTTGCCGGAGCGCTCGTCGAACTGGTCCACTTCGTCCTTTCCAAGGACTATCCGGAACTGCAGACCCACGCGGCCCGGGTGGTGCTGGTGGAGGCATCCGACCGGCTGCTGGCGGCCATGCCGGCCGCGCTGCAGGGATATACGCTGCGCAAACTGCGCAGCATGTCCGTGGAGGTGCTGCTCAACGCCCGGGTGGTGGACGCCGGACCGGAACGGGTCGTTCTGCACGACGGCGCGGTCATCCCCGCCCATACCCTGTTCTGGTCCGCCGGGGTGAAGGCCGCGCCGCTGGCCGCTGCCCTCGACGGCCCCACGGGGCCCGGCGGCAGGATCATCGTCGAGCCCGACCTGACGCTGCCCGGTCACCGGGAACTGTTCGTCATCGGCGACATGGCATACCTGGAGCAGGACGGCACCGTGCTCCCCATGACCGCACCCGTCGCCATGCAGATGGGGATCTACGCCGGGCGTGCGATCCTGGCACGGGAGGCGGGCAGGACCCCGCCGCCGTTTCGCTACCGCGACAAGGGGAGCATGGCGACCATCGGCCGGAACGCGGCGGTGGCAAGCGCCTTCGGCGTGAACTTCCGGGGGTATCTCGCCTGGCTCATCTGGCTCCTGCTTCACCTCTACTACCTCATCGGCTTCCGCAACCGGGTCGTGGTCCTGCTCAACTGGCTCTGGTACTACTGGTTCCACGAGCGTCAGGTGCGGCTCATCACCCGCAGGGAAACGCCTTCCCGGGAACGGCATCCGTAAACCCCGAGCCGTATACCTGCGCCCTCTTGATGTAGGTCAAATCCTCCCCCGGCAAGACCGGATATGATCATCGTGACCCGTACAGTCCGGCTTCGCCGCCTTCAGACGGTCCGGACGGGGACGGCATCGAACGGCGGCCGCAATCACGCCGAAACGGGATCGGGTAAACGGTACCGACGGGGAGGTCATTTCTGAGAAAACACGTATCCACACTGTTACGCAGTCCCCAGTTGCAAAGGCGCCTGACCGGACTCCCCGGGAGGTGCCGGGCCCCGATCAGGGGGGAGCGTGCGGCGATGACGTTCAAATATGCCTTCTGGAGCTTTATCAGCGGCACCCTGGGAATCCTGGCCATCTTCAAGATCACCGATGTCGTCGGCCATCCGCTCCTCATCGGCTCCTTCGGCGCCTCGGCCGTTCTCCTCTTCGGCGCCGCCGACTCGCCGCTCGCCCAGCCCCGCAACCTCATCGGCGGGCATCTCGTTTCCGCCTGCGTCGCCGTGCTCGTCGTCGCCCTCTGCGGCTCCTCGCCGCTGACCATCGCCATCGGGGTGGGACTGGCCATCTTTGTCATGAACCTGACCCACACGACCCACCCTCCCGGCGGAGCGACAGCCCTCATCGGCATTCAGGGGGCGGCCGGTCCGGGCTTCATCTTCGTGCCGGTGCTGGCCGGGGCCCTGATCCTGCTGGCAGCGGCGCTTTTCACCAACAACATCGTCTACCACCGCACCTACCCCCGGCACTGGCTCTGAGGCTGGCTGCCTGCACAGAAAGGATGCCGATGAACCGCACCACACGTATCCGCCATCTCCTTCCCCTGGCCATTCTCGCCTTCATCCCCGTCCCGGCGCATGCCATACCGGCCATCACCTGCCACTGCTTCACCGACCGGTCGTACGACCCCGCCCGCCCGGCGGTTGCCGATCCGTATTTCCTGGCGACGACGCAGAACAGTTTCTTTGCCGCCGTGTTCAACGTCGACAGGAAGACGATCGTGTTGAAGAAACAGCTGGGAACCTCGGCTGACGACCTGTGGGTTGCCTACGGTATTGCCGCACGCACGGGGATGGCGCCGGAGCGACTGCTTCAGGCGCGGCAGGATTATCCCTCCTGGCATGATGCGCTCGCCGGACAGCACCTTTCGGCGCAGACCGCCGGAGAGCTCATTTACCGCGCTCTGCAGGCGGGCGCGTCCGATTCCGGCCTGGCCGAAGCGGTCGTGGATGACCTCCTGCTCCGGCATCGCCTGATCGGCGCACCGGAGCTCAGGGCACTCCGGAAACGGGGGGCCACGAACCAGGAGCTGATCATCGCGACCGTCATCGGATCGCTGACGCACGTGCCGGCCGACGAGCTCTTCCGGGAGGTGAAAGACGGCTCGAAAAGCTGGGGAGCGCTGCTCAATGCGGCGAACATCACGGCGGCAAACATTCCGACGGATATCGCCTACCTTCTGAAACAACACCGGGGGTGACCGATCCGAAAGGGTTAGGCTGGCATCAACCGAACCGCCGCGCTAGCCGCGCCCGCCGCACTGGGCCGCGAGCCGATCGAGGATGCGGATCAGCATCTCCGACTGTTCCACCATCTCCCGGCAGAACCGGTTCGCCGCATCCATCTCACCCTTATTGTAGGCAACGACCGCCTTCTTGCCCAGTTCGTGCACCATGGCATGGGGGGCATCCACCTCGCGGAACAGGCCGACATGGCCGCAGGCCTCCTTCCCCTTCCCCAAGTACCAGGAGCCGAAGGCGCAGGTGAGATGGGTCGGCAGTGCCCCGGGGTCCACCGTCTGCTCGCCGTGCAGGTGCGCACGGATCTTGCCGATGTAGATCATGTGGGCACTCTTGGCCTTTTCGATGATCAGCGCCGTACTTTCCTTTACCCGAAATGAGGCAAGTGACGTCAGGAGCCGGTCGGCGGCGCTGTTGAGCCGGCCGGCCTCTGACGACGACTGCTGGGCGCTGACGGAAACCGATCCGACCACGTCGGTGATCCGGACCATGTTGCTGCTGATCTCGCCGGTCGTCGCCGTCTGCTCCTCCGCGGCCGCGGCTATCTGGGTCACCTGCATGGAGAGGCTGTTGATCTGGTCGAGAATACGCTCCAGCGCCTCGCCCGACTGGGTCGCCTGCTCGGTGCCGTTGTTCACCTCACGCACACCTTCATCCATCGCCAGCACTGCTCTCTTTGTCTCCTGCTGGATCGTCTTGATCATCGCCCCGATCTCGTGGGTTGCGCGGGTAGTCCGCTCCGCCAGCGCCCGCACCTCGTCCGCCACTACAGCGAAACCGCGCCCCTGCTCGCCGGCCCGCGCCGCTTCGATGGCCGCGTTCAGCGCCAGCAGATTCGTCTGGTCGGCAATATCCTCGATGGTGCTGACGATCGCCCCGATCTGTTCGCTCCGGGTGCCGAGCCCGTCTACCGTTTGCGAGATCGCCTGCACCTGATTGGAGATACGCGACATGATGGTGATGCTGTCCTCGATGATCTCCGCCCCCTTCTGCGTCTCGGCGGTCGCGAGCCGGGCGCTGTCTGCCGCCATCTGGCAGTTGCCGGCGATGTCGCAGGATGTTGCCGCCATCTCCTCGCCCGCCGTGGCCACCGACCCGGCCTGCACCGCAACCTCCTCGGCGCCGGTTGCCATGACTTCGGCCATGGCGTAGGTCTTCCCCACCGCCGCCGCCACGGTGCAGCTGCTTTCCAGTATCCCCGTCAAGACGGTGCGCATGTTGCTTATGGCGGTATTGATGGACCCGGCCAGGGTACCGATCTCATCGTCGCGCTCGATGGCGATCTCACTGCTCAGGTCCCCCTCTGCGACCAACTGCATCCCGTCGCCGATATGCCGCAGGGGTGTCAGCACCAAACGGCGGATGACCCAGACGAGGAATGCCAGAGTAATAACGGAAACAAGGAAGGTGATGCCAAAGGATACTGCCATCTTGCGGTTGATGGCTGCTTCGATGGGAGCCAGGTCCGTCAGGATCTCAAAGGCGCCGTGCTGTTCTCCCACTTTCCACCCCTCGGCCTTCATACCGAGGAGGTCGTACCCGTCCTTTTTCGCGGTATCGGCAACCGTTCCGTGGCAGACCAGGCAATCGCGGGTCAGCTTGATCGGACGGAGATACCGGATCACGCCGTGGGCACTATCCACCGTGAACAGCTCCGACAGGTGCTCGTCACGCAGCCGGTTCAGGAGCGGCAACTCCTGCGCATCGGGCTCGTTGTCCTTGTTGCGGGGCTGCACCTTCGGCACCCGGAGCCGGTAGCCCGCCTCCGCGGCATGCTCGTTGGCGGTCCACATGGCAGCGATGATTGGCACCGTCTTGAAGAATGTCGTTTCGCGAGCCGCTGCTATCTTGTCTGTAGCATTGGCGAGCCTGCTGTCGAACTCCTTCTTGAGCCTCTGCTCGTCGAAGGCATTGGCCGCCCGCAGTTTCGACATATAGTCGCGGGTGCTTTCTGCCTGATACACGATGGAGCGTGATTTTGCCAGTACCGTATCGAAGACGTCCTGACGTATTCCTTGCCGGAAATACGCCAGATTCACCACCACAGACACCAGCAGACCGGCGATAACGCACAGCGTAATCTTCATACCGAGCCCTTTACCGAATCCGTTCATACACAATCTCCTATGTCCGCTTGCACCCAATTGGGCATTTTATTGTATCAATACGTGATATTGCATCGTTTTCCCGTCTCTGATCTTTTCGGTTGTGCGAGAGAATTTCTTGATAAGGATTCTCTGTTCTTACCTTCAGTATCCACATCGGCCCCGGCGCCACCACACGTGATGGGGCAAATGGAACCGGCAGTTACGTAAACTCCCATTTACTTGCCCGAAAACTTCATGCAACAAAACAACGGCTGTGACGGCTCGTTTACAGCCTCCCGCCGGGTATGGGGAATGACCGATTACGTCCCGCGGAAGGCACGCCAGGCGAGCGTTTTCTGGTATCATTGCAGGTAAAGGCAGAGGGAAAGCAGTATAACCCCGGCCGCACTCCTGTCGTGATCACGTATTGCTCCCGGTGGGCGCCGGTTTTGTCATCGCCCTCCTGCCGGCACAGATCTTCCACATCTTGCCCGTTTCCCGTGACCGCGCGCGGAAACAGAGAAAAGTGTGCATGGAAAGCGAAGAGATATACCGACGTATCTTCATCGCGGTGAACGATCCGATAGTCGTATTCGACGCGGAAACCGGCGAAACCCTGGATGCCAATCCCGCCGCATGCCGGCAGTACGGGTATTCGCACGCAGAACTGCTCCGGTTGAAGAGCGCGGACCTGTCGTCGGAACCGGAAAGATCGGAACGCTCCGTCAGGGAAGGTGACGTCTTCATCCCGATCCGCTACCATCGGAAAAAGGACGGGGCGGTTTTCCCCGCCGAGATCTCGGCAAGCCACCTCACCCTCAATGGGCGCAAACTGGTCGTCGCCACCATCAGGGACAGATCCGTCCACCACACGATGAAAGAGGCGCTGAAGGAAAGCGAGCTGCGTTACCGGGCCGTCGTGGACGACCAGACCGAACTCATATGCCGTTATCTGCCCGACGGCACCCTTACGTTCGTGAATGACGCATGCTGCCGGCTTCTGGACAGATCCAGAGAGGAGCTGATCGGCTCCAGGTGGCAACCCAACGTACTGCCGGACGATCTTGCGATGATCGAGGAGAAGCTCTCAGCTCAAACGCCGGCCACCCCGGTCGCAACCATCGAGAACCGCATCCAGATCAGGACCGGCGAATGGAGATGGATGCAGTTCGTCAATCGGGCGTTCTTCGACGACCATGGCAGAATCGTCGAAAACCAGGCGGTGGGACGGGACATCACGGCTCGGAAGCAGATCGAGAGCGAACTACGGCAAAGCGAGGAGATGATCCGCCTGCAACTCCAGGAACTCGACCAGTTCTACCGCTATTCTCCCGTCGGTCTGTTCGCGGTGGACAGGGAGCTGCGATACCTGCGGATCAACGAACACCTGGCAGAGTTGAACGGCAGATCGATACACGAGCACCTCGGCTACTCGATAGACGAGGTACTCCCCCCCGGCCTGGCAGCGAGGCTCAAATCGGTCTGGCAACCGGTTCTCGAACGGGGCGAACCGTTGTGCGACCTGGAGATCGCCGGGACGACCGCACGACAGCCGGGTATCATGCGTTACTGGCTTGCCAGCTACTTCCCGCTTTTCGCCAACGACGGCACCGTGGTCGGACTGATGGGTGCCGTGATGGATATAACCGACCGCAGGCGGATGGAGGATGCACTGCGGCTGGCCAGCTATTCCGTCGACCACGTCTCCGAAGAGGTCTACTGGACGCTGGCCGACGGCAGCATATTCGACGCCAATTCAACGGCCTGTACGGCACTGGGATACGGCAAAGACGAACTGCTCGCCCTTTCCATCCCCGACATCAACCCGGACATCTCCGCCGAGATGCTGCCGGTCGCGTGGGAACAGCTGAAGAAGGCAGGGAGCATCCAGCGGGAATCGCGCCACCGCACCAGAGACGGCCGGATATACCCCATCGAATGCTCGTCGACGTATCTGGAATTCAACGGTATCGAATACTGTTGCACGTTCATCAGGGATATCACCGGGCGGAAGCAGGCCGAAGAACTGCAGGCACGCTACAGCGATGAACTGGAACGACAGGTGCGGGAACGGACCGAGTCCCTCACCCTTGCCAACGAACTGCTCAAGGACGAGATCCGCGACCGGCAACATGCCGAACAGGAGCTGAGAACCCATCAGCAGTGCCTTGAATCCATGGCGCTGGAACTTTCCATGGCCGAGGAACGCGAACGGGGACGTATTGCCGGGGAACTGCACGACCAGGTCGGCCAACGCCTCATTCTGGGAAAGATCCGCCTCGACGGTCTGACGTCCGAGCTGATACGGCCGGAAAAGATCGCCGAAGCAGAAACTATCAAGGATCTCCTCTCCCAGTCGATCCAGGATATCCGCTCGCTCACCTTTCAGCTGCGCCCCCCCATCCTGGCCAATGCCGGGCTCGAGCCCGCTATCCGCTGGCTCGGAGAGGAGTTGCGGGAGAATATCGGTCTCGATGTCCGGGTTACGGACGACCAAATGCCGAAGCCGCTCCCGTATGAGATTCGCGCCACACTGTTCCAGGCAGTACGCGAACTCCTGCTGAACGTGGCAAAGCATGCAGGCTGCTCCAGCGCCACGGTCGACCTGAGTCGTCACGAAGATGCGATTGTCATCACGGTGGCCGAGGACGGCTGCGGATTCATACCGGCGGATATGACATCGCGTAACTCGCAATCACGCGGGTTCGGTCTTTTTAATGTGCGGCAACGTATCGAATATCTGGGGGGAAGATTCAACCTTCACACCGCGCCGGGGACGGGAACCAGAGTATCACTGCAGCTACCGCTGGAAAACTGAGGGAGCCGCCATGAGCATAAGAATACTGCTGGCCGACGACCATACCATCGTGCGTGAGGGGCTGCGCTCTTTGCTGGTGAAGGAACCGGACATGGAGGTGGTGGCGGAAGCGGCCACCGGCTATGCTGCAGTACAGCAGGCCTGCGACCATATCCCCGACGTGGTGGTCATGGACATCAGCATGCCCGACATGAACGGTATCGAGGCAACCCGACTGATCACCGGCAGACTGGCAACAGTCCGGGTACTGGCCCTCTCCATGGAAGTCGACCGGCGCTTCGTCGTGGAGGTCCTGAAGTCCGGCGCAAACGGATATATCCTCAAGGATGCTGCCTTTGCCGAACTGGCGGATGCCATCCGTACCGTCGCCACGGGCGAAACCTATCTCAGTCAGCGGATTACGACCCTCGTCGTCAAGGAATACATGCAGCGCATCCCCGAAGAGAACGAGTCGACCTACGCGATGCTTAGCCCGCGGGAGCGGGAGATCGTCCAGCAGATCGCCGACGGCAAAAACACCAAGGAGATCGCCTACGCCTTCAACGTCAGTCTCAAGACCGTCGAAAACCAGCGCCATGCCATCATGAAAAAACTGAACCTCTACAGCATTGCCGAACTGACCAAATACGCCATCCGCGAGGGGCTGACCTCCCTCCAGTGACCACCTGCATCATCCTCCTACGAGCAGTTGACGTATACTCCTTTACGTAAGCAAGAGTCGGAATCCCCCTATTTCCTTCCGCTTGACGTTTCAATTACTATCAAACCAGCATTGCAGGAACAGTAACCGGAAACTGCCACGAAGGTGACGCATGGAACCGCCCGACGCGCCGAACAACGTCATTGCCGACTCTGACGCCCCCGAGGTCGATGGGGTCCGCGGGAAAGCCCACTGCAGGACAAAACCGTTCACGCCGAGTTTTTCGGAATGTCTGGAAGACGATCCGCTCTGCCGCTACGCCCTACCGTTCGGCCACTCCCGGCTGTGCAAACACCCTCGAAGATGTGAGTTCGGGGTTACAATGGACAACGACAACACTGAAGTCCCCTGATCAGAACCATTGATCTCACCGGTCATGGCAATAGGCAGCATTCAGCGTGAACGACAGGACGTTCTTTCCAGAGCCCACAACAAGACGGCCCGGACCATACGATTAACCGAATGGAGAGCAGCCACGTGGCACCCGCCTTGGCGAGACGCTTCGCTCAAAGCTGAGTACAGCCGTATACACCTTACAGCATCACCCCACCGAAAAGCTCCCTTCATATAAGCACTTATGGCAGTTCGTCCCGCAAATAACCCGACACGACACACCCGGATTTTTATTGACCCAACCCGCTGATTACGCTATAGAATAT
>JAJYBI010000051.1 GCA_021779095.1 Deltaproteobacteria bacterium
CTGGTACAGGAGATCAGCGCGGCGAGCCGGGAGCAGGACACGGGTGCCGAGCAGATCAACAAGGCGATCCAGCAGCTGGACCAGGTGATCCAGCAGAACGCGGGCGCCTCGGAGGAGATGGCCTCCACGGCGGAAGAGCTCTCCAGCCAGGCGGAACAGCTCCAGTCGAGCATCGCCTATTTCCGGATCAGTGAAGCCGGCAGGATGCAGGGAACAAGGCAGTCGGCACCGAAATCCGCTACGCTGCAAACGGGCAGAAAGACGCGATCAGTCAGGGTCGCGGAGAATGCCGCCAATGGTTACAAAACCCCCGCAATGTCGCGCCAGGCCGTGGGTGACGAGGGGTTCTTGCTCAACATGGAACATGACAAGTTCGATTCCGACTTTGAAAGGTTCTGAGCTGAATTGAGTCAGGATATGAACAGGCGCAACCGGACCGGTAGCGCCTGTTTTCTTTTCTGCAGGACCCGGCCGCCAGATGTTCTGATAACACAAAATTTTACTGACAAGAATGATTGCAGCTAATGGAATGTGTCGCTGTGTCGATACGATTAACATGATTATGCTGTGTTAAGGAGATTCTGATGAGATCGACGGAACCGAAACGTGAATCTGCGTCTCCTGTCATGTCGCCCCGGGATTTTTCGCGACTGAGCGGTTTCATCTACGAAGAGGTCGGCATCAAGATGCCGCCCGCGAAAAAGACAATGCTGGAGTCGCGTCTCCAGAAGCGGCTGCGGGCACTCGATATGAAATCGTTTTCCGACTACTGCGACTATCTCTTCAGCCCGCGAGGGACGGAGCTGGAGTTGGTGCAGATGATCGATCTGGTTACCACCAACAAGACCGACTTTTTCCGGGAGCCGGAACATTTCGATTATCTCGTTCGGACGGTGCTTCCCGAGTGGCAGGCACGCCATGGCACTCGAACCTTCACTATCTGGAGCGCCGGATGCTCCACCGGTGAGGAACCGTATACCCTGGCGATGGTGCTTTCCGAGTATGCCGAGAGCCATCCCGGCTTCGCGTTCCAGATCCTCGCCACGGACATCTCCACGCGGGTGCTGGAGAAGGCGAAACTGGCCATCTATGCCTCGGACCGGGTCGATCCGGTGCCGATGCCGCTGAAGAAGAAATACCTGTTGCGGAGCAAGGACCGGAGCAACGATCTCGTCCGGATCACGCCGGAACTGCGCAACCGTGTACGGTTCCGCCGACTCAATTTCATGGACTCCGACTTCGGCATGCGCGAGCAGATGGATGTGATCTTTTGCAGGAACGTGATCATCTATTTCGATCGGGCCACGCAGGAACGGCTCCTGAACCGGTTCTACCGTCATATGGCGCACCGGTCGCACATCTTCATGGGGCACTCCGAGACCCTCAACGGTCTCGATGTGCCGCTGACCATGGTCCATCCGACGGTGTACCGGAGGAACTGATGGTTTTCGCCCAGCACAACATACCCCACCTGTTTCTGAAGCCGGGGGAGATGCATTTCGCCACGGAACCCACGCTGGTCTCGACCCTTCTCGGTTCGTGCGTGGCGGTGGTCATGTACGATCCGCAAACCTGCGTGGGGGCTATCAGCCACTGTCTGCTCCCGGCGCACCGCGATCGTTCCTGCTGCGAGTGCGAAACCTTCTGCCGTGAGGCATTCCGCTATGTGGACTGTTCGATCAAGCGGATGCTGGACGAGTTCTGCCGGAACGGTGTCAGGACCGAGTCGTTGCAGGTGAAACTGTTCGGCGGTTCGGATATGTTCTCCTTGAAGGCCGGGCCGGGCGGCAAGCCAACCGTGGG
The DNA here is from genome assembly GCA_021779095.1 of Deltaproteobacteria bacterium. Taxonomy (GTDB): domain Bacteria; phylum Desulfobacterota; class Desulfuromonadia; order Geobacterales; family JAJYBI01; genus JAJYBI01. The sequence goes on from JAJYBI010000051.1 coordinate 1,804, forward strand.
GAAGCAGAACATCGAGAAGGCGTTGCACTCCCTCACGAATGCCCGGCTCACTCTGGTTGCCTCGGACGTGGGGGGGCTGCGCGGCAGGAAGATCTACTTTTACACGCACACGGGTGAAGTGCTTCTGAAACGACTCAACAAGCAGGTCGACGAGGAATGACGCTCCTGGTGTCGTCGGCGGTCTGGCGGGGGCATGTGTCATGAAAAAGATCCGGGTACTCATTGTAGATGACTCAGCGCTGGTACGCCAGGCGATGCACGATGTGCTCTCTTCCGATCCGCAGATCGAGGTGATGGGAAGTGCGGCGGACCCCTACATCGCTGCGGAGCGCATCCGCGCCGAGATTCCTGACGTCATTACCCTCGACGTGGAGATGCCGCGAATGGACGGCATCACGTTCCTGCAGAAGATCATGTCACAGCGCCCCATCCCGGTGGTGATGTGTTCCAGTCTTACCGAAAGCGGGTCGGAAACGGCATTCCGGGCCATGGAACTGGGCGCGGTCGAGATCATCGAGAAGCCACGCATGGGGACAAAGGCGTTCATCGAGGAGTCGAAGGTCCGGATCTGCGATGCCGTCAAGGCTGCCAGTCAGGCCCGGCTGCACCGCATCAACCGGTCGTCCCGGGCGGTGGTCCCCAAACTGTCGGCAGACGTCATCATCGACAAACCGAACTCGAAGGCGATGATCCGGACGACGGAGAAGGTCGTCGTCGTGGGAGCCTCCACCGGCGGCACCGAGGCCCTGCGGGTCTTCCTGGAAGCGCTGCCGGCGGACTGTCCCGGTATCGTCATCGTGCAGCATATGCCGGAAGGGTTCACCCGTGCGTTTTCCCAGCGTCTTGACGGGCTCTGCCGCATCTCCGTCAAGGAAGCGGCCGACAACGACACCGTCGTCCGCGGCCGGGCGCTCATCGCGCCGGGGAACCACCACCTGCTGCTGAAACGGAGCGGTGCCCGTTACTACGTAGAGGTCAAGGACGGGCCGCTCGTGTCGCGTCACCGGCCGTCGGTGGACGTGCTGTTCCGGTCGGCGGCGCGGTACGCGGGGAAGAACTCGGTAGGGATCATCATGACCGGCATGGGTGATGATGGTGCCCGCGGCATGCGTGAAATGAAGGATGCCGGCGCCCGAACCATCGCCCAGGATGAGGCGAGCTGCGTGGTGTTCGGCATGCCGAACGAGGCGATAAAGCTCGGCGGAGTGGACCGGGTCCTGCCGCTGGAACTGATTGCCAACGAGATGTTCAGGATGTGCGGGGAGCGGTAGACTCCAGATCGGGGAGAAGGGACAAATCAATGTCGATGCAGACCTGTTTCATGGCACGCCAGCCGGTGGTGGACCGGCAGTTGAACCTGGTGGGGTATGAACTTTTGTTTCGCTCGGCGGACGTCGGTAGCGCAAATGTCACGGACACGACGCTCGCCAGCGCCCAGGTGATTTCCGACGCCCTGTCGGGATTCGGTTTTAAGGAACTGGTCGGTCAGCACCGGGGGTTCATCAATCTCGCCGCCGAGACCCTTCTGGGGGAGGCCGTGGAACTTCTGCCGAAGGAGCAGGTCGTCCTGGAGATCCTGGAAGATGTGGAGATAACCGGGGCGGTGGTGGCCCGGTGCCGCGACCTGAAACGGAAGGGGTTCCGGATTGCCCTGGACGATCATCGGTACGGTCCCGAATTCGAGCCGTTGTATCCCCTCATCGACATCATCAAGGTCGACCTGCTCCAGCATGAACCCGGTACACTCGCAGAAGCCGTCGCTCCGTTGAAACGGCTGCCGGTGACGCTTCTGGCGGAGAAGGTGGAAACCTACGATCAGTTCCGTGAGTGTGCGGAACTGGGATTTGAACTGTTCCAGGGGTATTTTTTCGCCAAGCCGGTGGTGCTCAAGCAAAAACGGGTCGATATCGCCGGGTCCGCACTGCTCCGTCTGCTGCAGAAACTGATGGACGACGCGGATATCGGCGAGATCGAGGAGATCTACCGGCAGAATCCCAACCTCACCTACAACCTGCTGAAGCTGGTCAACTCCGTATCCATGGGATTGTCGGTACGGATCACCTCCCTGCGTCATGCCATTTCCCTACTGGGGCGGCGGCAGTTGATCCGCTGGACGCAGCTTGCCATGTATGCGCGCGGCAGTGCCACCACGGGGGGAGAAACCCTGCTGGAGCTTTCCGCCATGCGCGGCCGATTGATGGAACTGCTGGTGATTCAGCGCTCCGGTGAAGTACCGGACCCGGAGTATCACGAACGCGCCTTCATGACCGGCGTCCTGTCGCTGATCGATGTCGTATTCGATGTGCCGATGGAACTGGTCCTCTCCCATATCACCCTTTCTGATGACGTCCGCCTGGCGCTTCTTTACCGCAATGGCGAACTGGGAGCGCTGCTGCATATTGCCGAACTGATCGAGCGGTCCAACTTTACCGCAGCAGTTCCCTATATCGAGCATCTTGGGATTTCCTCCGAATCACTCCTGAATGCCCAGGTGGCGGCCATCCGCTGGATATCCGAACTCGGGGAATCCTCGTAAACGGCAGAGCGCGTCCATCCTTCCTCCATATCCTCCTGAAGTTTCACACCTGCGTCATGCGGGACAATAATTCATTCCGTTCATAAATAGCTAAAGTCCCGCCGGAAGGCGACGATAAATGAATCAAAAGAAGGGTAAGGATACCCGATACCACACTCATGGAGGAAACTGTCATGGCACTCACGATCAACACCAACATCGCATCACTCAACGCACAACGCAACCTAAGTTCAACCCAGAACGCCCTTAACAAGTCAATGCAGCGTCTGTCGTCCGGTCTCCGGATCAACAGCGCCGCCGACGATGCCGCCGGTCTGGCCATCTCCACCATGATGGACGCCCAGGTGCAGTCCATGAACCAGGCGGTGCGCAACGCCAACGACGGTGTGTCCCTGGCCCAGACGGCCGAGGGCTCGCTCAACGAGACCACCAACATCCTCACCCGGATGCGTGAACTGGCCCAGGAGTCGGCCACCGGTACGGTTTCCGATTCCCAGCGCACCGACATCCAGAACGAGTTCACGCAGCTCTCCTCGGAAATGGACCGGATCGCCAATTCTACCCAGTTCAACGGGGTCAATCTGCTGGACGGCAACCTGTCAACAACATTCCAGATCGGCATCAACAACACCAGTTTTGACACCATAGCACTGACGCTCGGATCCGCTACGGCAAGTGCCTTGTCGCTTGCTTCCACATCGGTGACGGTCAGCACTCAGGGAGGGGCGCAGTCCGCCCTGAACGCCATCGACAGCGCCATCGCCAGCGTATCGACCATGCGCGGCACGCTGGGTGCGGTGCAGAACCGGCTCCAGTCCACCATCAACAACCTGCAGGTCGGCATCGAGAACACCAGCGCCGCCGAGTCCCGCATCCGTGACGTGGACGTGGCCGCCGAGACCGCTAACATGACGCGGGCCAACATCCTCGTGCAGGCGGGCGTATCGATCCTGTCCCAGGCCAACCAG
>JAJYBI010000012.1 GCA_021779095.1 Deltaproteobacteria bacterium
TTGATAAGCATTGCTTCTCCCGTGTCGGACTTGATCGTTTCTCGCAAAAACAATCTTATCCGTCACTGAGAGGCAATGCCCTTATTTTTTCAGCCCGCTACCCACAGATTCTGCGGACGAGGCCTTAATTCAAGCATCCGCCGAGGTGTTCGAGTAAGCAGACACGGCACAAACAATAACCCCCGCCCAGAAAACCCGAGCGGGGGTCATATTACGCCATCAGCCTTTCAGCTTCAAGCATTTTCATCAATAAAAATTATTTGTATTCCGGCATTTCTTAGAGGCCGTGAGATGTTAGACGTTAGACGTGAGAAGTAAAATCAACCCCGTAAGCTTGCCATCAGGCCGTTCTGGTGAGGCCGTGAGAAGTGAGACGCAAGACGTTAGACGTAACGGCAAATACAGCGGATCATCGTGCGTCACGTAGGCTAGCCATCAGCCCATTCAGTAGTGCGTACGTTTTATTACTTCGTTCCAGTAGCACCTCGTGGGATTTGAGAAAACCAAGATCCTTCGAGAGCCGTATCTGCGTCTCCAACTCCATCAGTGACCCACGTGCGATGTTCAGAAATTGTAGGAACTCCCGTTTACTGCAACGGGCAGCGCCTTCGGCGATATTGCTAGGGACGGATACCGCCGCCCGTCGCATCTGGCAGGTAATTCCGTAGATTTCCTCTTTTGGGAAGGTCGAGGTAGCCGCATAGACCTCGTTTGCTAGAGCCATTGCATCTTTCCAGACTTTCAGATTTTCATGTCTTCGACTCACATCGCCCTCCTATCTGCTGCGCAGAAAGAAATACCCCCACCGAGTATACTCGAGCGGGGGCATTTCTCAACATCTCACGTCTAGCGTCTTACGTCTTACTTATACTCCGGCATTTCATCAAACTGCAGATACTGATAAATCGCATCCTTCTTCGGTTCGACCTTCTCCTTGTACACCTGCATGAACTCGGCAACCGTGGGGAGCTTGCCCATGGTGGCGGCCACCGCACCCAGCTCGGCGGAGCCGAGGAACACCTTGGCGCCGTCGCCGATCCGGTCGTCGAAGTTGCGGGTGGAGGTGGAGAACATGGTCACCCCGGCCGGTACGCGGGCCTGGTTCCCCATGCAGAGCGAACAGCCGGCGATCTCGATCCGGGCGCCGAAGGCGCTGTAGATGGAGAAGTACGCCTCGTCCTTCAGCTTCTCCTGGTCCATCCGGGTCGGCGGGCAGATCCAGGTGCGGACCTCCGGGTTGAACTTGAGGCCGCGCCAGATCTCGGCGGCGGCGCGGAAGTGGCCGATGTTGGTCATGCAGGAGCCGAGGAAGACGTCCTGGATCGGCGTACCGGCCACCTCGGAGAGGAGCTTCACGTCGTCCGGGTCGTTCGGGCAGGCCAGGATCGGCTCCACTATCTCGGCCAGGTCGATCTCGATCACGTCGGCATAGGCGCCGGTGGCTTCCGCGTTCTTGTCCGCCTCAAGCAGTTCCGGCTTGGCGAGCCAGGCGTTCACGGCGTCGATCCGGTTCTGCAGGGTCTGGGCGTCCTGGTAGCCGTCCTTGATCATCTGCTTCATGAGCGCCACGTTGGAGCGCAGGTACGTGGCCACGCTCTCCTTGGAGAGCTGGATGCAGCCGGCGGCGGCGGAGCGCTCGGCGGCGGCGTCGGTGAGCTCGAACGCCTGCTCCACGGTGAGCTCCGGGAGCCCCTCCATCTCGAGGATGCGGCCGTTGAAGATGTTGACCTTGTTCTTCTTGGGCACGGTGAGCTTACCCTGCTTGATGGCCCAGTAGGGGATGGCGTTCACCGCGTCGCGGAGCGTAATGCCCGGATTGAGCTTCCCCTTGAAGCGGACGAGCACCGATTCCGGCATGTCCAGCGGCATGAACCCCATGGCGCCGGCAAAGGCGACGAGGCCGGAGCCGGCCGGGAAGGAGATGCCGATGGGGAAACGGGTGTGGGAGTCGCCGCCGGTCCCGACGGTGTCCGGGAGGAGCAGGCGGTTCAGCCAGGAGTGGATGACGCCGTCGCCCGGCTTCAGGGGCACGCCGCCCCGCTCGGTGATGAACTTGGGCAGGTTCTTGTGCATCTTCACGTCCGCCGGCTTGGGGTACGCCGCGGTGTGGCAGAACGACTGCATGAACATGGGGGACTGGAAGCGGAGGCAGGCCAGTTCTTTGAGCTCGTCGGCAGTCATGGGGCCGGTGGTGTCCTGGGAGCCGACGGTGGTCATCTTCGGCTCGCAGGCGGTGCCCGGGAGGATCCCCTTCACGCCGCAGGCCGCACCCACCATCTTCTGGGCCAGGGAGTACCCCTGGTTCGCTTTGGGCTCCGGGTTCACGGGGAGGGTGAAGACGTCGGTGGCACCCATCCCCAGCGCCTTCCTCGCCTTGTCGGTGACGGCGCGGCCGATGATGAGCGGGATCCGGCCGCCGGCGCGGAACTCGTCGGCGATGGTGTTGGGGGCGAGCTTGAAGGTGGAGATGACCTCGCCCGCACCGTTCGTTACCTCACCCTTCTTCGTGTTGATGGTGATCACGTCGCCGTCGTTCATCCTGGTCACGTCCGCCTTGATCGGGAGCGCGCCGGAGTCCTGGGCGGTGTTGAAGAAGATCGGGGCGATGACGCCGCCGATGATGACGCCGGCGGTCTTCTTGTTGGGGACGCAGGGGATTGCCTCTCCCATGTGCCAGAGCACCGAGTTGCAGGCGGACTTCCGGGAGGAGCCGGTACCGACCACGTCACCCACGAAGGCGACCTGGTTCCCCTCTTTGCGCCACGCGGCGATCTGCTCGAGCCGGTTCGGGAAGCGGGTCTTGCCCATGGCCAGGGCGTGGAGCGGGATGTCCGGGCGGCTCCAGGCGTCGCCGGCGGGGGAGAAGTCGTCGGTGTTGATCTCCCCTTCCACCTTGAACACCTTCACCTTGATCGTCTCGGGGACGCCGGGGCGGTTGGTAAACCACTCGGCATCGGCCCAGGACTGGAGCACCTTTTTCGCGGCGGCGTTGGTCTTGGCGAGTGCAACGACCCGGTCGAAGCCGTCGTACACGAGGGTGATGCCGGAGAGGGCTTTAGCCGCCTCGTCCGCGAGGGCCGCGTCGGAGAGCGCATCGATGAGCGGACCCACGTTGTAGCCGCCGATCATGGTGCCGAGCATCCGGATCGCGTCAACCTTGGAGATGAGGGCGGAGGATTTGGTCCCCTTCACGATCTCGGCGAGGAACGCCGCCTTCACCTCGGCCGCCGGATCGACGCCGGGGGAGACCCGTTCCTTGATGAGATGGACCAGGAGTTCCTCCCGGCCGGCCGGCGGGGACTGCAAAAGCTGGCAGAGTTCGGCGGTCTGCTCGGGGCTGAGCGGCAGCGCCGGGATTCCCTGGGAGTTACGCTCCTCTTCGTGCTTCAGATACGCTTCGATCATGTGCATCCTCCTCTGATATTATCGTCTTCCAACGTGCCGTATACAGAACGATTGAGAGTATACTGTATACAATTATCGCACCGGTTTGTCAATCGGAGAAACGAGGGGCGGCGCGCAGGGCGTCGACGGAGTAGCAGGCGAGCCCCGCCCAGATGCAGAGGAAGCTTACGAGGTGGCCGGGGGTGAACGGCTCGCCGTAGAAGACGACCGCGAGCAGAAAATGGAAGGTCGGGGTGATGTACTGGAGAAAGCCGATGGTGGCGAGCCGCAGGCGCCTGGCCGCGGCGGCAAAGGCGATGAGCGGCAGCGACGTAATGACCCCGGCGAGCGGCAGCAGGAGGTCGTCGGACAGCGACCCGGCGAGGAAGCTCCCCTCCCCGTGGAGGCGGAGCCAGAGGAGGTACGCAAGCGCAAGCGGCCCGGCGACCGCCGTCTCCACCATGAGCCCCGCCTGCGCCTCCACCCGCGCCGTCTTCCGCAAGAGCCCGTAGGTCCCGAAGGTGGCCGCCAGGACCAGCGCAATCCAGGGGAAGCGGCCGAACCGGGCTGCCTGCAGTGCCACGCCGCAGACGGCGAGGATAAGCCCGACAAGCTGCCCCCGCCGCAGCCGCTCCCCCAGGAAGCAGCGCCCCAGCAGTACGCTCACGAGCGGGGTGATGAAGTAGCCGAGGCTCGACTGGAGGATCTCGTTCGTCTCCACTGCGTAGATAAAGACGAGCCAGTTGGTGGCGATGAGGCAGGAGGTGACCGTGAGCGTCAGGAACGTGCGGCGCTCGGAGAGCGCGGCGCGGACGGCGGTCCACTCCCCCCGCAGGCTCGTGAGCAGCAGAAGGAACAGGAGCGACCAGACCACCCGGTGGGAGACCATCTCCAGCGGCGGGACGTGGCGCATGTAGACGAAGTAGACCGGGAAGAGCCCCCAGAAGGAGTAGGCGGCGAGCCCGAGCAGCAGGCCGGTGCGGGCCCGCGGGTCGCGGTCGGGGGCGGTCATGGAAGACGAGGGAACGAAACGGCCGGCATGGCTACTCGCCGAGATAGGCGCTGCGCACCTGCGGATCGGCGGCGAGCTCCGAGGCCTTCCCCTGGAGGACGCACGCGCCCGTCTCCAGCACGTAGGCCCGGGTGGCGATGGCGAGCGCCATACTGGCGTTCTGCTCCACCAGCATGATGGTGGTGCCGGCTCCGTTGATCTCCCGGACGATCTCGAAGATCTTCTCCACCAGCATCGGGGCGAGCCCCATGGACGGCTCGTCCAGGAGGAGCAGGCGCGGGGTCGACATGAGCGCCCGCCCCATGGCGAGCATCTGCTGCTCGCCGCCGGAGAGGGTCCGGGCCGGCTGCTTCCTGCGCTCCGCCAGCCGCGGGAAGAGCGCGAAGACCCGTTCCATCTCCCGCTTCACCCCCTGCCGGTCGCTGCGGGTATAGGCCCCCATCTCCAGGTTCTCCAGCACGCTCATCCGGGCGAAGACCCGCCGCCCCTCCGGCACCTGGGAGATCCCGCGCCGGACGATCTCGTGGGGGGGAGCGCCGGTGATCTCCTCCCCCTCGAAGGAGATCCGGCCGGACCTCGCCGGCACGATCCCGGAGACGGCGTTCAGGATCGTGGTCTTCCCCGCGCCGTTGGCCCCGATGAGCGCCACGATCTCCCCCGCCTCCACCCGGCAGGAAACGTTCTGCAGCGCCTTGATGGCACCGTAGTTCACGTGCAGGTTTTCTACTGCAAGCATGCATCCACCTTTAGACCCGTCAGGGTCCTCATCCTTTAGGCCCGTTAGTCTTTTGCGACGTGAGTTTTACATTTTGCGAGCAGACGTGAATAACCAAAACCGTTTCACACGGATAACATCGGATCAATGCGGATCACAATCTGATCAAACAAAAAAGATGGTTTAATCCGCATTTATCCGAAGTTATCAGATTTGATCCGTGTGAAATTGTCTTTGTGCCACCTTCAGTGCGCTTTCCCCAGGTACGCCTCGATGACGGCGGGATTCTCCCGGATCTCCGCCGGCCCCCCCTCGGCGATCTTCACCCCGTAGTCCAGGACGGCGATCCGGTTGCAGAGCCCCATGACGAACCGCATGTCGTGCTCCACGAGGAAGACCGTGATGCCGCTGTCGCCGATGTTTCGCACCATCTCCATGAGGGACTGCTTCTCCTGGGGATTCATCCCCGCCGCCGGCTCGTCCAAAAGCAGCAGCTTCGGCTTCAGCGCCAGGGCCCGGGCGATCTCCAGCCGCCGCTGCTCGCCGTAGGGGAGGTTCGCCGCATGGTCGCAGGCCCGGTGCACGAGATCCACCCGCCGCAGGCACTCCAGCGCCCATTCGGCGAGCCCGCACTCCTCCCGCCGCACCCAGGGGGCGAAGGTGAGGAGCGCCCCGGCCAAGTCCTGGCTTCCCTGCGTGTGGGCGCCGATCATGACGTTCTCCAGCACGGAGAGATCATTGAAGAGCCGGATGTTCTGGAAGGTGCGACCGATGCCGTCCCGCGCCACGAGATGGGGCTTGCGGCCGCCGATGGACCGGCCGTCGAAGGTGATCGTCCCCGCCGTCGGGCGGTAGATCCCGGTGATCAGGTTGAAGATGGTGCTCTTCCCCGCGCCGTTGGGGCCGATGAGGCCGAGGATCTCCCCCTTCGCCACGGACAGGTCCACCCCGTCCACCGCCACCAGCCCGCCGAAGCGGATCGTCACCCCGGAAAGGTTCAGGATCGTCATGCACCCTCCCCCTTCCCGCCATCGCGGCCGCAGGCGCCCAGGCCGCACTTGCGCATGAGGAGGCCGGAGAAGCTGACCCCGCCCAGGAGCCCGTTGGGGCGGAAGACCATGAGGAGCACGAGGAGCGCGCCGTAGACGAGCATCCGGTACTGGGACATGAAGCGGAGGAACTCGGGGGCGGCGGTGAGGATGGAGGCGCCGACGACGGAGCCGGCCACGGAGCCGAGCCCCCCCAGCACTACCATGTTGAGCATGTCCACCGACTTCATGAAACCGAAGTCCGAGGGGTTGATATAGCCGAGGAAGTGGGCGTACAGCCCGCCCCCCACCCCGGCGAGGAATGAGCCGAAGGCAAACGACTGGATCTTGTAGCGGGTGAGGTTGATCCCCATCGCCTCGGCGGCGATCTCGTCGTCCCGGATCGCCTTCAAGGCCCGGCCGAACCGCGACTCCTTGATGAAGGAGCAGGCGACGATGGTGAGGATGGCGATGGCCCAGACGTACACCGGCATCGGGATGGAGCTGGCGGGCGGCGGCACCGTGAGCCCCAGGGCGCGGTTGGTGATCTCCATGTTGAGGAAGACCACCTTGACGATCTCGGCGAACCCGAGGGTGCAGATGGCCAGGTAGTCGCCGGTGAGTCTGAGGATCGGGTAGCCGATGAGGGCGGCCACCAGGGCGGAGAAGAGCCCGGCAGCGAGGAGGTTCAGGGCGAACGGCACGCCGGGGAACCGCAGGGTGATGAGGGCGCTCGCAAAGGCGCCGGTGCTCATGAACGCCGCGTGCCCCAGGGAGAGCTGGCCGGTGATCCCGGTGATCAGGTTCAGCCCCAGGGCCAGGACGATGGCGATCCCGATGTTCACGAGGATCTGCAGGATGTAGGGGTCAATACCGTTCAGCATTACCGGCCTTTCTTCTCACTTCTCACGACTATCACACCTTCTTCTGGATGGCCCGCCCCAAAAGCCCGGTCGGCTTCACGAGGAGGACGAGGATGAGGATGGCGAAGGCAATGGCGTCCCGGTAGGAGGAGTAGCCGGCGGCGACCCCGAGCACCTCCGTCACCCCGAGGAAGAGCCCCCCCAGCATGGCGCCGGGGATGGAGCCGATCCCCCCGAGCACCGCGGCGGCGAACGCCTTCAGCCCCGCCATGAGCCCCATGTTGAAGGAGACGGCGTTGAACAGGAGCCCCACCAGTACACCGCCGGCGCCGGCCAGGGCCGAGCCGATGGCGAAGGTGAAGGAGATGACCCGGTTCACGTCGATCCCCATGAGCGCCGCCGTCTGGTAGTCCTCGGAGACGGCCCGCATCGCCTTGCCGATCTTCGTCCGGCGCACGATGAACTCCAGCCCCAGCATGAGGAGCGCGGAGACGCCGATGATGAGGAGCTGCAGGGAGGAGATCTCCGCCCCCGCCATATGGATCTGCCGCACCGGGAAGGCGGTATCGGGGAACGGTTTGGCGTCGGCGCCGAAGAGCATGAGTGCCAGGGAGGAGAGGAAGATGGAGACGCCGATGGCAGAGATGAGGGCGGAGAGCCGGGAGGAACGGCGGAGCGGCCGGTAGGCGATCCGTTCGATCACCACCCCCATGACGGTGCAGACGGCCATGGCGGCGAGCATGGCGAGGAAGATGTTCAGGTGGAACCTGGTGACCGCGATCAGGCCGACGAACGCCCCCGCCATGAAGATCTCGCCGTGGGCGAAGTTGATGAGGGCGATGATGCCGTACACCATGGTGTATCCCAGGGCGATGAGGGCGTAGACGCTGCCGAGGGCGATGCCGTTGATGAGCTGCTGGAGGAGCATGGGCCGTCCTGGATGCCTGAGTGGGCGTTACATGCCGAGTTTTATAGCATATCGGGTAACGTTACGGCAACAGAGGAGGGAATCTTATGCGTGCTTCGCGATTATGTCCTGCATCTGTGCCGGGACAAACGCCACGTCCCAGCACCAGTTGCCGAAGCCGCCCCGCTCGTTGACTGCCTTTATCCAGACGTCCAGAGCTGCCCGCTTGGCCCTGTTCTGCGCCGAATCCTCTCCCTTGATCTCCAACACCAGGGTCTTGCCGTTGGTCAGCCGGACCAGAAAATCAGGAATGAAACGGCGACGGACGCCATTCCAGAGATACCAGACCTGAAAGCCGAGATGGTCGTTCTTGGCATAGGCGGTCACCATCTTGCTCTGATCGAACAGGTTGGCGGCGTACTGCTCCCAGCTGCTATCGGCCACCATGTGACTGATCTGGGAGCGGCGGGTCGGATGACAGACCTTCGTGGTGTACCAGGTCCGCATGTAGGCGGTGGAACCGATGGGCGCCTCCTCGTCGAAGACCGGCTCAAGCCGCTCCCGGTTTTGCTCGGTGACGTAGCGCAGGAGGTGCTGCACGACCAGGTCGATATTGAGGGCGAACAGTATCCGCTTGCGCAACGGGTCCTGATGGTAAAGCGACGGTATATGCAGCCGATCGGATGCGAAGAACTGTTCCACGAGCCGGATGAGCTGGAAGACGAGATAATCGCGCCCGCCGTTGAACCTTCCCTGCAGCGCCGCGAACGCCTTACCTGCCGCCTGGAAGGTCAGCCGCTGCAAACGGAAACCGTCGGGGAGTTGTTCCAGATCAATGGCGTGTACCTTGCTCAGGTCCGCCGCCCCGCCGAGGGCCGGCGCCAGTTCGGCGCTGATGGGGGTCTGGGCGGGGTCGAGCGTCAACGGCTCCACCTGGAACCAATCGACCGTCAATACCTGACGCACCACCGTATCGATCCGCAGCACGTTCGGCCAGCGGATCTCCAGGTTCGCCCGCTCCGGCAGCGTTTCGATCTGCGTGCTCGGCTTGGGCGGCGGCGGTGGCGGACCGCTGTCGTCTCCCACCTGGAAGATGGAGAGCGGCACCCCGAACACATTCACGTATTCCGGCAGGAACAGACCGTTCTCATCCGTCTCGTAGGACACCCGCCTTAAACCCCGGCCGATGACCTGCTCGCAGAGGAGCTGGCTCGTAAAAGCCCGCAGCCCCATGATGTGGGTGACGTTCTTGGCGTCCCATCCTTCCGAGAGCATCGCAACCGAGATCACCTTCTGCAGGTCCTGCCCTGCTGCGCCCCGCTTGCCGACGTTATCGACAATCTCCCGCAAGAGCTCTTCCTTCTTCAGCCCGCGCAGCCGCTCCTTGCGGGTTTCCGGAATATTGGCGGCAGCGATAATCGACTTCAGCGTCTCTTCGTAATCCTTGTCGCTCCCCGCCGCCTCGCCAATTTCGGCCTTCTCCAGCACCTTGGAATCCACCCGCAGGGTCCTGGCCGGCTCGTGCAGTTCCGGCCAGTGGGCATCGCCATTACGGAAGTAATATTCGATTCTTGCTGCGGTCTCGGTTCGGTTGCAGACCGTCAGCATCACCGGCGGCGAGGGATGTCCCACCTCCCGCCACTGCCGCAGCGTCTCCCGCCAGTCGGCCCCCAGCAGGGTGTAGGCGTCCTGAATCAGCTTGGGCAGCGGCTCGAACGGCTCCGCCTTGCGGTTAAGGTCGTCGGCCACTTCCGGATCGCGGTAGATGTGGTAGAGCTTGGAGCGGTAGGTTTTGGTGTCGGGCAGGGCATCGTCACGGATCACCACCCGCGGGGTCTTGACCAGTCCGGCCTCGATGGCGTCGTTCAGGCCGAAATCGGAAACGATCCAGCCGAACAGCCCGGCCTCGCTGCTCGCCTTGCCGGTGGGCGCAAACGGCGTGGCGGAAAGATCAAAACAGCAGCAGATGCGCCGGGTCTTGTGGATGCGGTCGAGACCCTCGATCCAGCGGGTCGCCTCGTCCAGATCGATCCCCTGCTCCGCCGCCTGCTTCTTGCTGATCTTCAGCTCTGCCGGGATGCGGTAGGCGTGGTGCGCCTCATCGTTGATGACGACGATATCGCGGTGTGTGGCCAGCTTGCCCAGCACCCGCCGGGTAAAGGCTTCGTCGCTCTCGGCCCCCTTCTTCACCACCGACCGTTCGGTCTGCTTCAACGGCATCAGGGTATGCCAGTTCTCGATGAGGATGTCCGCCTGGTTCAGCTTCTGGCGCAGCGCCTCTGAAGGACAGAGTCCGAAGACATCGTAGAAATTGTCCGGCTCGCCCGGATAGAGCACCCGCAACCGTTCCTTGACCGTGATCCCCGGCGCCACGATGAACACGGCACGGGAGAAATCCCTGGCCCGCTTCGGATAGGTCAGGGCGTTCAGCACCTGCCAGGTGATGACCATGGCCATGACGGTTGTCTTGCCGCTGCCGGTGGCCATCTTGTTGCACAGCCGCTGCCACGACCCGCCGTCTCCGGGGAGATGAATCCCCTGCCGGTGCTCGGAGGAGGCTTCAGTCCACCAGATCAGTGTCTCCATCGCCTCCAGTTGGCAGAAGTAGAACGGGAACTGCCGCGCCTCCCGGTCGTGCCAGTGCTCCAGAAGCCGCCGGGTAACGCTCGTCACGCCGGGATAGCCGGCAGCCCGCCATTCGTCCACCCGCTGTCGGATCTGGTTCACCAGCTCCAACGGCTCGGTCCGTTTGGTGTTGTAGCGGATGTCGAAGATCTCGTACCCTGCGGAACGTCGCTCTTCCACCAAGGCGAGCGAGCCGTCGCGGGCATCCTGCTGCCAGTGCTGGCGCGGAACTTCGTAGGGGGAGTTGATGATGAGAGATTGAGTCATCTTAGTTGCACTCTCGCAAACGACGGATAGCTCGATCAAGACTTGGTGCAATCTGAGAAGCCACTTCAATACGCCATCGTTCTGTCACAAATCCACACAACAGGTCGTTGTATTCCAGGCCGACCTTGCTGGCAGCATTCCTCTTTGGCAGCAGTCCTTCTCTTAGGTCACGGTGCCTAGACCTTGCAGCAACTTTCAGTAAATCGGCCTTTGGATCAAGACAGGTTTCGGGAGTGGCAGGCACAATCTCTTCCGAAACTCCCAACCAGCCAGCAAACTGGGAACGATCAGCAAGCACCCAAGACTCAACTTCTCTGACCGCGATTCGGAGCAACAAGCTATCAGGTTTTGATGTCGCTCCCAACCAGTCCTGCAAAAGGTCTGGTGGGCACGGTCTGGTATCCAAGTCAGTCAACAGGAGTAACCTCACCCCACCTCGGCAGGATGATATGAAGTCAGGAAGCCGGGCTTTCAGATACCCGAATCCTGCGTGTTGGCGCCTGTCTTTGGGAATCTTGGCGGCTACGGAGTGACCTGTCGCTTTGACGAGAAGCTCGGCAATCGTCTCGCTGAGTCGGTCTTCGGTTGCAATGTAAAAGTCTGCCATATCAGTTCAAGGTAATTTTTTCGGCGGACTCAGGCCGTGCTTTAGGTAACAAAACTTCAGCTATGGACAGGCCCGACTTCAGTAGTACGGCTTCTTCTTCAGATATGCCACGCACCTGCGTCCCTTCCGTTCCCGTCTCCAGTATCAGAACGTCGCGCCCGTCAATTCCGGGGTTAGCCAGCAATGAATAGCTATGAGTCGTCATGAAGACTTGTTGCATTCGTTTCCGTTGCAGTCTCTCGATAAGGATCGGAATCCGTTCCACAATGGCATCGTTCAACGAAAGCTCAGGCTCTTCCAGAAGAAGAGGCGAATGCCCTTCCAACAGACACCACAACAATCCGATGAGTCGCAACGTACCGTCAGAAAACTGATCCTCTTGCTGTCTTGCACCACGTGGTCGCCAGTGCTTGTATATGGCCTCCAGGTGAGGACGACCCATCTTGTCAGTAACCATTTTGAGCTCTTTCAGCTGCGGTACTGCCAGATTCAATGCATCTTCCATTTTTTTCAGATAGAGCTCACGGGTCTTGTCACTGGCCTTCGCAACACGCTCTAGGAACCTCTGACCGAATGGGTCATTATCAGGTGCTGTTGGCGATGATAGTTCCGGATAGCGCAGTAATTGCGGCACAAGATGCATGTAAGTCGTAGAAGCAAAAATTTTGGCAACATCTCGGAATTCGCTATTTGTGAAAGCATTCTCCAATGCTGTTTGAGTTAACAGCTCCCTGTCGCCATTGTCTTTATCGTTAGGACGATTGAGCAGCACCCCATGTTCCCTGTGCCAGACGTACTCTTTGGTAATTATGTTACGACGGTGCCCCGCTGTTTCAGCAGTAAAAGCCAGCCGATACTTCCATGTAGGAATTTCGTCATCCACGTCGTCAGAAAGTTCAACATAGATTTCAACTTCCGGATTGGATCGGGCCATGAGACTTCTCAGCTTGGAAATCCCCTGCCGGCTTGCTATTGCCTTCTGCAACCCACCTCCCCACGGTGATGCAACATCGCGAAGAAAGCGCAGGGCATCAAGAAAGTTGGATTTACCGGAAGCATTGGGGCCGATGAGATAAACCGTCTCCCGCAATTTGGCTTCAATGTGCGCAAAGTTGCGCCAGTTTCTCAACTCAATCCGAGTAATCAGCATCGCCTAACCCTCCAACGGTATAATCTTCAAGCTCTCGATCCCCCGGTCGTCCACGATCTTCACCGCCACCTTCCGGTTGTCCCCCGCCTCGAAGGGGAGCGAGACGGTGCCGTGGAACTGGTGCAACAGCTCCTCGTTCAGTTCGGCGCGGATATCCTTTTTCAGCTTCTGCCACCCCTCCCCCTTGCCAGCCAGCGGGAAGAATACCTGACCAGGGAAGAGGGAGCGCTCGTCGTAGTCGGTATCCAGCAGCCACATGGCGATCTTCCCCTTGCCGCCGGAGACCAGTTCGCCCTTGACGGTGTCGAAGTAGTCGAAGCCGTGGACTTCCACCTGAAAGGTGCCGTCCTTGAGATTCTTCACCTCCACGTCCGGCTGTCCCATGAGCCAGAAGCTCTGGTTGCTGGAGCGGGCCTTTTTCAGGTCTTCCGTGAGGAGGTCGGTGTTCATCTGGGCCTTGAGGGCGGTGATTCCCTTGAGATGGTCGATGTCCTTGGCAGCCTCCGGGTCGAAGGTGAAGGCGCAGAATACGATCATCTTGGGGAGCGGGAAGAGCTCTTCCGCATCGCGCAGGGCCAGTTCCACCTGACGCTGCTCCAGTGCCGCATGCTCCGGGCCGAAGGAGACTACCACCCGCTCTCCGCTGTCCAGATGGCCGGTGGCGTGCAGGTAGCGGGTGCCGGGGAGCGTCTCCAGCTCGGCGAATCGCAGCATCTGGCCGCCCTTGCCGCGGATGCCGGTCTTCAGCAGTTCGTCGCGCCACTGGTGCTGGCGGGACGACTCGCCGGAGCGGGCGATGGTCACGTCCGCCTCCTGCTGCGGCTGGCTCTCGTCCAGGGAGAGCACCGTCGGGAACGGCACCGCCTCAACCGTGAACGGCCCGGTGATGCGGAGTTTCTTCCTGTCGGCCTGCGGTTTGTCGTAGAGGGTTTCCGGCTCGGCATGGGAGGCGATGGAAAAATCCATCTGCTTCTGCATGGTCTGACGAGCCTTGTGGAAGGCATCGAAGGGTGCGCGGGCGGCTTCCGGCCAATCGGCAGGGAAGTCGAAAGGGACGGCCCATTCCTGCAATCCTCCCTCACCCGCGCTGTCGCGCGCCCCTCTCCCGGAGGGCGAGGGGCTATGGTTGTTCTCCCCTCGCCCTTTGGGAGAGGGGGCGGGGGTGAGGGCGCCATTCAACTCCCCCAGCGCCTTCTCTATCGCCGGGTGCATCCGCTCGTAGATCTCGTCGATCTCCGGATTGTTGGCGATGGACTTGAGGGTGACATGGGGGACGGTCTGGTAGATGAAGCCCCCTTTGAGCCCTTCGTGGGGATAGCGCAGCTCGAAGTAATCGAAGCTGGCGGTCATCAGCCGCTGCTTGGCCAGGGTCACGGCCACGCGGGAGGTGTCGCAGGTAATCCAACGACGGCCCCACTTCTCGGCAACATAGGCGGTGGTGCCGGAACCGCAGGTGGGGTCCAGCACCAGGTCGCCGGGGTCAGTGGTCATGAGGAGGCAGCGTTCGATGACTTTCTCGTGTGTTTGCACTACATAATCTGGATCATCTTCTCCCCGAGTATCCGCCCAAACATGATTAACTTCACGGTAAGGAAAATCATCAAAGAAACGTTTGTAAATCCTGAGGCCTGATTGACGAAGCAAGCGATTTGCAGTCCATAATCTCTTTATGCCGTTCACTCCAGGCTTCCAGTGACGATTGGGTTTGCAGGATAGAACTATCTTCTTCCCACCCCATTCAAATTCGATATCTTCATCATCACCACCTTTGGAGACAATACTGTCTGTTGCAAAAAGCTTAGCCCCTTCGGGTAGAATTAATTTTCTGTCAATAGTGTGACGAGATGCCGGTACAAGAGTGTTGTCGGAAAGATGTATGCGTTTATATTCAAGTGCTCCAGCAGTTCCTGGCATTGAGGGGGTGTATAGCTTCCTAAACTTGAGCTTATCCAAATTCTTAGCATACCAAAGAAGAAAATCAGAAGTTCTTGGAATTGTGTTAGTGGTTGAGCCTGTTGTCTTTTGAAATGTAATTAGTGAGCCAAAGTTATCAGGGCCAAAAATCTCATCGAGCACATTCCGCACAAGGTGAACATTCTCATCTGAAATCTGTACAAACACGCTCCCCGATTCGGCCAGCAACTCCTTTGCCAAGAGCAGCCGGTCCCGCAGGTAGGTGAGGTAGGAGTGAATCCCAAGTTCCCAGGTATCGCGGAACGCCTTGATCATCTCCGGTTCTTGGGTCAGATCTTCATCCTTATCGGAAGATGACACATCCCGCTTTCCGACGAACGGCTGAAAGTTGGAGCCGTACTTGATGCCGTAGGGCGGGTCGATGTAGATCATCTGCACCTGCCCGGCCATGGACTCCTTCTGCAACAGCGAGTTCATTACCAAGAGCGAATCGCCGGCCACCAGCCGGTTGCTCCACCCCTTGTCGTGGTGGTAGAAGTCGATGGCATCCCGCAGCGGCAGGCTCTCGAAAGGTGCTTCGAACAGGCCGGGCTGGATGGCACGCTCTCCCCCTCTCCCCGCCCCTCTCCCACCGGGGGAAAGGGAGTTCGTCTGTTTGCGGACGGCGGAAAGGATGCTCATGGGGTCCATCCGCTCGTGGACGTGGAGCGAGACGGTATCCACCTCGAAGCTCGTCCGCTCGGCCTTGCCGGTCCAGTTGAGATAGGGCGATTGCAGCCGCTTCAACTCCTCCAGTGCCAGGCGCATGGTCGCCTCGTCGCCGGAAGCGAGGGCATCGTCGATGAGGGTCTCGATTGACGAGCGGGCGGAGTCGAACTGGAGGGAAGGGTCGAGATGGGGGTCGTACGACCAGACGGTCTGCGGCTGGGCCGGGTCGGTGGCCTCGCTGACCACGCCAACTTCGGGGTTGTTCTTGCGCCGGTCGGGATGGCGGTAGGAGATGATCTGGGCGGCATTGCCGTTACTGGAAGACGGGGTTTCGCGTTTTGCTGCACCCTTGGTGGCAGCAGATTTGCGAGTGACAACGGTTTTAGGAGAGGAAACCGCCTTCAGGTCCAGGTTCAGCCCATCCTGCACGGCCACACGCCGCACCGAGCCCCCCCGTCCCTTTCCCTTCTCAAGCAAACCGTCGGTTACCAGTGTTTCGCGTACTGTGTCAAAGAGTGCATCGCTCGCAGGGTGGCCTGCCGCAGCAGCAGCGACAAGAAACTTTTCCCGCAGCGCTTGGTTGCCGATGGCGGAACCATTCGCCGGGACCAGGTTCAGCAGCAGTTCTGACGTTGCGCTCCAATTTCCATCCTTCGCCATCTCGCCTCCCGCGTCGCCACTCCGGCGCAACAAAAACAGCCCATCACCACATTGAAAGGTCTTCACTATTCGCATATTTCCCGATGGGAGTCAAGGAATGATGGGGTTAAGCCGTCTGGCACAACCAGATCGCAACCTCCGACCGGTGGGATGTCATGCAATGGGTCATGTCGTTCGGTGAGGATGCGGAACTGGTGAAAACAGAAGGGATGCGACAGGAGATACGGCAGAAGCTGACGGCTGCACGTGCTGCCTACGGGAACTGAATACACCAACAAATCACGCTTGCAGAACCGCCAGCTTACGGGCATACTTTTTTAGACGACATCGTACAAAAGACCGCCTCGAGAGCAGCATCATGACGCCATTGGTTGAGAAAATAGAAGAAGAAGTTGCCGCCCTCTCGGACGACGAACTCCGCTCCTTCCGCTCATGGTTCGTGGAGTTCGATGCGGCAAACTGGGATCGTCAGTTTGCCAGCGACGCGACCAACGGCAGACTGGACGAACTGGCTGCCGAAGCCCTGGCCCACTATGGCTCGGGCAAGGCCAAACCGTTGTGATTCACCACGCTTCACCGCGCTTCTGGGACTGCTACGCGGACCTGCCGCCGGCCATCCGGAAACTAGCCGACGACAGCTTTGCGCTTCTCAAGGAAAATCCCCGCCACCCTTCGCTGCACTTCAAACAGGCCGGCCGGTTCTGGTCCGTCAGGATCGGCCTCCAGTACCGGGCAATCGGCGTTTCGGCGCCGGACGGCATAGTCTGGTTCTGGATCGGCACCCATGCGGACTACGACCGGCTGGTTTCCTGACGCGGGAAGCCAGGACGTTTCACCCTCCTTTCACCGCCATAGACACTGTCACCTGCCCCCATCCTCCTCCGGCGCAAACCCCCGCCGCATCGTGTTCTCCGTCACCACCCGCGGATCGGTGAAGTGGAGGAGGTAGTCGGGGCCGCCCGCCTTGGTGCCGCCGCCGGAGAGACGGAAACCCCCGAACGGCTGGCGCCCTACGAGCGCCCCGGTGATCCCGCGGTTGATGTACAGGTTCCCCGCCCGGAACTCACGCCGGGCCCGCTCGATGCGGGAGGGGCTCCGGCTGAAGAGGCCGCCGGTGAGGGCGAAGGGGGAGTCGTTCGCAATGCTCAGCGCCTCGTCGAAGTCCCGCGCCCGCATGACTGCCAGGACCGGCCCGAAGATCTCCTCCCGGGCGATCCGGTGCTCCGGCCTGACCCCGCCGAAGATCGTGACCGGCACGAAGTACCCCTCCCCCTCCGGCACACTCCCCTGGTACAGGAGCTCCCCCACTTCCCGGCCGACGGCGATGTAGTCGAGAATCCGCCGCCGCTGGGTCTCGTCCGCCACCGCGCCGAGATGGAAGGACGGGTCCTCGGCGGGGCCGACCTTTAGCGCCCGGGCGTGCCCGAGGAGCCGCGCCGTGAACCGGTCGTAGACCGCATCCAGCACGATGACCCGGGAGCAGGCGGAGCATTTCTGCCCCTGGAAGCCGAAGGCGGAGGCGACCACGGCGGGAACCGCCTCGTCCAGGTCGGCGTCGTCGTCCACGATGACCGCGTTCTTCCCCCCCATCTCGCAGATCACCCGCTTCACCACGGTCTGCGCCGGACCGATGACGGCGGCCCGCGCCATGATCCGCGCCCCCGTCTCCAGCGACCCGGTGAAGGCGATGGTCGCCACCCGGGGGTGGTCCACGAGGAGATCGCCGATGACCGAGCCCCGCCCCGGCAGGTAGCTGAGGACCCCGGCGGGGAGCCCCGCCTCACGGAAGAGCTCCAGGAGCTGCCGGCCGATCACGGGGGTGAGGCCCGACGGTTTGTAGATCACGCAGTTGCCGGTCGCGAGCGCCGCGGCGGTCATGCCGGTGCTGATGGCGAGGGGGAAGTTCCAGGGGGCGATGACGGCGGCGACGCCGCGCGGTTCGTAGAACTGGAGGTTCACCTCGCCCGGCAGGTCGCCGAGCCGGCGCGGGGTGCCGATCCGGACCGCCTCCCGGGCGTAGTACTCCATAAAGTCGATCGCCTCCGCCACGTCGGCGTATGCCTGGTCCCACTGCTTGCCGATCTCCAGGACCTGCAGCGCGGCCAGTTCCAGAAGCCGCCCCCGGGCGATGGCCGCCGCCCGGAGAAGGATCGCCGCCCGGTCGACGGGTTCCATGTCCCGCCAGGCGGGAAACGCCGCTGCCGCCGCGGCCACGGCATGTTCCACCTCGGCCGGCCCCGCCTGACAGACGGCGGCGATGACCTCGGACGGCCGGTTGGGATTCACGGAGGGCACGCGGTCGTCCGTCGTCACGTCGTGTCCGCCGATATGGAGCGGGATCGTTTCGCCGAAACCGGCGCGCGCCTGCGCGATGGCAGCCGGGAATGCGTCGCGCAGCTCCGCCTTCGTGAAGTCCGCCGCCGGTTCGTTCGCAAACGGCGGAAATCCGCCGGGGCCGGGCTTCTCTGCCGGTGTCGCACGGTGTGCCGCCCGGGCGGCGGTGACGGCCGGGTCCTCCAGGAGGCGCTCGCGCGCCTCGTCCGCACCGAAACTTCTGCGCAGGAACGACTCGTTGGAGCTGTTTTCCAGGAGCCGTCGCACCAGATATCCCATCCCCGGCAGCAAGCTCCCGTAGGGGCAGTAGAGCCGGACCCGCCCGGCGATCCTGCCGATGCCGCGACGCACCGGCTCGGCCATGCCGTAGAGCATCTGGAACTCGTACCGCTCCGTCGGCACGTTCAGCGCCCGGGCGCTCTCCAGCACGGCGGCGATGGAACGGATGTTGTGGGAGCCACAGGCGAGATGGCAGACATCGTGGTTCTCCAGGACCCGCCGCGCCAGCCGCTCAAAAGCGGCGTCCGTCTCCGCCTTTACCGCCCGTACCGGGATCTCCCAGCCGTTCTGCGCGGCCAGAACCGTCTCGTAGTCCCAGTAGGCCCCCTTCACGAGCCGGACGGAGACGGTCGTCCCCTCTCCGCGCGCCCAGGCGAGGAGCTCCTCCAGGTCGCGCTCCGTCTCCTTGAGATACGCCTGGAGCACCACCCCGAGGTGGGGGTAGTCGCGGTGTTCCGCTTTGAGCCGCCGGTACAGCTCCAGGGTGATCCCCTTGTACCGGTGCGACTCCATGTCGATGCAGAGAAACCCGCCCGCCTCCTTTACCCCCGCCGCGATCCGGCGCAGCCGCGGGAGGAGCCTCGCCACGGCCCCCTCGAAGTCCCGCGGATCGACGAGGCAGGCGAGGGCCGACGGCTTGACGGAGAGATTGATCCGGGGGGCGTCCCCCCAGTCCAGCGCGGGATCGCCCCCCTTTCCTGCCAGTGCCGGCCAGCGTTTGTGGGCCTGCGCAAGGGCGGCGACCAGCTCCAGGCAGGTGGTCGTGTAGCTCTCCGCCTCCTCCTCCGTCAGGGTCGCCTCCCCCAGGAGGTCCACCACGGCGGCAAACCCGTCGTTCCGCAAGCGTTCGATGGTCCGCACCGCCTCGGCAATAGTCTCGCCGGCGATGAACTGGCGCGCCATCCCGCCGATGTTGGCGGCGATGGCCCGGTGCAGCAGCACCCCGCCGAGCCCCCCCAAGAGCCCCGCCACCTTTGCCCCGGCGGCCAGGAAGGGGGGGATCTCCTCCTCGGAGCCGAAGTAGTCGCGGATATGGTCGGCGAGGCTCGCGCCGGTGGAGAGCATCGGAAAGACGTCCACGAACCGGAAGAGTTCGGTGCGGAAGCTGTCGCTCCGCATGCTCCACTCCATGAGGGTCCCGATCCAGGTCCCACGATCGAAAAGGGACGGCTTCTCGCCGGCGATTGACGCGTAGATCTCCCGTCCCCGTGCCGTGATCCTGTCGTTCAGTGCGTTCGTCGTCATGATCCGCTCCAGTCACCGGCGTTATTTTACTCGCTGGCACAAGTATAGCGCCCGGTCCCGGCGGGACAACCGGGGCCGAACGCAAAAACCCCGCGGATCGCTCCGCGGGGTTTGGTGACCGTCATGCTGGTCGGACTACGGCTAGTCCATCTTCACCGGTACCTTCGCCTTCAGGACGTATTTGCCCCCCTTCACCTCCAGGAGCGCCAGGGGCGACTTGATCGGTTCCCGGTTCGGCCGGATGGTGATGGTTCCGGATACCCCCTCGAAGTTCTTCGTCTTCGCCAGGGCGTCCTTGAATACCTTCGGATCGGTGCTCTTGGCCCGCTTCATGGCGTCGGCCAGCAGCATGACGGCATCGTACCCCTGGGCGTCGAAGAGCCCCGGCTCGGCGCCGTTATGGGATTTCCTGTACGCCGCGACGAATCGCGCCGTGACCGGGGAGGCCTGCTCCGGAGAGAAGCCGAGCGCCACCATGGTCCCCTCCACCGCGTCCCCCCCCAGCTCGATCAGCTTGGGGGAGAAGAGCCCGTCGCCGCCGAACATCTTCACCTCCAGCCCCTGTTTGCGGGCCTCCTTCATGAGCAGCGCCCCTTCCGTGTAGTAGCCGGAGAAGAAGATGACGTCGGGGTTCGCCGCTCTTATGTTGGTGATCTGGGCGCTGAAATCCTTGTCGCCGTCCTTGATCTTCTCCTCGTCCACGATGGTGATCCCCTTCCCCTTCGCCGCCTGGCGGAAGGTCTGGGAAAGGCCGACGCTGTAGTCGTTGTTGTCGGAGGTGACGATCGCCACCCTGTGGTAGCCGAGATCTTTCACGAAGTAGTCGATGCAGGCGGGGATCGCCACGCTGTCCAAGAGGGTGTCGCGGAAGATGTAGTCGCCGGTTTCCACGACGCCGGGGCCGGTGGCACCGGCGGAGAGGAGCACGACATCTGCTCGCTGGGCGATGGGAGCGACCACCTTGGTAATGCCGGTGGTGGGGTCGCCGACGATGGCCACCACATGGTCGCGGCTGATGAGCTTCTGGGCCACGGAGGCCCCCTCCTGCTTGTCGCCCCGGTTGTCCGCCTCGATGATCTCGATCCGCTTGCCGTCGACGCCGCCGGCTCCGTTCAGTTCACTAGCGGCCATCCGCATCCCCTCCAGGGTCGGCTTGCCGAACATGGCGATGTCGCCGGTGAGGGCCCCCATGAAGCCGATCCGGATGGTGCTGTCCTCCGCCCCTTTTTTCGCCGTACAGCCGCCGGCCAGGAGCGCCGTCGCCAGCAGAGCGGCCGCAAGTACCGTCCACGATTTCTTCATTGCCATCCCGTCACCTCCAAGAAAATAGACTGTACACCGGCAAAATGCATATCGATGTGAAACTGCGACATTTTCCCTTCATGCCGTCGTTCGAGCCCGAACTGTAACCGCCATCCGTCGGGATGTCAAGGGCACTGGCCACCGGATGCCGGCGGCTGAAATCTCGATGCAGGGATGCATTCCGCCGACGAGGTGTGGTAATATCCGGAAACTCCGCCCCCGGCGGACCAGTCCGATCAGAAACGGAGGGGAAACGATGCGCAACCAGTTTGCCAGCGACAACTATGCGGGGATCTGTCCGGAGGCGTGGCAGGCGATGGCGGAGGCGAACCGCGGTTACGCCACCTCCTACGGCGACGACCTCTGGACCGAAAAGGCCTGCCTGAAGCTCCGGGAGCTGTTCGAGACCGCCTGCGAGGTGTTCTTCGTCTTCAACGGCACCGCCGCCAACTCCCTGGCGCTGGCCTCCCTCTGCAAGTCCTACCACAGCATCGTCTGCCACGAGATGGCCCACGTGGAGACGGACGAGTGCGGCGCCGCCGAGTTCTTCTCCAACGGCACCAAGCTGCTGCTCGTTTCGGGGGCAAACGGCAAGATCGACCTGGATGCGGTAGAACACACGGTCAAGAAACGGGCGGACATCCACTACCCGAAGCCGCGCGTCCTCTCCATCACCCAGTCCACGGAGCTGGGAACGGTCTACTCCCTGGACGAGCTGCGAAGTATCGGCGAGACGGCGCGCCGGCACGGGCTGCACCTGCACATGGACGGGTCGCGCTTCGCCAACGCGGTGGCGTCGCTCACGGCATCGCCGGCGGAGGTCACCTGGAAGGCGGGGGTGGACGTGCTCTGTTTCGGCGGGACGAAGAACGGCTTCGCCGTGGGGGAGGCGGTCATCTTCTTCAACCGCGAGCTGGCGCGGGAGTTCGACTACCGCTGCAAGCAGGCGGGACAGCTCGCATCCAAGATGCGTTTTCTCGCCGCCCCCTGGATCGGCAGTCTGGAGAGCGGCGCCTGGCTGCGCCACGCGGCCCACGCCAACGCCATGGCGCAAAAGCTCGCGGACGGTCTGACATCAATCCCGGGGGTCAGGATCATGTTTCCCCCCCAGGCGAACGCGGTCTTCCTGGAGCTGCCGCCGGCGCAGATAGCGGCGCTGCACGCCAAAGGCTGGCACTTCTACACCTTCATCGGGTCGGGCGGGGCCCGGTTCATGTGTTCGTGGGAGACGACGGTAGAGGACGTGGAGGATCTGGTGCGGGACGTGCGGGAGACGGCGGTTGGTTAGGAAAACCAAGAACTAATGGTACACGGAAAAGGCGGAAAAAGCAGGATAACGGCGGATCAAGCCAAACACCAAACACAAAACAGGGTAACAACAGGTTTATCCGCCTTTATCAGATGTTATCCGCCTTTTCCGTGTCCTATTGCCTTTTGGGTTAATTGTTTTTTCGAAAAGCGCCGTTACCCGAGCAGCGCGCCGATGGCCTCCGCGGAGAGCGCCACCTCCGCCGGATTACCCGTGTCCATGGTCTTCAGGGGGGCGGTGCCGCGGGCGAGCTCGTCGCCGCCGATCACCATGGAGTAGCGGGCGTTCAGCTTGTCCGCCCGCCGCATCTGGCTCTTCAGGCTCTTCCCCTCGTAGTCGATCTCCACGGCAAACCCTTTGCGCTGCAGCGCGCCGCAGAGCCTGAACGCCTCCAGCTGTGCCTCGTCCCCCAGGGCGACGATGAACAGGTCCGGCCGTTTCGAAAACTTCTGGTCCGCCAGCAGGAGCGCCACCCGCTCCACCCCCATGGCGAAGCCGATGCCGGGGATGGCCGGTCCGCCGAGATCGGAGACCAGCCCGTCGTAGCGGCCGCCGGCGGCCACGGCGCTCTGTGAGCCCAAAAGGCCGGTGACCAGCTCGAAGGTGGTGCGGGTGTAGTAGTCGAGACCTCGCACCATCCGCTCGTTGATGCCGTACCCCGTTCCCAGTGCGTCCAGGTAGCCACGGGTCCGGGCGAAATGATCGTCGCAGCCGGCGCAGAGATGTTCGAGCACCGACGGCGCCCCCACCGTCGCCTCCTTGCAGCCGGCGGACTTGCAGTCCAGAGCCCGCAACGGATTGGTGGCGTAGCGGCGGCGGCAGTCGTCGCACAGCTGGTCGAGCCGCTCCCGGAGAAATGCCTGCAGCGCCTGGCGGTACACGGGGCGGCACTCGGGGCAGCCGAGGGAGTTGATCTGCAGCTGCGGTTCGGTGAGTCCCAGCTCCCCGAAGAAGTGGCAGAGCATGGTGAGCAGCTGGGCGTCGATGCGCGGGTCGGTGACCCCGGTCACCTCACAGCCGATCTGGTGGAACTGGCGGTAGCGCCCCTTCTGGGGCCGCTCGTACCGGAACATCGGCCCCATGTAGTAGAGCTTGTTCACCGGGTCCGCCGCATACAGCTTGTGCTCGATGAACGCCCGCATGACGCTGGCGGTCCCCTCCGGACGCATGGTTACCTTGTTCTCCCCCTTGTCGACGAAGGAGTACATCTCCTTCTCCACGATGTCGGTGGCGTCGCCGATGGAGCGGCAGAACAGCTCCGTCTTCTCCAGGATCGGTACCCGGATCTCGGAAAACCCGTAACAGGAAAAAACCCGGCGGGCCGTTTTCTCGATGGTCTGCCAGGTTTCCACCTCGCCGGGAAGTATGTCGTTGAACCCCTTGATGCCGCTTATTGCCACGCTGCTGCTCCTGATGTTCCGCGTTTATTGTAGTTTGAGTCGTACCACGGTGTTCTTGCCGCGCGCCTTGCCGCTGTACATCGCCTTGTCCGCCAGGTCGAGGAGTTCGTGACGGTTGGCGGTGTCGTCCGGATAACAGGCGTAGCCGAGGCTCGCGGTAAGCCGGATATCCAGGTCAGCGTCGGCGAGAAAACGGTGTTCCGCCAGGCTGTGCCTGATCCGCTCCGCAACGACCGCCGCACCGGCGGTGCCGGTCTCCACCAGGATAAGGGTGAACTCGTCCCCTCCGTAACGGATGACCATGTCCACGTCGCGCACCGACCTCTTCAGCAGCCCCCCCACCTCCCGCAGGACCCTGCTGCCGATGATATGGCCATGGACGTCGTTCACCCCCTTGAAGCAGTCCAGATCGATGAAGACCACCGACAGGGTCGCCCGGAACCGCTCGGCGCGCTTCAGCTCCCGCTCCAGCGCCATGTCCAGGTAGCGGTAATTGAAGAGCCCGGTG
The DNA here is from genome assembly GCA_021779095.1 of Deltaproteobacteria bacterium. GTDB lineage: Bacteria > Desulfobacterota > Desulfuromonadia > Geobacterales > JAJYBI01 > JAJYBI01. Next base: position 24,218 of record JAJYBI010000012.1, read on the forward strand.
AGATCGTCGATGTAGAGCAGGTTGCTGGCGTTCGTGTAACGCGCGGCGTTTTCGAACGCCAGGGACGACTGGTCGAGGATGAAGTTCAGGTTGTTGCTGTTCAGCTCTTCCGGAAACGGCTTGTCCGGCTCGTCGAACAGCACCACCGTACCGTTGTAGGTGTTCCGTGAATGGATCTGCAGCACGAGGGCGTTTTTGTACGGACTCTGAAACGTTGCCGGCTGCACGAGGGGAAGAAAATCGTCGAACCTGACGATGGTCCCCGCAGTCTCCAGCGGAAACAGGTTGGGGTCGGTGAAATGCCGGCCCAGCTGCTCCGCCTCCACCTGCGGAATTCCCCGTACCTCGCGGAGGATCGTCGCATGCTCCTGATCCGGGAAGAGCCCGATGGCACGGGCGTGGTCCAGCTCCCTGGACAGGGTGTCCACCACCAGCGGATAGAGCCGTTCCAGGTCGAGACAGCTGCCGATGACCTGGGTGGCCTGGAACAGGTTGATGAGCCCCTTCAGCTCCTGGTTTTCGTTGATGAGCCGCCACTGCTCGATGCAGCGGGCCACGGTATGGCGGAATTCGTCGTGGTTGATCGGTTTGACGAGGTAGTCGCGGGCGCCGTTCTTCAGGGCCAGGATGGCCGTCTCAATGTTGGCATGGCCGGTGACGAGGATGACCTCGATGGAGGAGTCCCGCTGCTTGACCCGCGACAGGATGTCGAGCCCGCTCAGGTCGGGCATCACCAGGTCGGTCACGACGAGGTGATAGACATGATCGCAGAGCAGCGCCAGCGCCTCGTTCCCCGTGGACGCCGTGTCCACCAGATACCCCTCCTCCCGCAGCAGGTCGGAGTACATCTCCCGGAAAAACCTGTCGTCCTCTACTACCAGTATCCGTTCCATCTGTCCATGCTCCGTCTGGGGATATGGGGCAGGCTGCATCGGCGTCCGCAGCCGATTCAACGTATCAGAAAGAGCGGAATGCGTCAATTAAAACTGCCCGGTAGCGTGCGCAGCCGGTACTTCCCCGTCTCCGGGTCGCAGACCGCCTGGACCGTTCCGTCCCGGTCGGCCCGGAATACCGACACGTGGTGGCGGGCCAGGCGGCCCAGCGTTTCCGGGGACGGCAGCCCGAAGCCGTTGCCGTATCCGGCCGAGATGACGGCGACCGCGGGGGAGGCGGCAGACAGGAACCGATCGGAGGAGGCGTACCGGCTGCCGTGGTGGCCGACCTTCAGGAGGGTGCAGCGGAGCCGCTCCGGCGCACGGAGCAAGGTTTCCTCCTCGGGGAATCCCGCGTCCCCGGTGAACAGGACCGAAAAGCGGCCCGACTGAAGCTTCAGGACGAGCGACGTATCGTTCAGTTCACGATCGGAGGCCGCAGACGGTGCCGGGGAAACCGTCGGCGCCAGCGGTACGACCCGCACCCCGTCGGCATCGATACCGGCTGCACCGGCACCGACCATCCTGACCGGCACGTTCCGCTTGCGGAGGATCTCCCGCACGGCACGGTAGTCGTCGCTGAACGACTCCACCGGGCCGTGCAGGAATTCCCCCACCGGAAACTCCCGGGCGATGTACAAAAGCCCCCGCAGATGGTCGGGATGGGGATGGGTCAGGACGATCCAGTCCAGGCGCGTCACCCCCAGCGTCCTGAGGGCGGGAGCCACCAGCCGCTCCCCCGGGTCGCTCCCGCCGTCCCGCAGACTCCCTCCGCCGTCGATGAGCATATGACGGCCGTCGGGAAAGCTCACGAGGCTCGACTCCCCCTGCCCCACGCTGAAAAAAGTTACCACGAGCTTCCCTCTGTCGGCTCTTTCGTGCAGCAGCAGTGTGGCGGCACAGAGGACCGCCGTGCCCGCCGCTACGGCGACCCGCAACCGGCCGGGACGCAGGAAGCTCACCGCGGCGAGAAACAGGAGCAGGAGCGCAATCTGCACCTCACCTACCGGCAACGGCGGCGGGAGCGGGACCTGCGCCACCCGGACGACGGCGGCATCGGCACCCCGTATGCAGAGCGCCGCCCCCTTAAGGAGGACGACCGCAATGGATGGCGCCGAAGGGATGAACGGCAGGGCGGCAAAACCGAGAAGCACCGCACCGTACCCCAAAAGCGGAACGGCGACGAAGTTGCCGAGGAGGCCGGTCAGGGAGACGCGGTGGAAGTGGTACGATACCGGCAGCAGCGTGGCGACGGTCGCCGCCAGGGAAACCGCAATGAAGAGCAGGAACTTGTGCACGAACCGCCCCTCCAACCGGCGGAACGGCGCCATGAAGAGCGGCGTGAGTACGATGATCCCCCAGATGGCGATAAAGGAGAGCTGGAACGAGATATCGAACAGGGAGGCGGGGGTAACCACGAGGATGACGAACGCCGCCAGCATGAGGCTGTTGAGCGGGTCCTGCTCCCGTTCCACGAGCAGGGCAACGATGAAAGCGGCGATCATGACGACGGAGCGGAAGGTAGCCGACGCGGCGCCGGAGAGGAAGAAGTAGCCCAGAAGCGGCGGCAGGGTGAAGATGAGGATGAACCGGCGGAGGTTGAACCGGAGCATCAGCGCCTCAGAACGGGAACCGGCGAACAGCAGGAGCTGGAAACAGACGAGAGCGATGATCCCCACGTGGAAACCGGAGATGGAGAGGATATGGTTCACCCCGGCGCGGGTGTACGCCTCGTTGAGACCGTTCGGCACGAGCCCCTGCTCCCCGAGGAGCAGCGCCCGCAGCACCCCTCCCTCCGCCGGCGGCAGGTGCGTCCCGATGAACATTCCCAGCCGGGCGGCCAGACCGTCCACGGACCGCTGGAGACGGTAGTCGACGCCGGCGCGCATGAGGATGATGTCTTGCGCGGACGCGATACCTGCCGTAACGAATACCCGCCGGTACGCCAGAAAGCGCGGGTAGTCGAATTCGCCAGGGATGCCGAACGTACGGGGCGTGCGCAGCCGGGCCTCGAACCGGACCCGGTCGCCGGTAAGAAACGGCACCTCCCCCTCCCTGACATGGACGAGCAGCCGACCGAAAACCGGCCGTTCACCCTCTGGCGTTACCAGTTTCTCGGTGCGCAGGAAGAAACGCTCTCCCGTATCGGTCGTTTCCGGGCGGGCATCGATGACCCCCTCGACGATGACCGGGTCGGGAGAAACGGCGTGCACGATATGGGCGGGGGGAAAGTCGGGGACAATCAGCGGGCGGAGCGCACCGTTCCCCCAGCATGCCATAAAAAGGAAGAGTGCGGTGTAAAACGGCCAGCGGGGGCGGAGAAACGCCGCCAGCAGGGTGACGGCAGCGGCGGCGTAGAGTGCCGCCGGGAGGAAGAAAAATGAGCAGAGGCCGGCAAGGGAGAGGCCAGCCATCAGCCCCGTAAGGGGTATGAGCAGCGGCCTCTCCATGTCCGGTCGTCACCTGCGCCCCTTGAAGCGCTCCTTGAGGGATGCGACGAACGCGTCGGCCGTCCCGGTCGAAACCCGTGCATCGGGAGAACCGGTGATCCCCATCAGCTTCATGTAGTCGGCGGGGGCGGAACGGAGCCGCTGCAGTTCGAGGACATCGACTCCTGCCGTGGGGGGAAGCTGCAGGCTCAGTAGATGGCTACCCGGCTGAAGACGCAGGGTCCCCAGCGTGACCCAGTCGAAGTACGGTTTTGCGGTGGCGTACACCGGCTGACCGTCCAGCTCCCCCTCGAGACTGCTGCCGAGGTACCGCAGCCGAAGGGTATAGACCCCCCGTTCCTTAACGGTGAACGGGATTTCGAAATGCGCCCCCTCGAACTGTGCCCGTACCCACTTGGGGGAATAGAACGTGCCGAGGAACGCCTTGGTGGTCAGTTCGACCCGCTCGCCGGAGCGCACGACGTCGGCCGCAGAAAGACGCTGCACGGGCAGGTCCGTGTCGACGGGAAGGGTCGGTTCAAGGCCGAGCAGCGCCGCACCCGCCTGGGCCATGTCGCCAGTGGTCAGGGGTTCCTTGTCGCGCCAACCCCCAAGCGGCTCCACGGCGGCGACCTCGGGTGCGGAGAGGGTGAAGGAGTCGATCGCCCCCTCTGGCGGCAGCGTGACCGTGATCTCGTGGAACCCCGCCTCCAGGTACCCAGTCGACCCCACCACGACGCGGTTCATCCTGTCGCCGCAGGATACGGTGAACTTCCCGGACTCCAGCTTCCAGACCTGCCCGTTCCCCTTGGCGTGCACGATAAGGTGGTATATCCCCTCGATGGGGAGGAGATACTTGAAATGGACCGTCGAGGCAGCCGAAACCCCGTTAAGCCACCCCGTGCCGGTAAACGGTCCGTACATCGGGAAGTGTTTGACGGAGACGTCGTCCCGAGTCGGATCGTACCGGTCTTCGGCCTCGTACACGAACGTACGCCTGCCGGCAAGAATCGTCCGGTAGTCGGCTGCCTTCGGCTCCTCGGGGAGTCCCGCCCCCCAGTGGAAGGCCGCGAACAGTCTGGCAACGAAATCTCCCTGGGTGACGTCACCCTTCGCATCCGGCTTCGTTGCCGGTTTTTCTGCCGGATTCTTTGCGGCAGCGGCGGCGGGTTTCGCCACCGGCTTCTTCTGGGCGGAGAAGGCGCAGGGGACGGCGCAGATGCATGTGATGCAGACGACCAACAGCACTCTTTTCATGAACTGACCTCCTTGACACGACCAGCCGGACCGGAACATCGTCTCGTTCCTGTATAGCACAGCGGCGGCACAATTGAAAGTCCAGCCACTGTGCCGACACAGCGGACACAAAAAAAGGGGGGATCACTCCCCCCTTCACTCAGCTGATCAGCGGTATAAGAGTTTCGGCTATTTCAGCCGAGACGCGTACAGCGGGAACCGGCGCATGAGCGCATTGACCCGCTCCTTGACGCTGGCGAGCACCGTCTCGTTCTCGACGTTCCCCAGCACCTCGGCGATGAGAGCCGCCACCTCTCCCATCTCTGCCTCTTTCAGGCCGTGTGAGGTGGCCGCCGGCGTGCCGATCCGGAAGCCGGAGGTGACGAACGGCGAACGGGTCTCGAACGGTACGGTGTTCTTGTTGACGGTGATCCCCGCGCGGTCCAGCGCCTCCTCGGCAATCTTGCCGGTCAGCTCGGTGCCGGTCAGGTCCACCAGCATGAGGTGGTTGTCGGTGCCGCCGGAGACCAGCCTGAACCCGCGGCCCATGAGCCCCTCGGCCAGCGCCTTGGCATTCTTGACGATCTGCTCCTGGTAGGTCTTGAATTCCGGCGCGAGCGCCTCCTTGAACGCCACCGCCTTGGCGGCGATGACATGCATGAGCGGCCCCCCCTGGATACCGGGGAAGATGTTGGAGTTGAGCTTCTTGGCGAACTCCTCGCGGCACATGATCATGCCGCCGCGGGGCCCGCGCAGGGTCTTGTGGGTCGTGGTGGTGACGAACTCGGCATGGGGGACAGGACTTGGGTGCAGGCCGGCCGCCACGAGCCCGGCAATGTGGGCCATGTCCACCATCACCACGGCGCCCACCTTGTCGGCAATGGCGCGGAATGCGGCGAAGTCGATGATGCGCGGGTAGGCGCTGGCGCCCACGACGATCATCTTCGGCTTGTGCTCCAGGGCGAGCCGTTCCACCTCGGCGTAGTCGATGGTCTGGGTCTCGGGGGAGACACCGTAGGGAACCACGTTGAAGAAGCGGCCGGAGAAGTTCACCGGGCTGCCGTGGGTAAGGTGGCCGCCGTGGGAGAGGTTCATCCCCAGAATGGTGTCGCCCGGATTCAGGGCGGAGAAGTAGACCGCCATGTTGGCCTGGGAGCCGGAGTGGGGCTGCACGTTCACGTGGTCGGCGCCGAACAGCTCCTTCGCCCGCTCGATGGCCAGGTTCTCCACCACGTCCACCTGGTGGCAACCGCCGTAGTACCGCTTGCCCGGATACCCCTCGGCGTACTTGTTGGTCAGCACGGACCCCTGCGCCTCCAGGACCGCCTCCGACACGAAGTTCTCCGAAGCGATCAGTTCCAGGTTGTACTCCTGCCGCTCCGTCTCCAGCCGGATCGCCTCTGCCACCGCCGGGTCGAATGTCTCAAGAATTCCCATCTGTCTGTCTCCTTTGAAAATAAAACGGGACCCGTCGGTCCCGTTCGCCATTGTCGATACCTTATTTACCGGTACAGGTCGCCGCGCTTAAGCCCCCGCCCCGCCGCACGCCTGTTTTTCCAGCACGGCGATCTTGTCGAGGCGTGCCTGGTGCCTTCCCCCTTCGAAGGCGGCGTCGAGCCACGCGGCAACCAGTTCAACCGCAGTTTCCGGGGTCACGACCCGTCCCCCCAAGACGAGGATATTGGCATTGTTGTGCTCCCGCGACATGCGCGCCATGAACTCGTCGGTCACCAGCGCCGCACGTATCCCGGGGAACTTGTTGGCGACGATGGACATGCCGATCCCGGTGCCGCAGGCGAGCACCCCCTGGTCGGCCTCGCCGCGGGAAACCATCTCCGCCACCTTCTCGCCGAAATCGGGGTAGTCCACCGATGCCGTGCCGTTTGTCCCCGCGTCGATCACCTCGTGGCCGCGTCCCGCAAGAAGCGCGATGACGGCGTCCTTCACCTGCAGCCCACCATGGTCGCTGCCGACTGCGATCTTCATCACCGGCTCCTTCTAGATCTTTCTGAACAGCAGGGAGGCGTTGGTCCCGCCGAAGCCGAAGTTGTTGCTGAGGGCGCAGGTGATCTGCGCGTCACGGGCCGCGTTCGGCACGTAGTCCAGATCGCACTCGGGATCGGGTTCGGTATAGTTGATCGTCGGCGGCACGATCCCCTTCTCCATTGCCATGAGAGTGAAGACCGCCTCCAGCCCCCCGGCTGCCCCGAGGGCATGGCCGGTCATGGACTTCGTGGAGGAGACCATCAGCTTCCGCGCATGGTCGCCGAAGCAGCTCTTGACGGCCATCGTCTCGTACAGGTCGTTCATCGGCGTGGAGGTGCCGTGGGCGTTGATGTAGGTCACCTCTTCCGGGTTGACGCCGGCGTTCTTCATCGCCATCTTCATGCAGCGTGCCGCCCCCTCGCCGCCCGGAGCCGGAGCGGTGAGATGATAGGCGTCGCCGGTGAGGCCGTAGCCGGCGATCTCGGCGTAGATCTTCGCGCCACGTTTCTTCGCCGCTTCGTACTCCTCAAGGACAAGGATACCGGCACCTTCGCCCATGACGAAGCCGTTACGCCCCTTGTCGAAGGGGCGCGATGCGGCGGTCGGATCATCGTTGCGGTCCGACAGCGCCTTCATGACGGCGAAACCGCCGATCCCCAGCGGGGTAATGGTCGATTCGGTACCGCCGGCAATCATGGCATCCGCGTCGCCGCGGCGGATGATCTGGTAGGCGTCACCGATGGAGTGGGATGCGGTGGCACAGGCGGAGACAGACGAGATGTTCGGTCCCTTCGCCCCGAACCGGATGGAGATATGGCCGGGAGCGAGGTTGATGATGAGCATCGGGATGAAGAACGGGGATATCTTCTTGTACCCCCCTTCCATCATGGCCGAGTGATACCGCTCGATGGTGGGAAGGCCGCCAAGACCGGCACCGACGAGGACGCCGACCCGCTCCGCGTTCTCTTCCGTAATCTGAAGCCCCGAGTCATCCATGGCGAACTGGGCCGCAGCAAGGGAGTACTGGATGAAGAGATCCATCTTCTTGATCTCTTTCTTGTCGATGAACGCCTCGGCGACAAAATCCTTGACCTCGCCGGCGATCCGCACCGGCAGATCGGATGCGTCGAAGCGGGTGATCGTACCGATCCCGGATGTTCCGGCAATGAGGTTGTCCCAGTTCTTCTGGTTACCGCAGCCAAGCGGGGATACCACACCAACGCCTGTCACTACCACTCGTCTCATAGATCTCTGCTCCTCGGGGATGTTGCGGACTCTCGCTGCGCACGTCGTGCGCAGGGCTGATACAAGAAAGGGGAAGCTGGCTTCCCCTCAGCATCCTAGGTGTGCTCGTTGATATAGTCGATGGCGTCCTGTACGGTCTGGATCTTTTCGGCGTCTTCGTCGGAGATCTCGATTTCGAACTCTTCTTCCAGCGCCATGACCAGTTCCACCGTGTCGAGGGAATCGGCACCCAGGTCGTCCATGAACGACGCTTCGTTGGTCACCTGTGCCTCATCGACGCCGAGCTGCTCGGCAACGATCTCTTTTACTTTTTTTTCGGTTGCGGACATCGTATTACCTCCATGAATTTAGTGCACTGTATCAGGGTTGCTGAGACATATGATTGTTGGTACATAACATGAAAAATCGATTTGCAAAAGAACTTTTTTGCTGCCCGAAAGCGGTGTATAAACACGCGGTAACCGCCACCGGAGCGCGGATCGGAGATATCCGTTGCGCTACATGTGCATGCCGCCGTTCACCGCCAGTACCTGCCCCGTGATGTAGTCCGCCCTGCCGGAGACGAGGAAACAGACTGCGTCGGCGATGTTCTCGGCGGAACCGAGCCGCTCCAGGGGAATCTGCTGCAGGAGCGCCTCGCGGGCCTTCTCGGGAAGCACACTGGTCATGTCCGTTTCGATGAAGCCGGGGGTCACTGCGTTGACCGTGACGTTGCGCTTGGCCAGTTCGCGGGCCACGGACTTGGTAAAGCCGAGCATCCCCGCCTTGCTGGCGGCGTAGTTCGCCTGTCCAGCGTTGCCCGACTCCCCCACCACGGAGCTGATGTTGACGATCCGGCCGAACCGCGCCTTGGTCATCAGCTTGGCCGCTTCGCGTGTGCAGAGGAACATCCCCTTCAGGTTCACGTCGAGCACGTTGTCCCAGTCGTCCTCTTTCATCCGGACCAGCAGGCCGTCTTTCGTGATGCCGGCGTTGTTCACCAGGATATCCACCTTGCCGAACGTCTCGGTCACGGCGCCGAAGAGCGCCTCCACCTCCGCGGCCGCAGAGACGTCCGCCTTCACCGCCAACGCCTTCCGCCCCAGCTTCTCCACCTCGGCAGCGGTGGCATCCGCCGCTCCCTGGGACGTTGCCGTGACGACGACGTCCGCGCCAGCCGCGGCAAGCCGGAGAGCGATCGCCCTGCCTATCCCCCGCGACGCACCGGTCACCAGCGCCACCTTTCCGGTCAGATCCATTTATGCTCCTCCTTCGAGAGACTTGACGCCCGCCGTGTCTTCCACGTTGCAGGACGGAATGTCCTTGAAAATCCGTTTCACAAGACCGGAAAGCACCTTGCCCGGACCGATCTCCACGAACGAGGTCACCCCGTTGTCCACCATCCAGCGCACCGAGGCGTCCCACCGCACCGGCGCGCTCACCTGGCGGATCAGAAGCTCCTTCACCCGGCCGGCATCACTGTTGGGCAGGGCCTCAACGTTGGTCACCACCGGCAGTTGCAGGGGAGAGGTCATCACCCCGTCCAGCACCTGGGCGAGCCGTTCGCCGGCGGGGGTCATGAGGCTGCAATGGAAGGGAGCGCTCACCGGCAAGAGCATCGCCTTTCGGAAGCCGCGTCCCTTGGCGATCTCGATGGCGCGGTTGACCGCTCCGGCGTGGCCCGCAATGACGATCTGGCCGGGGGAGTTGAAGTTCGCCGGGGAAACGACCTCACCTTGTGAAGCCTCGGCACAGATCTCCGCCAGGGCCTCCGGTTCCACCCCGAGGATGGCCGCCATGGCGCCGATCCCTACCGGAACCGCCTCCTGCATGAAGGTCCCGCGGGCCCGTACCGTGCGCAGTGCATCGGCGAACGACAGGGCGCCGGCGGCGACGAGCGCCGAATACTCGCCAAGGGAATGGCCGGCCACGTATGAAGCGACCCGTCCCGTCTCGGCCCGGGCGACACGCAGGGCGGCGACACTGGTGGCGAGGATGGCCGGCTGGGTATTGGCCGTGAGCTTCAGGTCCTCTTCGGGCCCCTCGAAGCAGAGCCGGGAGAGGTGAAAACCGAGGGCATCGTCCGCCTCGGCGAACGCATCGCGGGCGACGGTGAACGTCCCGGCCAGATCCTTACCCATGCCGGCATACTGCGACCCCTGACCGGGGAAGATAAATGCGGTGTGTGACATGACTGAACCTTTCGGAGTGGAATGGAAACCTACGGCCTTGTGGAAGCGTAAGCAAACCGGTGGGATGAATCCCGATCTACCAGCGGATCAGCGCCGACCCCCAGGTAAGCCCGCCGCCGAAGGCATCGAACAGGACGATGTCGTTATCCCTGATCCGGCCGGCACGGTGTGCTTCATCGAGTGCGATGGGGATGGATGCGGCGGAGGTGTTGCCGTAGCGCTCCAGGTTGACGAACAGCTGGTGGTCGGCCAGACCGAGCCGCTTGCCGATGGCGTCGATGATGCGGCGGTTGGCCTGGTGGGGGATGAACAGTCCGATATCGGTGGTGGAGCAGCCGTTCGCCTGGAGCGCCTCCAGTGCGGCCTCCTCCATGGCGCGGACGGCGAGCTTGAATACCTCGTTCCCCTGCATCGTGAGGTAGACGAGCTGTTCGTCCAGCGTCTTCTGGACGGCGGGATTCCTGCTGCCGCAGCCAGCCTGGTACAGGAGTTCCCAGTAGCTGCCGTCACTGTGCAGGTGGGTGGACTGGACCCCCCTGCCGTCGTCGCATACCTCCAGCAGCACCGCACCGGCACCGTCGCCGAACAGAAGACAGGTGTTCCGGTCCGTCCAATCCACGGTCCGGGACATCACCTCCGCACCGATGACGAGCGCACGGCGCATGGCCCCGGAGCCGATGAACTTCTCCGCCACGGACAGGGCATAGACAAACCCGGAACAGGCCGCCGACAGGTCGAACGCCGTGGCGCGGGTCGCCTTCAGTTCGCTCTGGACGAGACAGGCGGTGGACGGGAACGGGAAATCGGGAGACAGTGTCCCGACGATGATGAGATCCACATCCACGGCCGGAACGCCAGCCATCTCCAGGGCGCGGCGTGCGGCGAGAGCGGCGAAGGTGGAGGTGTACTCCCCCTCCGCGGCGATGCGGCGCTCCTTGATGCCGGTACGGGTCGTGATCCATTCGTCGCTCGTGTCCACCATCTTTTCCAGATCGAAGTTCGTCAGCACCCTGTCGGGGACTGCGGAACCGGTACCGATAATGCGAGCGCGGATCATGAGCTACCTTCCCTCTCCGGCCGATGCCGCCGTTGGCTCTTCGGCCTGCTGTGAGTAGACGGATACGTTTTCCAGAAGCTTTTCCGCCATCCGTTTGGTAACGCCCTTGCTGGCGTAGTCGTGGGCAAAACGGATGGCGTTCTTGATCGCCTTGGCGTTGGAACCGCCGTGGCAGATCATCCCGACACCGTCAATCCCCAATAGCGGCGCACCGCCGTATTCCGCGTAGTCGACTTTTCGCTTGAAGTTGCTGAACGCCTGGCGTGACAGGAGGTAACCGACCTTGGAAAGGAAACTCTTCTTGATCTCGTCCTTGAGCATCTTGCCGACCGCCTCGGCAAGCCCTTCGGAGAGCTTGAGGACAACATTGCCGACGAACCCGTCGCAGACGACCACGTCGACCATGCCGTTGAAGATGTCGCGTCCCTCCACGTAACCGGCATACGCGGAAGACCTCTGCTTGAGGAGGAGATGGGTCTCCCGGGTCAGCTCGTTCCCCTTGCTCTCCTCTTCACCGTTGGAAAGGAGGCCGACCCGGGGATTTTCCACCCCCATGACGTGGCGCGCATACACTTCGCCCATGATGGCGAACTGCATGAGGTGGACCGGCTTGCAGTCCACGTTCCCCCCCACGTCCAGCACCAGCGTCTTTCCTTCAAGTGTGGGAAATATCTGGGCGATGGCAGGCCGCTCGATCCCCTTGAGCCGTTTCAGCACGAACATGCCGGCGGCCATGGTCGCACCGGAATTCCCGGCACTCACCACGGCGTCGGCCTCACCGTTCTTCACCAGCTCGAAGGCTACCCGTATCGAGGAGTCCTTCTTCTTGCGCACCGCATCCGACGCGGAGTCGTGCATCCCCACCACTTCGCTCGCATGACGGACGGAGATCTTGAGCCCGGACGTGGCATACCGCTCCAGCTCCCGGCCAAGACGCTCGGCATCCCCGACGAGGATAATGGGAATGCCCCATTGCCGGGCAGCAGCCACCGCACCTTCGACTTCTACCACGGGGGCATGGTCGCCACCCATTGCATCGACAGCAACTATCATACGTCCCCTGTACAGTGGATTCCGGATCGCGTTACCGCTGGACTACAGCTCTTCGGCCGAAAGCACTTCCTTTCCCTTGTAGGTGCCGCACGAGGTGCAGACACGGTGGGGAAGCTTGGGAGCCTTGCACTGGGGGCAGACGGAAACCGTGGGGGGGGTCAGGAAGTCGTGGGCCCGACGCATATTCTTGCGTGATTTGGATGTCTTTTTCTTAGGTACTGCCATGTCTCGTTCTCCTTTATTTAACTGCCTTGAAATCCTGCAATGCGCTGAAACTCAAACCCGCCACCGCCCGCTCGCAGCCGCAGTCGCCCTGATTCAGATCGGCGCCGCACCGGCTGCACAGCCCCTGGCACTCCTCGCGACAGAGCGGCTTGAACGGAATCTCCATAACGACCTGCTCCTGCATCTCATCGAGCAGGTCTATCTCGTCACCCGAAAACGTCGCCGTCACCAGGTCCTGCTCCGCGAGCTCCACCTCGTCCTCGTCAGCCCCCCTGGAGGACTCCCGGGAGAAGTAGATGGTGAATGCCGACCGCAGGTCGGCCGCAAACTCCACAAGACAGCGCGAGCAGGCCATCCGCACGGCAACACCGACAGAGCCGGAAACGCGAAACAGATCGTACTCGCGCGTTGCGGTCACCTGGAGACCGACCGGCGACAGAAAAGCGCACTCCCCCTCCTCCTGCATGCGGGACAGCACCGGATAACCGGCGACCTCCTCTTCCGCCGACAGGACGAGAGGTTTTTCCTTTATATCGTCAATCCGTATCTTCACAGGTCACCAAGTACATCTTTGAAAGTGGCTCAGTATAAAGAATATGGACAGATTGTCAAGGCAAATCACACGGTCAGTAGTCGCAATCCCGGCGCCCCTCCCGACTGCCCGCTACCGCCGCATACGGCGACGATCAGCCCCGAATCGGGAGCAACGGCGGGAAGGAACGCTCTCAGATGGTGACCGTTTCACCGGGTCTGATGGGAGGCAGCGAAGGAGTCGAAAGCGAGAGATAACAGAGGGTAAAAAACAGAATGATAACGACTGCCAGAGCGACAAGCGCCGGTAAAAGGGGTTCGTTCCCGGTTTCCCGCCTGCGCACTGCCCCGGCAACCGCCGTCATGATGCCGGCCCCGCTGACGAGACCACCGACAAACAGACCGAAAAAGACCAACTCTGCCACGCTGATGGTGGAAAAGAAGAGCGACCGCACGAGCCGGTCAGCGTAGAAAGTGGCAAGGATGATCGTCGCGATACCGACCGTAACAAGATTGAGGCCGCGCCGAACTGTACGCCGGTGCATGGGTCAGGCGCCCCCTTCGCACCAGCTCACATCGCCCACGCCGGCACGCAGGACCTCGGGCCGGTCACCGATCAGACTCACGACGGAACTCACGTCGGGTGGAAGTATGCCGCCGTCAACCACCAGGTCGAGCTGTTTCCCCATTTCCTGTTCCGCCTGGAGCGGATCTCCGATAGGCTCCTCGCCGGACCGGTTGGCGCTGGTGGTGATGATGGGATGCCCCAGCTCGCGTACCAGCGACAGACAGATCCGGTTGTCCGGAATCCGGATGCCGACGGTCTTCTGTCGGGTGAGCAGAAGGTCGGGCACCACGCTGCTCGCCTCGAGCACGAAAGTATAGGGACCGGGGAGGAGACGCCGCATCAGCTTGAAGGCGTAGTTACTGACCCGGGCGTACCGGGCGACCTCGGAGAGATCGGCACAGATGAACGAGAACGGCTTCTTCTTTTCCCGCTGCTTGAGAAGGTAGATCCGTTCGATCCCCCTCTTGTTGAAGATACTGCAGCCGATACCGTAGGTGGTATCGGTGGGATACGCGATGATGCCGCCACGGTCGAGGATCTCGACGACGCGGGCGATATGTCGCGGCTGGGGATTGTCGGGGTTGATCTGCAGTATCATGCTATCCAGCCCTGGAGACAGCGATTGTGAGTGTGTTCGCGGCGACGGCTCACCGCCGGTTTTCAGCGCAAAGCCAGCTATTTGCCAGTATGGCCAAACCCGCCGTCACCTCGAGCGGTGCTCTCCAGTTCCTCGACCGGTACCAGGACGGCCCGGACAAAGGGGGCGATAACCATCTGGGCGATCCGTTCGCCGGAGCGGATCAGGAACGGTTCCGTACCGTGGTTGATGACGATGACCCCGATCTCCCCACGGTAATCGGGATCTATGGTGCCGGGTGCATTGACGAGCGCGATGCCGTGACGCAGCGCCAGACCGCTGCGGGGGCGGATCTGTGCCTCGTACCCGTCGGGCAGCTCGATAGCGATACCGGTAGGCACGAGTGTTCGCTCGCCGGGGTGGAGCAGCAGGTCGTCGGCCAGCTCCGCACACAGATCCATCCCCGCCGCATGGGAGGTCATGTACACCGGCAGAGGAACGACGCTTCCGGGGTTCAAACGCCGGACCTTGACAACAACGGAATGCACCGGAGCCGTCACAGCGACAGCTCCCACACACGCTGGCCGTCGACCCGCCCCAACATAACGAGGGTCGCACACTCCTCACAGAACAGCTCGTTGCAGACCCGGTTGAGGCTCTCCGGCGAGACCCGGTCGAAGCCGGCCATGATTGCATCCAGCGACTGGTAGGCCCCGAAATAGATCTCGTTCTTCGCCAGCTTCGACATCCGGTTGTCGCTGCTTTCCAACGACAAGAGGATGTTCCCCTTGATCTGGTCTTTCGCCGCCTGGAGTTCTGCGGGAGAAACGGCTTCGTGCTTGAGCCGGCGCATCTCGCCGACGGTGATCTCGATCAGCTCGTCCAGTTGCTCCGGACTCGTCCCCGCATATACCGCCAACGAACCGGCATCGGCGTATGAAGTCATGTAGGAGTAGATGGAGTAGGCAAGCCCCTTTTTCTCCCGCACCTCCTGGAACAGCCGGGAGCTCATGCTCCCACCGAGGATGGAGTTCAGAAGGTACGCCTCGTGGCGACGTTCGTCCGTCTGTGATATACCCGGGACTCCGAGGCAGAGGTGCACCTGCTCCAGGTCCTTCTCCACCACCTCGCATCCGTTCAACTGCACCGGGGCAGCTCCCACACCGTCCACAGCCCGCTCTTCTACGCCGCCGAATCGGCCGGTCAGAAACCGCAACAGTTCGTCGTGATCCAGATTGCCGGCAACGGTGATAATGACATCGGCGGAGTGATAGGCCTCGTCCTTGTAGGTCATCAGGCAGTCGCGGGAAAAACTCTCCACGTTCGTGACGTTGCCGATGATCGGCCGGCCGAGGGGGTGGTCCTTCCAGAAGTTCTGGAAGAAGAGGTTGCTGATGTAGTCGTCCGGGGTATCCTCCAGCAGGTTGATCTCCTGCAGGATGACCCGCCGTTCCTTTTCTATCTCGTCGGCGGCAAAGGTGGAATGGAGGAAGATGTCGGACAGAAGATCGACGGCCCGGGGAAGATACCGGTCGAGCACCTTGGCGTAGTAGCAGACGTACTCGCGGCCGGTAAACGCGTTCAGAACCCCGCCCACCGAATCGATTTCGCGGGCGATATCCAGGGCACTGCGGCTGTGCGTACCCTTGAAAAGGAGGTGTTCGATAAAATGGGCGACGCCGTTCGACTCCCGCCGTTCGTGGCGGGAGCCGTTGGCGACCCAGATCCCCACGGATACGGAAAGTGCGTGGGGAAGTTTTTCCGAAATGACACGGATGCCATTGCTGAGGACGGTTTTGGTGACCATGGAAACACTATATCTACTGTTTCGGAAAAGACCAGAACCGGCGTTTAATTTTCCGGCAGGGCCTCGCCGAGTGCTTCCTTGCGCGAGAGCTTTATCTTGCCCTGCTTGTCGATGCCGATACATTTCACCAGCACCCTGTCACCCTCGTTGAGTATGTCGGTCACGTTCTTCACCCGTTCCTTGTCCAGCTCGGAGATATGAACGAGACCGTCGGTGCCGGGGAAGATTTCGACAAACGCGCCGAACTCCATGATCTTCTTGACCGTGCCCATGTACAGCTTGCCCTCTTCCGCTTCGGCGGTGAGATCGCGGATCATCTTGATGGCGAGATCGCAGGCGGCCTTGTCGGCGCTGGCGATGTTGATCTTGCCCGTATCCTCGATGTCGATGGTGACGCCGGTGGCATCGGTGATACCGCGGATGTTCTTGCCGCCGGAACCGATGACGTCGCGAATCTTGTCCACCTTGACAAAGATGGTGGTGATGCGCGGCGCGTAGGTGGAGAGATCGGCGCGGGGGGTGCTGATGGTCTCGGCCATCTTGCCGAGAATGTGCAGCCTCCCCTCCCGGGCCTGTGCCAGCGCCTTCTGCATGATCTCACGGGTCACGCCGGTGATCTTGATGTCCATCTGCAGGGCGGTCACACCTTCGGCAGTACCTGCAACCTTGAAGTCCATGTCCCCCAGGTGGTCCTCGTCGCCGAGGATGTCGGAGAGGATCGCCACGTCGTCCCCCTCTTTGATGAGCCCCATGGCGATACCGGCGACCGGCGCCGCAATGGGAATACCGGCATCCATCATGGAGAGGGAGCCGCCGCAGACGGTGGCCATGGAGGACGAACCGTTGCTCTCCAGCGTTTCAGAGACAACCCGGATCGTGTAGGGGAAATCGTCGTGCTTCGGCAGTACGCGCTCCAGTGCGCGCTCCGCCAGGGCGCCGTGACCGATCTCGCGCCGGCCCGGTCCCAGCCGGAAGCTGGTCTCGCCAACGGAATACGGCGGGAAGTTGTAGTGCAGCAAGAACCGCTTGCGGCTCTCGCCGTACAGGGAGTCGATCCGCTGCTCATCCACGGAGGTGCCGAGGGTCGCGGTGACGAGCGCCTGGGTCTCGCCGCGGGTGAAGAGGGCCGAACCGTGGACACGGGGAAGAAGCGCCGCCTCGGTGCTGATGGGACGGATCGTCCGCGTGTCGCGGCCGTCGATCCGCTCGCCGTCCTTGATGATATGCTCACGCACCAGCTCGTACTCGAAGTCGCCCAGAAACCCCTTGATCTCCTTCTCGCGCCCTTCGTACTCCCCGACCAGCGCCGCCACGGTCTCGTCGGTGATGACATCGATCCGGTTGTGACGCTCCACCTTGGACTTGATCCGCACCGCATCCTTGATGCCGGCATAGGCAAGCTCCTTGGCCCGCGCCTTCAACGCCTCGTCCACCACCGGCGGAGCGATCTCGCGCTTCGCCACGCCCGCCTTCTTGCGCAGTTCCTCCTGGGCGGCGAGAATCGGCTGCACCGCGTCCTTGCCGAAAAAGACCGCCTCCAGCATGTCGTCTTCAGACACGATGGCAGCGCCCCCTTCGACCATGCAGATCGCATCCCTGCTGGCGGCGACGACGATCTCGATGTCGCTCTTTTCCAGCTCTTCCGCGGTGGGATTGGCGATGAACTTGCCATCGACGCGTCCCACCTTCACGCCGGCGATCGGTCCGAAGAACGGGATATCCGAGACCTCGAGGGCGGCGGATGCGCCGATCATGGAAAGGATGCCGGGATCGTTGTCCTTGTCCGCGGAAAGGACGGTGGCCATGATCTGGGTGTCATTGAGGAAGTTTTCCGGGAAGAGCGGGCGGATCGGCCGGTCGATAAGACGGCAGATCAGGGTCTCCGCATCGGAGGGACGCGCCTCGCGCTTGAAGAACCCGCCGGGGATCTTCCCTCCCGCGTAGGCCTTCTCCTGGTAGTTGACGGTAAGGGGGAAGAAATCCTGTCCCTCCTTGGCGGTCTTCGTGGCAACCGCCGTTACAAGGACCACGGTGTCGCCGCAGCTGACGACGACCGCGCCGCTGGCCTGCTTGGCCATCTTGCCGGTGGAAATGGTGATTGTTCTGCCGCTGAACGGCACTTCTACGGTATGTTCCATAATTTTTCTGTCTCCTGACCCTTCGGTCGTAATGACTGTTGGGGCCGTCGACAAAACAGCCAGACCGGTCAGTCTGGCAGCTTTATCCACGCCCCCAACAAATGACAAATGGGCACGAGGCCCATTCCGGAAAAATGAAAGGCAATATACCCCGGGGATCGAGGTATACTGCCTTCTGTTACCTTCTGATACCGAGCTTTTCGATGATGCTCTTATACCGCTCCACATCCTTCTTCTTCAGGTAGTCCAGCAGCCGACGTCTCTGCCCGACCATCTTCAGCAGCCCGCGACGGCTGTGGTGGTCCTTCTTGTGAACCTTGAAGTGTTCCGTCAGATAGGTAATCCGCTCGGTAAGAATGGCAATCTGCACTTCCGGCGACCCGGTGTCGCTGTCATGCAGCTTGTGGGTATTGATAATCTCCTGCTTCTTGTCCGTTACCAGCATGTTCGCACCTCCTTTCCTCATCAATTTCTATAGTCTGCACCTTAACATAGTCAAACCGATGGCGTTCTGACTGTGTACCACAAAGGCCCTGTCATGTAAAGGGAAAGCTGGCAAATCCCCGCACGATCCGCAGATGCCTGACCGAATCTCCGTCGTCGGCAACCACCTCCGCCACAGCGGCCAGCCGGCCGGCAAATGAGAGGCGCACCAACGCTCCGGGAGACGTTGCGGCATACGTCGACTCGTTCTCCAGGTGGGAGCCGGGATCGCGCCCCTGGGCGACCCGTTCGGCCCCCGACCGGGTCAGCACCAGCTCCCGCAGGTGTCCGAGCGCATCAAGCGGTGAAATCAGAAGCCTTTCGAGCGCTTCGGGGCCATCGACCTCCCGAAGTGCGTCCAGTGTTATGGCACTATCGAGGGAGAACGGCCCGCTGGCGAGGCGGCGCAGTTCGACGAGATGCGCCCCGCACCCGAGCTGCTCGCCCATGTCGTGGGCCAGGGTGCGCACATAGGTGCCGCGGGAGCATACAACCGTAAAGGTCACATCCGGCAGGGCGATTCCGTCGATGCGCAGCTCGTGCACCTCGATGGGGCGTGCCTGGCGTTCCACCTCTTCCCCCTTGCGGGCCAGGCGGTACAGCGGCACTCCGTCGCGCTTCAACGCCGAAAACATGGGGGGAGTCTGGAGCAGCTCACCACAAAACCGCGCAGCAACCCGTTTCACTTCACCGTCGGTGACGGACCGCCAGTCGCCGTGAGAAACCGCCTGCCCCATGCAGTCCTGGGTATCCGTTGCAGTGCCGAGCCGCATGACCGCACGATACCTCTTGCGCCCTTCGTCCAGATACGGGATCGCCTTGGTCCCCTCGCCGAGGGCAACCGGCAGGACGCCGGTGGCGAAGGGGTCGAGGGTGCCGGTATGTCCGACCTTCTTCTGCCCCGCCGCACGGCGAACGGCGCTCACCACCCCGTGGGACGTGATCCCCTGCGGTTTGTCGATAACGATGAAGCCGTCCATCCGGTCAGAGGACCTGCTCCAGGTGGTCGAACACCCGCCGTCTCACCTCTTCCAGCGGTCCGGCAACGGTGCAGCCGGCGGCGTTCCGGTGGCCGCCGCCGCCGAATGCGAACGCAATGGCGGAAACGTCCACCGTCCCCTTGGAGCGGAACCCGACCTTGATCCGCTCGGAGTCGATCTGCCGGAAGAATACCGCCACCTCGACCCCGTGGATGGAACGGGGATAATTGACGAATCCGTCCGTGAACTCGGCATTTGAACCGGTCTTCTCGTACATGTCGAGGGTGACGGTAACGGAGGCGAACAGACCGCTTCCCGAAACGGTGAGTGTTTCCAGAGCGAGGGCAAGGAGCTGGAGACGTTGCCGCGGCTGGTTCTCGTACAGCCGCTGTGCGATGAACCAGGGGTTCACCCCCAGCGACACCATCTCGCCGGCGATGGCGAACGCCTCCTGGTTGGCATTGGAATACCGGAAGGAACCGGTATCGGTGATCACGGAGGTATAGAGGCAACACGCCGTGTCGCAGGAGATGACTTCCCCCGCGGCCTTGATGATCCGATGAACCAGGACACCGGTAGCTGCCGCCTTCGGATCGATCAGGTTGATGACGCCGAACTCCTCGCAGGTAACGTGGTGATCGAGGTTGATGTACGCACCGACACCGGTGAACGCGGCCAGCTCGTTCCCCGCACGTCGGAATTCGCCGACATCCAGGACAAAACAGATATCGAATCGGCGATCCGGCAACGCGTGAACGACCCGGTCGGCACCGGGAAGGAACGCGTAGTGGTCAGGCACCGGATCGCAGAAATAGACGGTGACGTCCTTGCCGAGCCCGCGGAGATGGCTGGCTAGCGCCAGCGTGGAACCGACCGCATCGCCGTCGGGGCTTTCATGGCTCGTCAGCAGAAAGCTGTCGTGGGTCGCAATCTCCTGCACGATACGGTCAAGCATCGACGTCCCCCTCGGTGCCGATCTCCTTCAGGATCGCATCGATACGGTTTCCGTAGTCGAGGGAGGTATCGTACACGAAGTGGAGCTCCGGCACGTACCGCATCCGGAGCAACTTCCCCATCCCCTTGCGGATGAAGCTGCACGAACTGGCCAGCCCTGCCGCCGTCGCCTTCTTCTCTTCCTCGCTGCCGACGACGGTGAAATAGACCGTCGCATGGTGCAGATCGTCCGTCACCTTGACGCCGGTCACGGTCACGAACCCGATACGCGGGTCCTTCAGCCCCTTCACCAGTAACTGGGACACTATCTCATGAATGGCTTCCGCCACCTTTTCGGAACGTTTGTACATATAACCCCAGGCTCTAGACACTGGGCACCGGGCTCAAGGAGGAAGACTTGCATCCTAACGCCCAGCACCCCGCACCTGTTTTACAGCGTTGCGGCGACCTTCTCGATCTCGAACGCCTCGATGACGTCGCCGACCTTGATGTCGTTGTAGTTCTCCAGGCCGATACCGCATTCGTACCCGGCGACTACTTCCTTGACGTCGTCCTTGAACCGGCGCAAGGAAGACATCTTCCCTTCGTACACGACGACGTTGTCGCGCAGGAGACGTACCTGGGCGTTGCGTACCACCTTGCCGTCCCGGACGAAACAGCCGGCGACACTCCCCACCTTCGGCACCGAGAAGACCTCGCGCACCTCGGCGCGCCCGAGGGACTTCTCACGCAGCGTGGGCTCCAGGAGACCTTCCATCGCCTTCTTGATGTCGTCCACGGCGTCGTAGATGATGTTGTAGAGCCGCAGGTCGACCCCTTCCTTCTCGGCGAGGTTCTGGGCCTTCACCTCCGGACGGACGTTGAAGCCGAGGATGATGGCGTTGGAGGCCGTGGCCAGGTTGACGTCCGTCTCGGTAATGGCGCCGACGGACGCGTGCAGGACATTCAGACGGATGGCGTCGGTGGTCAGCTTGCGCAGCGACTCGGAAACCGCCTCCACGGACCCCTGTACGTCCCCCTTGACGATGACGTTCAGGTCCTTCACCTCGCCCATCTGGATCTTCTCGTACAGCTGCTCCAGCGACAGCTTGCTGTGCTTGGCGAGTTCGGTCTCGCGGATCTTCTGCTGGCGATGCTGGGCGATCTCCTTCGCCTGCTTCTCGTCCTCCATCATGACGAAGACGTCCCCCGCATCGGGCACCCCTCCGAAACCGACGACCTCCACCGGCATGGCAGGGCCGGCGGACGGCACCTTGTCCCCACGGTCGTTCTGCATGGCGCGGACACGACCGGAATGGATACCGGCGACAAAGTAATCGCCGACCTTGAGGGTACCTTCCTGAACGAGGACGGTGGCCACCGGACCACGCCCTTTGTCGAGCTTCGCCTCGACGATGGTACCACGTGCCGGCTTGTCCGGGTTTGCCTTCAGATCCATCACGTCCGCCTGGAGGAGGATCATCTCCAGCAGTTCGTCCAGATTGAGCCGCTTCTTGGCAGAGACCTCGACGAAGGTGGTGTCCCCACCCCATTCACTGGCGACCAGCCCCAGCTCCATAAGCTCCTGCTTGACCCGCTCCGGCTTCGCCTCGGGCTTGTCGATCTTGTTGATGGCAACGATGATCGGCACGCCGGCGGCCTTGGAATGGTTGACCGCCTCGCGGGTCTGTGGCATCACGCCGTCGTCGGCGGCGACGACGAGGATGACGATGTCCGTCACCTTGGCACCGCGGGCACGCATGGCGGTGAACGCCTCGTGACCCGGGGTATCGAGGAAGGTGATCTTCCGACCGTTCAGTTCCACGTCGTAGGCACCGATATGCTGGGTGATCCCGCCCGCCTCGCCGGCGATAACGTTCGCCTCGCGGATCGCATCGAGGAGCGAGGTCTTGCCGTGGTCGACGTGGCCCATGATGGTCACGACCGGCGGCCGCGTCAGCAGCGACTCCGGTGCGTCGGGCGCCGCCTCCAGCATCTCGTCGATATCGATCGCCACGTTCTCGATCTCGTAACCGAAGTCCGACGCCAGAAGGGTCGCCGTATCGATGTCGAGGGGATGATTGATGGTCGCCATGAGCCCCATCTTCATCAGGGCACGGATCAGGTCGTTGGCCTTGATCCCCATCCGCTTGGCGAGCTCGCCCACCGAGATCGTCTCGGAGATCTTGATGACACGCTTGATCGCCTTTGGAACGGTGATCTCGGTCTTCTTACCGACGACCGCGCGCTCCTTCTCCTTCCGCTTACCCTTACCGGGCTTCGGCCCCGGTTCGAACAGCCGCTCACGTTTCTCCAGGAGCTCGGTCTTCTTGAATCCTTCCTTCTTCTTGCCGGCAGGCGCCCCCTTCTTGCCGCCGCGCCCGGCCTCTGACACGGGGGGGGGTACGGGGACCTCCTTGCCACGATGTCCCCTGCTGCGATCCTCCGCTGCAGGAGGTGCGGACACGGGTGCGACAGCTGCGGGGCGCGCAGCCGGCCGCTCGCGATCGGGCCTGCGGGCCTGGGTCCCGGGAAACTCCTTGCGTTCCGCCGGCTTTGCCGGCTGGGTAACACCGGGGATCTCCACCCGCCCCAGGATCTTTGCCCGGCCGATGACCGGTTTGTCAAGCTGGGAAAGATTGGAAACCTCCGCCGGCTTCTCTTCCGCAAGGGATGCAGCCTCGACGGGCTCCGCCACTGCAGCGACAGGCTGGACAGGCTCTTCCGTAACCTTCTCCTCCACTGCAGGGGGAGCTTCTACCGGCTCCGGAGCGACCTCCTCCTCTGCCGTCTCCTCCTGAGGAGCAGCAACGGGCGCTTCTTCGGCGACCTCGGCCTGTTCCACCAGCTTCGGACGACGGCGGATGACGGTGGAGCTTACCCGGACCTCCTGCTGTGCAACCTCCGCAGGCTTCGGCGGCGCGGTGAGCTTCTTGATATCTTCCTCTTCGACAATGGCCATGTGGGTCTTCACCTCGACGCCGATACTCTTCAGCCTCGCAATGAGCTCCTTGTTATCAATCCCCATCTGCTGGGCAAGTTCATAAACGCGGGTTTTACTCATCTACCACACCCCTCCCTCGAAGAAGTTCCCGTACCTGTTCAACTCGTTCCGTATCGAATCGACAAAACCGCTGTCGGTTACCGCCACTATACCACGCTGCTCTTTGCCCAGTAAGGAGCCGAGCTGATGCTGATCAAACAGCAGACAGCACGCAACCGCCTGCCGCTCCGCCGCCGACGCGAACCGCTGCCGGGTTGCGTCCGAGCAGTCGCTCGCGATGAACAACAGCCCCACGGTCCCCCTGTGCAGGTAATCCATGACGGCATCAGAACCGGAAACGACCTTGCCGGCCTTGTTCGCCAGCGACAGATAACCGCTGATCCGTTCGCGCATCAGATGCTCCAGCATCGGAGCCAGCAGATCGAAACCCGACCCCCGGACTTCACCCTTGAACGCCCGGGCGAACTGGCGCTTGGCAGCCGCCTCCCGAAGGCAGTTCATATTCTGGCAGACATACGCACCCCGCCCCGGCAGCTTCCCCTGAAGGTCCGGAACAACCGTCCGATCTGGCGCGAGCACGAAACGCACCAGGGTTTCCTTCCCCTGGACGCGTCGGCAGCTGATGCAACTCCGCTCTGGAGAGCCGTCCTTCATCACTCTTCCGTCGGAATCTCTTCCGCGACAGCCTCTGCACCCTCGACTGTCTCGCCTGCCGCTCCCTCTTCCGCGGCTTCTTCGGTGGAGCCGTCGTACGAGGCGTACTGGAGCAGCTCGTCTTCGGCCGCACGGGTCTCGCTCTTGATGTCGATGCGCCAGCCGGTCAGCTTGGCGGCAAGCCGCACGTTCTGGCCGCGCTTGCCGATGGCCAGGGAAAGCTGATCGTCGGCAACGATGATCTCCATGGAGTAGGTTTCCTCATCGACATACAGCTTAGAGACAACCGCAGGCGCAAGCGAATTGCAGGCAAAGCGGGCGATATCCTCGGACCAGGGGATGATGTCGATCTTCTCGCCACGCAGTTCGGACACGACGTTCTGCACGCGCGCACCGCGCATACCGACGCAGGCGCCAACGGGATCTACGTCGGACTGGTGCGAGTACACCGCAATCTTCGCCCGGCTCCCCGGCTCCCGCACAACACCCTTGATCTCCACGATCCCCTCGGCGACCTCGGGCACCTCCGCTTCGAACAGCTTGGCAAGCACCGTCGGGTGCACGCGCGACATGAGTATCTGCGGACCTTTGGGGGTCATCACGACATCGGTGATCAGCGCCTTGATCCGGTCACCCTGACGGAACACCTCGCGGGGTGCCTGGTCCTTGTGCCGCAACACCGCCTCAGCACGACCGAGATCGATGATCAGGTCGCCGCGCTCGAAACGGCGCACCACACCGTTTACCAGTTCTCCCTTGCGCTCGATGAACTCGGTGAATATCGTCTCGCGTTCCGCTTCACGCACCTTCTGGATGATCACCTGCTTCGCAGTCTGGGCCGCGATACGTGAAAAATCGCTGGAATCGATCTTCATGCCGATGGAGTCGCCGATTTCAACCCCGGGGTCCTCCTCGCGCGCCTCATCGAGACTGATCTCGCGATAGGAATCCTCCACCTCTTCAACAACCGTCACGAACTCAAACAGCTCCACCTCGCCCGCGTCCTCGTTAAAATGGGCCTCCAGATCGCGGGTATTGCGGTATTTCTTGTTTGCCGCGGTGAGGACCGCCTGCTCCAGCGCCTCCGTGACAATGCCCTTGTCGATACCCTTTTCCTTGACGATCTGGTCAATGGTATGCTTGAGGTTAAAAGTCGTTTCCACGTCATGTTCTCCTTGCGTCGGTTCTTATACCCAGCAGTTCAGAATTCGAATTCCAGATTCGCCTTTGCCACCTTCTCCAGCGGGATGTGCGCGGTCTGCCCTTCGTTGAGCCGCATCGCCACCACGCCGTCTGCCAGACCAAGCAGTTCCCCCAGAAACGTCTTGCGACGGTTCCCCTCGTCATCGGCGAGGAGCTCGAAGGTTCTCACCTTGACCAGTCGGCCAATATGCCGCTCGTAGTCAGCCGGCTTCTTCAGCGGACGGTTCAGACCGGGCGACGAGACCTCAAGCGTATAATGATCGGCGATGAAGTCGTGCACGTCCAGAAGCTCGGACAGCTCCCGGCTCACCTCCGCACAGTCGTCGAGGCTAATCCCCCCGTTTTTGTCGATGAACAGACGGAGGATCATGTCCCGCCCTTCGCGACGGT
The DNA here is from genome assembly GCA_021779095.1 of Deltaproteobacteria bacterium. Classification (GTDB taxonomy): domain Bacteria; phylum Desulfobacterota; class Desulfuromonadia; order Geobacterales; family JAJYBI01; genus JAJYBI01. Next base: position 49,820 of record JAJYBI010000012.1, read on the forward strand.
ATTCCAGATCGACCAGTTCCATTCCCTGCGACGCGAGCAGCGGAGCGGCAAGTTCCGTCACCCGTGTTGCGACATCTATCTTGGCCATGCGCCCTTCCCGGAAAAAAAAAAGTGAGCTTGAAAAGCTCACTTTTTAGTGAACGAACATTGTTGAGTTACTGCTTACCATGCGCAGTGCGAAAATGCAAGGTTTTTTTCGCCCTGCAGAGCGATTCCGGCCGCAACATTCTCCCGACATCGTTCCGTTTCGACGGAAGCCGACGATCCGGCCCACCCGCACGGCGAGACATCATCGCCTGCCGGCCAGATAGTCCGCCAGGATGCTCCTGCTGTGTTCGTCATCGTGGCAGTAAACGCAGAGATTCTCCCAGTTGGAGCCGTCGGCGGGATTGTTCAGGTGGTTACCGTCTTTGTGGTGAACCGTCAGGAGGTGCCGGGTCCGTTCGTCGAACTCTCTGCCGCATTTCGCGCAGACGAGACCGTACAACTGCAGCGACCTGCGCCGGTAATCCGGTTCCCCCGACTGATCCCGCTTGAGGTCGCGGACAAGCCGTTCGGCGGCCTCCGGCGACGTGATCCGCGCAGGTTTCGGCCGAGCCCCCTTTTCTCCACCGCGACCAGACATGCCCCCCCCCCTGCGCGCAACCCCAAATGCACCCGATCTACCTGACCAGTTCGGAGACCTTCACGAACCGGATTCCCTCTTCCCGCATGACCGGCAAGTTCTGGGCAAGCGCCTGAATCGTCGTCCGGTGCGGGTGACAGATACCGATGGCGAACCCATGCCGGCGTGCCTTTTCCGCAAGCTGGCGCAACTGTGCGGTGATCGCCGCCACATCCTGCACGTTGTCGAGGAAAACCGAGCGTGCCGCTGCGGGGATCCCGTCCTCACGTGCCAGCGCCAGACCGACCGATGCGGGGGTCGTCATGCTGTCCACAAAGAACAGATGGTGTTCCTTGAGCACGTTCAGCACCAGCTGCATCTTCTGCCGGTTCTCGGTGAAACGCGACCCCATGTGATTGTTCGCACCCCTTGCATGGGGGACCAGCGGGAAGTAGGATTTCACCCTCCGAACGATTTCATCGTCGCTCTGCGACACAAGCAGACCGTTGGACTCGAGGCGCTGGTGCGGGTATCCCTTGGGCTCCATGGGCATATGGATCATGACACCGTAGCCGTTGTCGTAGGCAAGACTGTCCACCGCCTTCCCCCTGGCAAGGCCGGGGATGACGGAGAAGGTCAACGGCACGCCGATATCGATGAGCGATTGCGCCTCCTGGAGGCTGCTCCCCATATCGTCGATGATGATCGCGACGGTACCCGTCCCCGAAACGGGGTGAAACCGCCGCCGCGGATGCCGTATCGGTACCGGCGCGGTGTAGGCCTCGTGTCGCGGTAGGGGAACGGGGGTCACGACCGCCTCGTGGACCGGTGCGGACGGGGATGGCGCCTGCACGCCATGCGGCGGTGTGCGGTCGCGCAGCTGTTCCAGAAGAACAATACTCCCGACGATGAGGATGCCGATGACGAGGAGAGATAGGAGGGGGCCGGGAACTCCCCTTTTTTTGCGTCTGCCCGGCGACTGCACTGTTTTTTTTGTCACGCCCTGCTCCAGGATACGCTATAGCTGCTCATGACGATCCCCGCTGCGAACCTGCGGCAAAAACGCGAATGCCCGTTACCTGCAAGGCAACGGACATTCGCACGAGGACCCGTCACGCCATACTGCGTACCGACATTGTCATTTTTTCTTGCGCTCAACCTTCTTAGGCGCAACCTTCTTCAGGTCCGCTTTCTTGGTGCGAATCAGATAGTTCACGGTATAGATGTAATCGTCCACGTAGGTGCGTTTCCCGTCGCCGTTCAGATCAAATTTCGGCGCCTTCTCCGTTCCCCGTTCCTTCAGAAACAGGGCGAACCCCTGCTCGTCCATCGCCAGTCCACGGGCGATGAACCTGTCCAGCGAGGGGGCAACGGTGAGCGGCACGACCGAGACGGTATCATCGTGGAGCACACTGACCGATACGTCATACGCGTTGGCTTTGGGCAGCGCTTCTACCACCCAGTCCGCCCCCACCCGCTTCAGGGAGACCAGCTTGGCACCCCGCAAGGCAAACGTCGGTGCGACCTTCACATCGGCGGGGATATGGATATACACCTTGACCGTTGATTTCCCGTCGGAGAGAAGCATGGCCGGCACCTGTCGCAGTCCTTTCGGCATCTCCGCCGTCGCAAGCTTCTCCATCTCCTTCGGTGTCTGTTCACCCCGGAAGCTGCGGAACGACGCAAGCACTCCCGGATATCCGGGCAGCGAGAATGACTTGCGCGCCGTTTTTTCCGGAGTAGCGCCCTTTCCCCCGTCCCCCCCCTTCGCAGCCGGTGCGGAAGGGGTCTCCGCCGGGGTCGGGGCAGCCTCGGCATGCTCCGTGGTCTCTTCCTTGTGTGGCGTCTCGGCGTTCCCGGTCTCCTCGGAACCGGTTATCGTCGAGATGGTCCCGGGGTAAAAGGTCGTGCCGGTGCCTTGCGATCCCGCAGTGGTGGTAGTAGTGTTTGCCCCCTGGGTATCGCCGGTACCGGAACCGGTATCATTACTGTTATTGTTGCCGTTATTCTGCGCATTCGCCTGCTCCGGGTTGCTAAGCCCCTTGTTTATAACGCCGACCGGACTGCCGGTTTTGTCACTGAATACGGAACTCTGTATCCATATGGCACTGTTGTCGATGGTTCCGCTGTACGAAGGAAACGACAGGTTCGCAATGAGGATGTTCCCATTTACAGCTGTTCGATTGGTAGCAGATATCTGGATGACGCCGGGTACATTCGGATTCGATGCGAAAAAGCCGAAGGCGGTCCCCTGGCTGACAGTTGCGGGCGGGGTCAGGATCGACGCATTGTACCCCACCGTTATCTGCACGCTTTCGACATCCGGCAGGTTTGACGCATTGAGGGTGAAATTCCCACCGCTTGTGTGCTCGAGGTACACACTGCTCGCACCGTATGCGACAGGGGCACAGATTACGATCAACATCAGCAACAAAACCAAACGCCAGAACGTCTTCATAGATGTGACCTCCACGCGTTAGACGCCTTACGACCTTTTACGGCAGCTGAATGTCAGCCAGAACACAATGTCCGTCGAGGGAATGCCGGGAAGCCATGGAATAGCCGGTGGGATAGCCCCACGCAGCGGCCGACCGACAATCGTTTACGCGGACTCGCACAGCTCTGAAAGTTTACGCAGCATGGAAATGGCCTCCGAAGCGGTGGTGTTTCCCTCTTCCGCGTATACCCGCTCCAGGAGGATGATGACGGATGCGTGCAGCTGGGCGAGATAGCGTCGCTCCGCTGAAATGAACTCGTTGAACGGCTCTTCGGGAAGAAAATCGCCGGTGTAGAGATCCTGCGCCGACTCAAGATACCTTTTCGCGGCGACGCTGTCACCGCGGGCATGGAGTTTGATACCGGTCAGTGCAGCACACTTGAACGCACTCGCATCCAGACCGATCTCCTTCACGTTGAGTCGGTAAGCCTCCCCCTGGCTCGCAACCGGCACGAGGGTCTGCGCCCCGCTGAAGGATTTTCGCAGACGGCTCAGTGTCGTCTTGAAATTCTGCGAACCGGCATCGGGATCACATCCCGGCCAGAGCGCTTCGATCAGCTTGTCGCGATGGATCCACTGGTCATAGGATACGAGAAGATAGCAGAACAACAGTCGCGCCTTCTGGCTTTCCCAACAGATGGTAATGGGAGAGCCTTCATAATGCAGACACAACCCGCCGAAGGTATGCACGGAAACAACCGGCGAAGGTACGGCATCCGTTCCAACTGCATGCGATATTTCTGTCATTTCTATCCCATCGTACGCTGATTTGTATGCAACGCCGCAACTATGCTGCGATCCGTTAACGTGCGTCATACCGATCGATGCCGGCCGCTCCGGCGCGCATGCACCGGAGCGGCCCCCTGGCAGGCTGTCAGTGCCCCGTATCGACGCCTTTCATGATCTCCCATGCCTTCAGGAGATCGAGAGCCCGCATAAGCTGGTAGTCGCCTTTCAGCTGAGCATCGGTCTTGTAATTCGGCAGCTTGCCCTTGGCCTTCCCGTCAGCCGACTGCGTCGCGTCCTGGTTCTCGAAATGATTTTCCAGGTCCTTCTCGCGGATATGCATCACGTCCTTCTTCTCCGGTGTCGTCAGTTCCAACTGATCCACCACGATATCGGGAGTGATCCCCTTTGCCTGGATGGAGCGGCCGTTCGGCGTGTAGTAACGCGCCGTGGTAAGCCGGAGTCCCGAATCGTCCGGCAGCGGGATGATCGTCTGTACCGACCCCTTGCCGAAACTCTGGGTCCCCATGATGACTGCACGTTTGTGGTCCTGCAGCGCGCCAGCCACGATTTCGGAGGCGCTTGCGCTCCCGCTGTTGATCAGCACGACCATCGGGTAGTTGGGCTCCTCGTTGTCATGCGTGGCAGAGAAGCGCATCTTGGAGTCCTTCTCCCTCCCCTCCGTATAGACGATAAGCCCGTCAGAGATGAAATGATCTGCCACCTTCACCGCCTGGTCGAGGAGCCCGCCGGGGTCGTTGCGGAGGTCAAGGACGAGACCGCGGACATTGCCGTTGTTGTCCTTCTTCATCTGCTCCAGGGCCTTGGTCAGGTCCTCATCGGTTTTTTCCTGGAACTGGGAGATCCGTATGTAGCCATAGCCGTTGTCCAGCGGCTTGTACTTCACGCTCTTGACCTGGATGGTATCCCGGGTGAGGGTGAAGTCCTTCGGCTTGTCGAACCCCTCGCGGGTGACGGTAATGGTGACCTTTGTCCCCTTGGGACCCCGCATCCGCTTCACCGCATCCATGATGGACATGTCCTTCGTCCAGTGGTCGTCGATCTTCAGGATCTGGTCGCCCGGCTTGATCCCGGCCTTGAACGCGGGGGTGTCCTCGATGGGGGAGATAACCGTGAGGATGCCGTCCTTGATGGTGATTTCGATCCCCAGCCCGCCGAAAGATCCCCGGGTGTCGATCTTCATCTCCTTGTACATATCCGGAGGCATGAACGAACTGTGGGGGTCGAGGGACGCAAGCATGCCGTTGATGGCACCGTATATAAGCTTCTTGGTGTCCACCTCTTCAACGTAGCTCTTCTTCACGATGGCCAGCACATCGGTGAACAGTTCGATGGAGTCGTAATCGTTTGCGGCTTCGGCCGCACACCGGCGCTGGAAGCCAACCCCCATCAGGATGCCGAGGACGGTCAACGTCACTACAGCCAGTACCAGTTTCCTGCGTTTCGAACCTCTGAACATCAATGCCTCCCGATATAATCGACTTTCGTACGTTGTCTACCTCAACCAGAGGTCCGGATCGACCGGTTTCCCCTGATGCCTGATCTCGAAATAGAGCATGGGACCTCTGGTGGAGTCGACGTCTCCCACACTCGCGATCACCTCGTTACGCGACACATCCGCCCCGACTTTTTTCAGGATGCGCGATGCGTGGGCGTACAGGCTGTAGTACCCGCCGCCGTGATCGATGATCAGCATGTTTCCGTAGCCCTTGAAATAGCTGGCGAAGATGACCTTCCCATCGTAGATCGCCCGGATATCACTGCCATTGGGGGCGGATACGGAGATGCCGTTACTGAACGTAAACGAGTTGAATTCCGGGTGCTTGTGCTTGCCGAAGTGCTCGGTGATCTGCCCCCTGACAGGCAGGGAAAGACGTCCCTTCTGCGAGGCGAACCCTCTGTCCGGAACGGGGGGCAGGGAAGGAACAGTACCCATACCCGTACGTTTACGACCTTTCGGAGTATAGCTTTTTCTGCTGGCGGCTTCAAGTCTTTCAACCATCGACTGAAGTCTGCGTGCGTTGGCCTGGAGCACCCTGAGCGATGCGAGGTAGCCCTGCTTGTCCTGTTTCACCTGGCTCAGGACAACCGCCTTTCTCCGCTTTTCCTCCTCGATCTCCTGTTTGCTCGCCAGGATACCGGACTTGATCGTCTCCTTTTTGTGCGCATCCTGTTCGAGCGAGCCCTTCAATTCCTTAAGCCGCGAGATCCGGCTGCTGTAATCGGCGAACAGATGTCGGTCGTTGTCGATGACCGCCCTCATGTACCTGACATTCTCGGTCATCTGGGGAAACGATGACGAAGAAAAGACTATACGGGTATTTCCGAGTTCTCCCCCTTTGTACAGGGCGACGAGCCGCTTCTGGATCTCCTGGCGCTTTACGTCGGCGGCGGTCCTGGTCTTTTCGATCTCCTGCCCCGTCCGGTCGAGGCTCGATTCCACAACGACGAGCTTTTGGTTCAACGCCTTGAGGTTCGCCTCCTTTTCCGACAGGGAATTCTCGATCTGCTGCAGTTCTCCCGAGACCTTGGCCTCAACCTTTCGGGTCTTCTTGAGAAGCCGTTTCTTTTCCGAGATCTGCTGGTTGATCCCCTGCAGTTGCTCCTTCACATTCTTCCCGGCCAGTAGATCGGGAGCATACGAAAGAAGCGCTATCAAAAGGAAAATCAGATATCTCATGAGTCTGTCGAAACGAACCGTTTCAGCGACACGAGACTGCCGAAGAACCCGAGAAGCACCCCCCCGCAGAACAGTCCGCCGAGATACTCGACCGGCAGGAATGTAATGCCGGCGGTTACCGGATTTAAGGAGAGGAAGTTGCCGGCATTCCTGAGAAAGACCAGGTAACACCCCCCGAGGATTGCCAGCGCGAGTGCAGAGCCGGTTGCCCCCTGCAGCACCCCCTCGATCATGAACGGTATCTTGATGAACAGGCGGGTGGCACCAACGAGGCTCAACACTTCGAGTTCATCCTTACGCGCGAAGATGGTCAGTTTAATGGTGTTGGAAACGATGAAGACTACCGCCAGCAGGATGAAGCCGCCCAGCACGATACCGGTTATCCGCATGAAATCCATGAACGTGGAGAAGCGCCGCAACCACTCCTCACCATACTGTACCTCGCCGATGCCCGATACCGTCTTGAGACGTTTGACAAACGCCTCCACCGCGGCACTACTGCGCTGGGAGCGTTTCAGGGTTATTTCGATGGACGAGGGGAGCACCTCGGAAGGCACCCCTTCGAGGATCGATTCCTGGCCTTCCAGCCGATCGCGAAACCGGCGCATGGCGTCGTCCTTGCTCACATAGCTGACCCGATCGACCCCCGACAGGCCGACAATCCTGTCCTTCAACGCGGCAAACTCCGCGGGGGTCAGTTCGTTGTCGAAGTAAGCGGTCACCTGCACCTTCTCGCTGAAGGTATCGACGGCGCCTTGCAGGTTGACATATACCAGCAGGAACAGGGACACGAGGAGAATGGCGAAGGTGATCGTCACGACGGTCAGCACGTTGATAAGAACGTTCTGTCGGATGTTGGTCACCGCACGTCCGACGAAATACCCCAGCCGACCGAATTTCCGCTCGTCGGAAAGCGTGGGACGCTTCGCGGCCGCATACTTGTTCGCCGGCTTACTCTTGGCCATGCGAATCCTCCACGATCTGTCCCTTGTCGAGCACGATGACCCGCCGGTGACTCGTATCGATCAACCGCCGGTCATGGGTCGCCACGACCACCGTTGTCCCGCGGATATTCGCTTCCTTCAGCAGGTTCAGGATCTGCTCCTTGTTCGCATCGTCCAGGTTGCCGGTCGGTTCGTCGGCAAGCAGGATGCGCGGCTCGTTCACAAGCGCCCGCGCCAGCGCCACCCGCTGCTGTTCGCCGCCGGACAGCCGCAAGGGAGTCGAGTTCATCTTGTGTTCGAGCCCCATCTGCTTCAGGGTATGATACACCCTCTTGCCGATATCCTTCTGCCCCCATCCCAGGACCTCGAGGGTGATGGCCACGTTCTCCTGGACCGTCCGGTTGGGAAGCAGTTTGAAGTCCTGAAAGACAACCCCCACCATGCGGCGCAGGTATGGAATCTGTCCCTCCGGCAGTCTGTTCACGTTCTTGCCGTCAATCACCACCTGGCCGCGGGTCGGCCTGAGGGCCGCATAGAACAGCTTGAGCAGGGTCGATTTCCCCGCCCCCGACGGTCCCGTGAGGAAGACGAAGTCTCCCTTGGGAATCCGGAGGTTGACGCCGTCCAGGGCGGTCTGCTCCTTGTGGTACGTCAGAAATACGTTGTGCAGCTGAATCATCCCCTCACCTTTCCAGACACCCGGACATCACCATTCCTTATAGGCAACGCCGTTCGTACCTATGAGATCAGAACTGCTGTGGACATCGTACACGGACCCTTTCACCTCGGAGCCGTCCTCCGGAGGGGGAGGAGGATCAATGGTCCAGTCGTTCTTCTTGGTAAACGGATCGAGGGGGATGCTCCGCAGGTATTTCTTGCTGACCAGTTCATCCAGCGAATCCGGATACTTCCCCTGGTCGGCGTAAAAATGATCCAGCACATCCCGGAAATTGTAGAGGTCTTCGCGCAGGACCGCCTCTCTCGCCTTGATGATCCCCATCTGGTAGTTGGGGACCGCAATCGCGGCGAGGATGCCGATGATGGAGATAACGATCATCAGCTCTATCAGGGTGAATCCGCGCTGTTGTTTCTGGCGCCGTCCGGCCATATGGTTACCAGTCCTTGTATTTCGTGCCGTCAATGGCGGTTTGGTCGCTTAAGGACGATACGTCGAACACGTCGTCCACGCCGCTCGTCCTGGGGGTATCGTCCGGTTCGTCCTTGTACGCCCGAAGCCCCCATTCCGGTTCCTGACCGGGAGCCGGCGGATTGAACGGATCGACCGGTATCCGGCGAAGAAACTTCTTCTTGATCTTGCTGACCCCGCCGAAGTCGCGCCCCTCCACCAGCTCGTTCAGGTCCTTCGGATAGCCGGACTCATCCAGTTTCTCAATAAGTTGCTTGTTCCTCACCGCCTCGTCGTAGGTTCGCTTGTATTCGTCGATGGCGGTCCTGATCTCCCGCAGGTTTCGCCGCAGCTCCAGCTCCTTCGTCCGTTTGACGGTCATCTGGGCGGACGGGATGACCAGCATCGCGAGGACCGAGAGGATCACCAGGGTCACGATCAGCTCGATGAGGGCAAGCCCTCCCCTCCCCGCGACCGGAACGTGCCTTTTGTGCCGGGAACCGGTGTTACTGCACATCGACAACGGTATTGAACGGTGTTGCGTCAATCGGTGCCCCTCCGCTCGTGGTAAATCGGGGGTCCGTGATACCAAAATTTGCAGGTCCCTTGTTCTTTGCCCGGAACGTGCCGAACAGCAGCGTGCCGTCGCCGTTTATGCCGGGAGCGCCCGGCGGTCTGGAGAGCGTGATGGCCACCTGCCCCTTGGCAACGTTCACCTGGGACTTGTAGATCGACTCCTTGCCGTCGGACCGCATCAGGCCGCCTTCGGCCACCCCGAGGATATCAACGAAGATCGGATCGTAGAACAGCGTGAATGGGGCGTTCCCCAGGTCCTTCACCCCGGCCGCCTTCACCTCGATGGTAAACTGTTCTCCCACCTTGACCGAATGGGGCGCCGTGATGCTCAGGGCGGCCTTGCTTGCCGGCGCGGCCGATGGAGCCGGTGTCGCCGGGACCGGTTTGACGGCGGGGGCCGACGCCGCCGGAACCGGAGCCACAGCGGGCGCGGCACCCGTCGGCGTCCCCGATACTGCGTGCGGCTGAGCGGCAGGGGGTGCGGGGGCAGCCGTCATCGTGGCGTGCGCCGGTACGGCCGCCGCTTCCGAGGGGAATTCGGGCTCCTGCACGAAGGAGGCAAAGGGGGTCCCGACCTCGGGGTCATCCTCCTTGCCGGACCAGAACTTCGTCGTATCCGTATCGGGCACCGTGATCCCCCGGACGATATGGGGAGTGATGGCGAGGATGAGTTCGGTCTTCGAATTCGTTTCGTCCTTTCCGGACAGGAGAGATCCGATGATCGGAATATCGCCGAGGATCGAGATCTTCTTCGTACTCTTGTTCTTGTTGTCCTGCAACAGGCCGCCGATGATGCTCGTTTCCCCGTCCTTGAGATCGAGGACCGTATCCAGATTGCGGGTTCCGATGGTCACCACCGTCGTGGCGCTGTCCGCACCGCCGACCGTATTGGTGGAAAGGATCGAACTCACTTCGAGGCCGAGCTTGATACTCACGTCGTTGTTCAGCTGGATGACCGGCTCCGCATTCACCTTGACCCCCACGTCCACGTACTGGACGTTGACGCTCACCCCGCCGCCGACGGGCGACGAGGTCGTGGTGATCGGCACCCGGGTCCCCACGTTGAACTTGGCCTTCTCGCGGTTCTTGATCCGGATCTTCGGATTCGCAAGCGTCTCGCCGTTGGCGAGGGTCTTGCCGAAGTTGTACGTGGCACTGGGGACCGTGATGAACCCGCCATAGCCGCTGCGTGTCTGGAACAGCTGCAGCAGGTTGGCCGGCGTCGAAGTACTCGTCGTTGTCGTGGACCCGGTGGAAGCTGTCGAGGTCGTCGACAGCGAATCCGAGAAGAACTGCCCCGAAGGGGTAAGGGTGTTGTACGATACGCCATACCTGCTCAACGCCAGGCCGAACGCCTCGGTGTTGCTCTTGGAGACCTCGATGACCTCCACGTCGAGAATGACCTCCGCATCGGGGACATCGTTCGCCTCCAGGATCTTCCTGGCCACCTCGACGACCTCCGGCGTGTCGCGGATGACGATGGCGTTGAGATCCTCGTTCACGTAGATCTTCTTCACCTGCAGCATGGTACGGATGAGATTCACCGCCTTCTTCGCGTCGAGCTTGTCCAGATAGAACGTCTGTACCACCAGGTCTTCATACTGCTTTTCCTTGTCCGGCGTCTTCGGGTAGATGATGATCGTACTTTCGTTGAGTACCTTTTTGTTCAGCTTGTACATGCTGGTGAGGATGTCGAGCGCCTGGTAGAAGGTGGCGTTCTCCAGGTAGATCGTGACGTTCTGGTCCTTGACCGCTTCGTCGAAGGTGAAGTTGATCCCCGACAGTTGCCCCAGGATCGCAAAGACGTCCTTGATGCGGGCGTCCTTGAACTTGAGGGTGATCGGCTTGGTCGACTTGAGGTGCAGTTCGTACCCCTCCAGCCGCGACCGGCTGCTCTTCAGGAGCTGGTCGTAGGCATCCTTCGCCTCCTTGTCGTCGGGGTTCAGCTCGACCGCGCGCTTGAACGAGGCAAGCGCCTCACGGAGCTTGTTGGCGCGCTTCAACTCCTCCCCCTCCTTGAAGTACACCTGGGCATTCCTCAGGCGCGTCACCTTTTCCGCCTGCTGCTGGGCGTACGCCAGGGAAGGGTCCAGTGCCACCGCCGCCTGGTACTCGCGCAGCGCACCGTCCAGGTCCTTCGCCTCGACCAGCTCGTCCCCCTTCTTCAGGTGCTTGCGGGCGGCCTCGGCACTGACCGACAGAAACCGCATGCGGTATTCGCCCTCCGTGGGGTTTTTCACCGCGGCCTCGCCGTATTTCATCACCGCCTCATCGAGGCGCCCCTCGCGTTCGAGCCGCTCACCCTTGGTGAATGCCGATCTCCCGCTTGCACATCCCGCAAGCACGGCCAGACAGCCCACACACAGAAGTAACTTCATCATGCGTAACATGCGTTTGCTCCTTGGGTTATATCCGCTCATCAGCGCCTCGAGATCAACGGCTGGTTTTCCCGAAGCGGGATAACCACTTCCGTGCCGTCCGCGAGGACACGTATCGTCAGCGCATCATCGGTCAATCCGGTTGCCTCGTATTTCCCCTCGATACGGTCACCCTTCTTCACCAGCACGATCTTGTTGTCTTTGCTGAGAAACACGGTCTCGACACCGTCCTTCCTGAGAAACCCGATGAAGGTGAAACGGGCCATATCCCGCTGCACCGGCGGCGGCTGCGGCATCGGCGGCGGCGCAACAACCGGCGCAGTGGGGGGCGGGGGCGGGGGCGGCAGCTTGAATGCCGTCAACGTGCCGCGACCGGCGTGCTGGCCATCCTGCAACACGGGCCGGAAGATATTCCGGCGGAATCCGCTGAACCGCTGCCCCTCCTGCTGCAGCAGATCGAGCCGCACCAGGCGGTCGTCGGCAGCAGACACTGCCCTCCCCTCCGGTTTCCGTGCCGTAGCGGACCTGTCGTGTCGGGCCGTCGTCTTCGCCGTTCCTGTGGTCTCCTGATGGGGCCAGCGCAGATATGCGGAGATTACCGCAATCACGAGCAGCAGCAGCAACAGGGCAAGCAGGAGCTTTTTGCGGTTCACGGCTCCTCCTGTTTCATGTAGGCCGTGATAGCCATCGTCATGCTCACGGACTCCTCGGTCGTGCTGCTGTTGTCAAGGCTGACGCTGTCGATAACCAGCATATCCCGCGACCGTGCAACGTCACCGATAAAGCTCTTGATGCCGGCATACTTGCCCGTGACCGAAACCGACATGGCAAAGGCATACAACGGCTGTCCCTTTACCAGAGACGGTTTGTAGGTAATCGCGCCGACCTTCAGACCGTTGTTGGCGGCAGTCTCATACAGGTCCCCCACCAGCCGGACAAACTCGCGCTTCGGCGGGATCGCGGCAGCGAATACGCCCAGGTCCTGCTGGTCCCGCCGATAGATCTCCACTTTGTTCATCGGCGGCTGCGAAGCAAGGTTACGACGTTTTTGCGACCAGGTCGCATACAGCGCTTCGACGCGCGGCCCCTGCACGTACGAACGGTACAGGTACAGCCCGGCATCCGCTACGAGCAGAAACGCCACTACGGCAAACGCAATCCGCCGGCTCCGTATGATGTCGAGTACTATCCTCGGTTTCATTTAACAGCCACCTTGCAGCTGAAGGTAAAGGTCATCGATTTCCGGTTGTCGGCCCCCCGGGTCTCGGCCTGGCTCGTCAGAAAGACATCGGAGAACCCCGGCGCCGATTCCATGGTTTCGATCAGCTTCCGGATTCTGCCGAAATCGAGGGCGATACCGCTGACCTTTATCTCCTGGTTCCTGGGGTCTGGCTTGATGGAGGTAAGAGCAACACCATCGGGGACCACCGACTCGAACCGGTCGAGCAGCAGCAGCCAGTTGACCGTCTTTCTCTCGATTACGCCGTTTGCGAACCGTACCGTGTCGAGCATGGTCTGATATGCCTTGGGATCGACCGGCTGCGTCACCGCGCGTTCCTTCCCCTCCATGGCGGAGATATCGCCGGACAGCTTCCGGACCGTTCCGGCATCGGCCCAAAGTCCCGACACCAGGAAGGCCAGGATTACGGCCAGCACGATCCCGACACCTGCCAGGGCGAGGTTGACGACTCGATTATTGATATAGGTCCTGGTGGCAAGGTTGATCGTCAACCTCATCAGAGATTCCTCCTGGCCGCTCCGATCGATGCCGCCAGTCGCCCCAAGAGCTCACTGCCGACAGAGGCGCCGCCGCGGTCGGTCACCGTGCTGTCGAGCGTTACCGCCACGCAACGGGCGTCACCAAACGCCTCGGCCACCACCACACCGAAATCAGCGGCAACGTCGGACGGCGCGGCATAATACAGATCACTGATCACCCGTCCCGCGAACTTCTCGCGATAGAGAACGAGCGAACTGCTGATCTCACGGTAGATTCTCGCCGCATCGAGCGGGCCGCTCGCCATCTCCTTGGATCGATAAAACTCGAGCAGACCGTCGTAGAAGATCAACAGGGTGATCACCCCGCTGTGGAACAGAACGCATGCGGCGTTCTCGGCCAGTTCGATACGGGAACTGTATGCGGAATACAGGTTGAAGCTGGTGAAGTCGACAAGCTGCGGCTCAAGACCCGCCTCGACGAGCAGTTCTTCGTACTGGGTTACGACCGGCAGCGCCATCAGCGACACCAGCAGGGATATTTCACCGGTATCCCGTTCACACAGTACCTGATAGTCGAGCGTGGTATCTGTACTGTCGAAAGGAAGGGTCTTCTTCAGCTTCCAGCGGATGATGTTGAGACCTTCCTCGTGATTTTTGAAACGTTCATCGAGGTCCATGAGAAAGATCCGGCCGCAGCTGTCCGGCAACGACAGGGCGACCCGCCGGGTTTTCGCAAGGAGCGGAAGATGCGCCTTCTTTATCTGCTCCACAAACAGAGCGGGATTCAGCACATTGGGCTCGCGGGAGGAAAACCGTACCATCTCCTGAGAAATCGGCACAGATGCCCAGGCATCGAGGCGAAGCTTGTCCTTCGCCCCGGAGAGCAGACACATGTTCGCCATGCCGGCACACAGTTCCAGCCCAACCGCTTTCTTCTCTAGAAACATAGCACTCCCGGTAATTCAGGCAACGGATATCATTCGATGAATGTTACCCGGTTGATCTCCTTGATGGTGGTCTCCCCCGCGAGGAGCTTTTCCACCGCCGATTCGCGCAGGAATACCGTCCCGGCCTCCCGTGCCGCCTTTTTCAGCTGCGCAGCAGGAGACTTGGCAATGATCAGTTCCCGCAGTTCGTCGTTCAGATCGAGCAGCTCCACGATGGCCGACCGGCCACGGTAACCGGTATTGTTGCATTCGTTGCAGCCACGCGCCTCATACAGCGTCACACCGCGACAACGTTCCGGATCGATGGCGGACTCCAGCAGGACCTCGTCCGGCACCTCCACCGGCCGCCGGCAGTGATGACAGATTCTCCTCACCAGCCGCTGGGCCATGACGCAGTTCAGGCACGACACGAAGTTGTACGGATCGATCCCCATATGGATGAAGCGGCCCAGCACGTCGAACACGTTGTTGGCATGGACGGTGGTGAACACGAGATGGCCGGTCAGCGCCGACTGGACGGCGATCTGGGCGGTTTCGGGGTCGCGGATCTCGCCGACCATTATCTTGTCGGGGTCGTGACGGAGGATGGACCGCAGACCGCGCGCAAAGGTCAGCCCCTTCTTCTCGTTCACCGGAATCTGGACGATCCCCCTGAGCAGGTATTCGACCGGGTCCTCAATGGTGATGATCTTCTCCTCGCCGGTGTGGATCTCGCTGAGCGCGGCGTAAAGGGTGGTGGTCTTGCCCGAACCGGTGGGACCGGTCACCAGTACCATACCGTACGGCTCGTGGGTCATCCTGCGGATGCGGCCGATCTCCCGTTCGGAGATACCGAGGCTTTCCAGGGTCAACCCTTTCAGGTTGTTTGCGATGGTTTCCTTGTCGAGTATACGGATAACGGCATCCTCACCGAATGCGCTGGGCATGATGGAGACGCGGAAGTCGATGGACTTTTCGCCGATCCGCAGTTTGAAGCGACCATCCTGTGGGATGCGGCGCTCCGAGATGTCCAGTTCGCTCATGACCTTGAGACGGGAGATGATCGGTCCCTGAAAGTGCAGGTCGATCGGTTCGGTCGCCTTGTACAGCACGCCGTCGATGCGGTACTTGATGATGACCCCTTCCTGGGCGGCCTCGATATGGATATCGCTCGTCCGCTTCGTGAGCGCATCCATGATGGTGGAGTTTACCAGCTTGATGACCGGACTGATGTCGGCGGAGATCTGCTCGACGGACAGGACCTCTTCACCCTTCTCCGTCTCCTTGACGAGCTGGAGCATGAAATCTTCAGAGACCTCGCGCAACACCCGGCTCGTACCTTCACCGCGCTTCAACACCGCCTCAATGTACGATGGGGTTGTTATCCGGATGACCAGCGGCCGGTCGATCAGTCGCTCGAGTTCATCCAACCGGATAACATCCGTGGGATCCGCGATCGCAATGACCAATGCACTATCGGTCGCCTCCATCGGAATGAACTGGTACCGGAAAACGGCGTCGGGGGGCAACTCGTTGAGAAGGGACTCGTCCATCCTGAATCCGGCGAGATCGACGTATTCATAGCAGTATTCGACGGCGAGGGCCCGGGCAATGTCCTCTTCCTTGGCAAGTCCGTCTCTGATACATATCTCGCCGAAACGGACCGACGTAGCCTGCTGCCTGTCCACGATGAAGGGGATGTCCTCGGCCTTGAGAACACCTGCCTCGATGAGTATGTCGCCAATCCGTTTATTCCTGAAATCAAGGGTCATATCTTGTCCTAGCCCCCTACCGCCCCGGCAATCTTGAATATGGGGAGGTACATCGTGATGATGATCACCCCGATGACAAGCCCCATGACGAGCATGATTGCGGGTTCGACGGCCGTTGTAATGACGTGGAGCGTCCGGTCGACCTCTTCCTCGAAGTATTCAGAAATATCGCCGAGCATTTCTTCAAGAGCACCGGTGGATTCCCCTACGGCAAGCATCCGCAATGCAAGGGGAGGCATGATGTGAACCGACTCGATGGCCACGGAAAGGGTCGTCCCCTCTTCCACGCGCCCCACCGCATGCAGAAGCTTACGCTCCAGGATGAGGTTGTTGAGTGTTCCGACTGACATTTTCAGAGACTCCACAATCGGAATGCCGCTGCCGATAACCGTCGCCAGGGTCCGGGAAAACCCGGCTACCGCATATTTCGTGACAACCATGCCGAGGAAGGGAATCTTCAGGATCATCCGGTCGACGTTATATCGACCGGTTGGGGTGGCTGCCCAGGCACGGAATGCCCCGACGGCGGCGATTCCCCCCGCCACGAACACGAGAAAATAATTCTTCAGGAAATTCGTGCAGGAGATGAGCACCTGTGTCGGCATCGGAAGCTGCGACCCTGAATCAGCATACACCTTGCTGAAGGTCGGAACAACGTATACCAGCAGGAGGGTTATGGCCAGGGTCGCGACGGTAACGAGGATGGAAGGATAGATGAGTGCGGAAATGAACTTCTTTTGCAGCGCTTCCGAACGTTTCTGGAATGCAATGAAACGCCGCAGTGTCTGCGGGAGGTCACCGGTGCGCTCACCGGCCCGGATCGACGCGATGTACAGATGGGAAAATGCCCGGGGGAACTTTTCAAGCGCCGCGGAGAGCGCCGTACCCCCCTTGATATCCTCGCGCACGTCCGTCAGGATGTCGGCGAGCTTCCCCTTCTCCACATGCTCCAGGATCGTGTCGAGAACCTGAACGATGGGAAGCCCTGCCTTGAGCAGCACCAACAGCTCCTGATTGAAGGTGAGGAGCTGACGCGTATCGATCTTCTTGCGGGTGATCCCCTTTTCCCACAGGAACTGAAACGGCTTCTTACGGACATCAAAGACGAAATACCCCTGTTCCTCCAGACTTTGCCGCAGAACTGCAGGAGAAACGGCCTCAAGCTCCTTATGGAGTACCCTTCCGTCGGACGAGCCCAATTTGCAGACATACAATGCCATAAGGGTATAAACCTATCACACTTTACCGTGGTATCCAATGATTAAACCTCTACCGCACCAACCACTCCCGATACGGTCATTCCGGGGCGGTACCCATACCGGTGGACTAATCGGCACACCATGCCGACGAACCGCAACCGCAAACCATCAATACTGTTTCGGACTGTGCTCGACGCCGTGGCAGGTCAGGTAACATTCGCCGCTGAATTTCGCGACCCCCCTCTCGACGAACTTGAGCTGGCCATGTGAGTCCGGCGTGACGACGTCGGTATTGAAACGGATGAGATACTTGTTTTCCGTACTGCCGTGCGCGGTATGGCAGGTGTAACAGGAGGTGCCGCCCGTCAGAGTGGCGGTGTTCCCCTGGATATGCAGAGCATGATAGGGGAAGCTCTCGTTGCCGAGAATGCTGGAACGGCTGTGACAACGGTAGCATAACGCATAGGCGAAGGCACTTTCCGGTGCATTGTCGCGCGTCGAATAGTTATCCACCAGAATATGCTCGTACCGGGAACCGTGGGGGCCACGTGGCGCAGACGGGTCGTCGCTCGCATGGCAATCTCCGCAGGTGATCATGGAGACATCTCCCGGCGCGACCTTCTTCTCCTTGTACGGTTTTATGAGACTCACCACCATGGAATTCTTCCCTTCCGCCTCCACGGGATGGAACGACGGATTCCCCGGAGAAAACTCCGCCTTCTTGTTGGTGTACCTGCCGGGGAGATTTGCACTCGCCCCGTGACACCGGTAACAGAGCTCATATTCAGTCGTCACATCCGTATACTGGTTCCCTGCCCGTTTACCCGGTATCCCCGCGTACTTTTTCGTCGAACTCAGCAGATGCGGATTGTGACAATCCACGCAATCGGCATGACGAGGCATGCGGGGATCGGTCTCCGGTAGCGTCTCATTCCTGCGATGCACCCCACCGTCTTCAAACGTGGGGTGATGGTAATTCTTGCGGAATTCGGCCTCGACATTCTTCAGGGGGGGGTCGGGAAAGGTCACGCCGCGCGGCAGATTCCTGTTGAGGAGCTTTGCGGGGGCCCGGTCGCCGTGGCACACGAAACACATGTCGGCTCCACCACCGGTTCTCAGATTTGAGCGGTAATGACAGGTAGCACAACCGACGGGGAGATTCGCCTTGTCCAGGTGGGTAGGGATCTCTGCCGATACCGGTATGGCAACGCCCATAACAACGAGCAGCAATAGTATCGTCTTGCGTAATTTCATCACATCACCTTGTCAGTCTGCCGTTGTAACTAGAATGAGGGCGTTGTCTTGTGGCATTCTCCGCACACATGGTCGTAGGTATCACCGACCGAAAACGGGATAAGGCCGTCATTCGACTTGTCCTGGTGCGGGTCATGACACGAGGTGCACTGTACCCTCCCCTGATAGTCCAGTTTCACCCCATAGGTACCGGCGATGGGATAGATGTACTGCCCCGCCCCTTTCAGGGCTTCGATATCGGCAACCACACTAGCATTGTAGTTGAACGAGACGGGGTGGTGACTGCTGATACGGTCAAAGACCGGGATATTCCCACCGACGGTGGCGATGGTAGTGGGAACGCTGACGACTGCACCAAGTGCAGTCTGGCCGTCGTGACAGCTCATACAGAGACGCGACGATCCGTTCAGGGTCCCGTAATTGCTCTTCCCCCGGGTTCCCGGGTTATCAATCACCAGCGTCTGGGACGAATAGAGCTTGAAGGTCCGCGTCGTATCCAGCCTGTTCCAGAGGGGCCGCTGGCCGGTAGCGTTGTGCGGCGTGTGGCAGAAGATGCAGATCTGCGTTTCAGACACCGCCTTCTTGGTGACGTTGGGGTTCGTATTGAGCGAGGAAAAATTATGTTTGTTGCCGACTCCCAGAGGAGACATGTCGGAAAGTTTCGGACCTACGGCATATGACACGTTCAACAGCGCCAGCACACAAGCGCAGACGATCGCCGGAACATGAATCCATTTCTTCATAACTGCTTGCCCTCTTTCAGATACTGAAAAATCTGGACCCTGCGGTTCTGCGAATCGGCAACATAGATGGTATCGTTCCGGTCGATGAATATCCCCGACGGCAGTGAAAACTCACCCGGCTTGTCACCGGAACCGCCCACAAACAGCAAAAGCTTCCCGGTCTGATCGAATATCTGGAAATTATCGAACGTCGCGTCGACCACGTACAGATGCAGGTCGCTGTCCACCGCGACCCCTTTCGGCCTCGCGAAATAACCGGGAGCATCCCCGATATCACCGATAGACCGTCGATACGTTCCGTCTTTCGAAAAGACCCGGATCGTGAAATTCATGGCGTCGGTCACGTAGATATTGTCGTTCCGGTCAACGGCGACGCTGACAGGCCGATTGAATGCATCCCCGGTGCCACCGGTGATTTCACGCAGAAAGTGGTTGTCCGCCCCGAATACTATCAATTTCTGCGCCAAAACATCGGCGACGATCTTTTCATCGCGGCTGTTGACGGCGATCCCGGCAGGGCGTTGCAGTTCATGGCCGTCATCGTGCAGCGTACCGAGGAATTTCCCATCCCTGCGATAGATGAAAATCTGCGCCAGGACGGAATCGGTGACGTAGAGCGTGCCGTCCCCGCCGACCGCCACCCCGACCGGACTCACCAGCGCAGCATCTCCGGCATGGGTAATATCCGTCACCGACCGCTCTGCAAGGTCATAGCGATGGACAACACGTGCAGCGGGATCGGCAACGTACAGTATCCGACCCGCATCGACCGTAATGCCTGCTGGGGCGGCAAACCCCTCGGCTGGGGGCTCCTCTCCGGTGACGAGCGTCAGAAGTTTATGCATCTTGCCGTACTTGGGCTGGATATCCGCCGGGCCCCTGATCACCCTCAGCAGGGCGATACGTGCACGTTCCGGCGGGTCAGGCCATACGACGTGCAGTGCAGGATCGGCAAGATGGAACGGTTCGCCCCCAAGGGAGGCACATCCCGCAAGACCCAGAAAACACAGAACAAGAAACAATCGCATTATCGGAGACATCCGCTACGCCCGCGACATGCCGACAATCCAGACGGCAAACAGGAGGACGATACACGCACCCCATCTGCGCGCGACACGTTGGTCGAATGTGCCGGCCGTGCCGAATACGTTGAGAATGAACCCGACCACCGACCCTATCCACCCCCACAGACCGATCTGACTTACCAGCGCCCACCCTTCATGCATCGGCTTTCGCCCCCGTAGTGAACAATTTCCGGCAGACACTGCCCAACTTCAGCTTCCAGACCATGAGCACCGCTTCCCGGACGATCTTCCTGGACATCTTTGACGTCCCCGCATGACGGTCGATAAAGATAATCGGGATTTCGCCGAGCCGGAAACCGAGTTCATGACAGCGGTAATTCATTTCGATCTGGAATGAATAACCGTCTGACTTGATGGTGTCCAGATCGATCGCCTCCAGGACCTCGCGACGGAAACATTTGAAGCCGCTGGTACAGTCGGCAAGCTCCATCCCGGTGATCAACCGCGTATAGACGCTCGCGAAATAACTGAGCATGAGCCTGCGCAGCGGCCAGTTGACGACGCTGACCCCGTTGAGATAGCGGGACCCGATAACCAGGTCGCAGTCCGCCATCTTTTCCAGAAAGCGGGGAAGCACCGCCGGATCATGGGAAAAGTCCGCATCCATCTCGACGACGTAATCTGCGCCACCGGCCAGCGCAATCCGGAAGCCTTCCCGATACGCCGACCCCAGCCCCATCTTACCCTTTCGATGCAGGACGGTGACTCGTTCATTGGCAGCCGCCATGGCATCGGCCAGCTCACCGGTCCCGTCGGGGGAGTTGTCGTCTACTACCAGGATATGGATTGCAGGGTGCTGGGTAAGTACGAGTTGAACGAGCTTTTCGAGATTGTCGCGTTCATTGTACGTAGGAATGACAACAACGGTTTTCAAGGAGTGGCCTTTTTCATGTAATAAACGATCTTTGCTGAACCCTTCAACTGCTTCATCCACCGCTCGAACAGCTGCTTTTTCCTGGCTTCGACCATCTTCGTACGGATCTTGTCCTTTATCTCGTCAAACGAAAGCTGATGGGCGTCCTGTTTGTCCGTGAGCTTGATGAGATAAAATCCATAGATCGTATCAATAGGGCCACGGATTTCACCGACCTTCATCGATTTCACCGCCTTATCGAACTCGGGCTCCGTCGTACCGGCGTGAAAATATCCGATATCGCCCCCCTTTATCCGCGACATGTCATCGGACTCATTTTCGGCAACCTGCGCAAAATCGGCACCCCCCTGCACCTTCTTGAGCAGTTCGAGAGCCTTTTCTCGCAGCGTGGCCTTCTGCTTGTCGTTGGAAGACGGATCCACCTTTATCAGGATCATGCTGGCCCGGTACCTTACCGGCTCAAAATACTTCTTGCTGTTGTCGGTGTACTGCTCCAGAACCTCGGCATCTGAAACAGCGGCCTTGTCATCCACCTCACGCTTATGCATCATCTCGGAGACATCATTCCGCTCCAGGTACCTGCCCAGCGACTTCTCGGTAAATCCCGACGCATCGAGCGCCTTGCGAAATTTCGCCTCCGACGGGAAGCGCGATTCCACGAGACGAACCTCCTGCTCGAGGGTATCTTCATCGAGCTTCACCCCCTTGCGAAGTCCGTCCTGATACTGGAGCTCCTTGTCAACGAGTGCATTCAGCGCCTTTTGCCGGATCTCGCTGATTTTTTCAGCGGACATCCCCCCGTGGAAACTCTCCATGGGGGCAATGAGCTGCACCTCCTGGTTCAGTTCGTTCAGATACAGATCGACGCCATTGACGGAAGCAACCCTCGGGACCTTAACCTCGCTCGCAGACGCCCAGACCGAAGAAGCAGCCAGCACAAACACCACGAAAAGACAACGACCTACCATGCGCATACAGGTATCTCCTTGAAATGGGCTCCAGATGCGAGAATAAACGATTTCAGGTTTTCAAGTCAAGGGAAAGGCAGGGGAAACTGTGGGGAGAAAACAGGAAAGGCCATGTCAGACATGGCCTCA
Source organism: Deltaproteobacteria bacterium (assembly GCA_021779095.1). Taxonomy (GTDB): domain Bacteria; phylum Desulfobacterota; class Desulfuromonadia; order Geobacterales; family JAJYBI01; genus JAJYBI01. Next base: position 72,041 of record JAJYBI010000012.1, read on the forward strand.
TGATAGATGGCGGGGTCGACGGGGCTCGAACCCGCGGCCTCCGGCGTGACAGGCCGGCGTTATAACCAACTTAACTACGACCCCAAATCTTTGAATTGAATTTTGGTGGGCGAAACAGGGATCGAACCTGTGACATCCAGCTTGTAAGGCTGGCGCTCTCCCAGCTGAGCTATTCGCCCGATTAAATGGCGGGGTCGACGGGGCTCGAACCCGCGGCCTCCGGCGTGACAGGCCGGCGTTATAACCAACTTAACTACGACCCCGCAAACTGCATCCCGATAGGCGGGATTACCTGATCATTTTACTTCTTCTTTGAGTTCACCGCTTCCTTGAGGCCGGTACCGGCCTTGAACTTGGGAGCTACGCTCGCGGCGATCGTAATCTTTTTGCCGGTCTGCGGGTTCTGCCCCTTGCGGGCCGCACGCGTAACGGTGCTGAATGTACCGAACCCCACCAGGCTCAGTTTGTCACCTTTGGCAAGGCAGTTGGTAATGGAATCCACAATCGCCTTGATCGCCTCTTCAGCAGCAACCTTGGTGAGGCCTGCGTTCTCCGCGACTTCTGCTACGAGTTCTGCCTTCGTCATGATATCCCCCTGGAATACTCAGTATATGCAGACTTTCATGGTCTCTGTTGCAAAGTGGATGTACCTTATAACAGGGGGACGAAATGGTGTCAAGCATTTTTCTGCGGGCGATCACAGGCTGCCGCGGTCAGGAAATCACCCGGGTGACGGGGTGCGCTAGCGGGCTATGATGCGCATAAATTTGTACAGATAATCAACGCCCGACCAGATGGTGATGATCGTGGCTATCCAGAGGTAGAACATGCCGACATGGTGCATGTTGACGACGAGATAGGGGTTATCGATGCCGAAACACCAGCGATAATCATAATGGAGCAGAAGCCCCAGGATCGCGACGATCTGAAAGATTGTCTTGAGCTTGCCGAGATCACTGGCAGAGATAACGATCCCCTCGGATGACGCAATGCCGCGCAGACCGGTGATGATGATCTCCCTGCCAAGTATCACCAGCACCATCCAGGCAGGGGCCCTGCCGAACGGCAGAATCATGATCAGCGCCGCCATGACCATGAGCTTGTCCGCAATGGGGTCGAGGAACTTGCCGAACACCGTCACGATCTGCATCCGCCTCGCCAGATACCCGTCGAGCCAGTCGGTGGTCGAAGCGATGGCAAAGATTGCCGCCGCCCAGAATCCATCATCCCGGGAATCGGAGAAGAGGAGCACCACCATCACGGGGATAAGGGCGATACGAAGGAGGGTCAGGATGTTTGGGATGTTCCAGATCTGGCTTCGAGATTGTGGGGTCATGAATGCACGCTAGTTGTTCTGATAGGATCGCTGATAACTCAGCACCTTGGCGACGTAGTTCCGGGTTTCGCTGAAGGGGGGAATCCCCTTGTATTTAGCCACGTTGGCAAGCCCCGCATTATATGCGGCCAGGGCCAGGGAGACATCCCCCTTGAAGGTATCGAGAAGAAACCGCAGATACCGCACCCCTCCCCGGATATTGTCCCTGGGGTTGAAGGCATCGGCGACATGGAGCCCGTGGGCGGTCTTGGGCATGAGCTGCATGAGCCCCGATGCCCCCTTGGAAGATACCGCATTGGGATTATACCCCGATTCGGCATGGATGACCGCTTTCACCAGCGACTTGTCGACGCCGTACTCAAGGGCGCAGGCATTGATGATCGGTTCGAACTCCTCGGGGTTGCGTGCGCACGCCGTCAACCTGAAATTGGTGCGCAGCTTCCGGTCCTTCCGGATATCGCGCATGAAGATCTTGAACCGACGATCCGTGGGGGTATCGGTAAAATGCACCACACCGTCGTTATCCTCGAACCGGTAGATATCCGCAAAGGCCGGCTGAATAACCGCCTCTGCAAGCAGGACCACCATGCATATGAGATAGAGATGACGCCGCACCATGCTTCCTCTTTGATCGAAACCGCAGTAGTCCCCACCCAAAAAAATCAGATTCAATATATAGACCAATTCGGGACTCATTTCAACACCGGGGCAAAATTATCAGTGCATAACCTCCCAAAATAGCTTGACATTGCACCCCCATGCATAAATAATCGCCGGGCGCGGTGCCGCATCAGGCGCCGGCTCGGGAGAACACTGACATGAAACTTGAAAGCGATTTTCTGGTAATCGGCAGCGGGATTGCCGGCCTCACCTTCGCCCTCCGGGCGGCACGTCACGGCAGGGTCGCCCTGATCACGAAACGCGAAATCACCGAATCGGCTACAAATTACGCACAGGGTGGCATCGCATCGGTCTTTTCCCAGGAAGACACCTTCGACGCCCACTGTGAAGACACCATGGTCGCCGGTGCCGGCATCTGCCACGAAGACGTGGTGAAGATGGTGGTGGAGGAAGGACCGCAGATCATTCGCGACCTCATCGAGTGGGGGGTCCAGTTCACCACGAGCGGCGAGACATACGACCTGACCCGCGAAGGGGGACACAGCAAGCGCCGCATCCTCCATGCAGACGACATCACCGGCCGCGAGATAGAGCGCGCGCTCGTGGCCGCGGTCCGCGCCGATGCCAACATCGAGATGTATGAACACCATATCGCCATCGATCTTATAACCGAAGCAAAGATCGCCCGCAAGCGGCTCAAGACAAACCGCTGTCTCGGCGCCCACGTGCTGGACAAAAATACCGGCGCGGTGAAGACCTTCACCGCCAAAGTCACACTGCTGGCCACGGGTGGCGCGGGAAAGGTCTACCTCTACACCTGCAACCCCGACGTGGCCACCGGTGACGGCATCGCCATGGCCTACCGGGCCGGGGCAAGCGTCGCCAACATGGAATTCATGCAGTTCCACCCCACCACCCTGTACCATCCGAATGCGAAATCGTTCCTCATCTCGGAGGCGGTGCGGGGCGAAGGTGCAATCCTGCGGCGGCGCGACGGCACACCGTTCATGGAGCGGTATCACCATCTGAAGGACCTGGCTCCCCGGGATATCGTGGCCCGCGCCATCGACAACGAAATGAAGATCCACGGCGACGACTGCGTCTACCTGGACATCACCCACGAAAACCCTGATTCCGTCAGGGAGCGCTTCCCCAACATCTACCAGACCTGCCTCGAATACGGCCTCGACATGACGAAACAGCCGCTTCCCGTCGTCCCGGCGGCCCACTACCTCTGCGGCGGGGTCATGGTGGACGAGCACGCGGAGACCGACATCGCCAACCTGTACGCCATCGGCGAAGTCGCCTTCACCGGCCTGCACGGCGCCAACCGTCTCGCCAGCAACTCGCTCTTGGAGGCGGCGGTGTACGCGAACAAGGCGTACGAGCACGCCATCACCCGCCTGGACACCACCCCTGCCCCGGCGGAAGACATCCCCGACTGGGATTCCGGCACCGCCACCAACAGCGACGAGATGGTGGTCGTCTCCCAGAACTGGGACGAGGTCCGGCGGTCCATGTGGAACTACGTGGGGATCGTCCGCTCCACCAAGCGGCTGGAGCGCGCCCTGCGCCGCATCCGGCTGATCCAGGAGGAGATCGAGGATTACTACTGGGACTTCATCATCACCTCCGACCTGATCGAACTGCGAAACATCACCACCGTTGCCGAGCTGATCGTGCTGTGCGCCCTGCAGCGCAAGGAATCACGCGGACTGCACTACAACATCGATTTTCCGGAGCGGGACGACACCCACTGGAAAAAAGACAGCTACATAAAAAAACAGTTCTGAGGGATGCATGACCATCGATGAGATCAGACAGGAGATCGACCGGCTGGACAGTGAACTGCTCGGCATCTTCAACCGCCGGGCCGGCCTGGCGCTGCAGATCGGCGAGATCAAGAAGGAGATCGGACTGCCGGTATACGATCCGTCGCGCGAGGGAAGGATATTCGAGCGGATGAAGGCGGAGAACCCGGGCCCCCTCGACGACGGAGCCATCGTCCGGCTGTTCGAGCGGGTGATCGACGAATCCCGGCGGCTCGAACGGATCATGACCCGCGGCGCGGACGAGCCGGCCTGCGAGGGAGAACGGCAATGCTGATCATCATGAAGAAACGGCCGCACCCGCCGACCTGGTCCGGATCAAGGAACTCCTGATCCGGCGTGACCTCGACATTCACCAGTCGACCGGCGTCAACCGCACCATCATCGGGATCATCGGCGATACGGAGAAACTGGACCCGGCCGAGCTGGAAGGGATGCCCGGCGTGCTCCAGATCGTCCGGATCGAACGCGAGGAATAACCTCAGTATACCGCCACTGCGGCGTACCCCACCACCTGATCGTTGTCCCCCGTCACGTCCCCGCTCGTCGCGTACGCCACCAGTTCCGCCTCTTTTGCCCCGAGCTTCCGGGCCGCCACCAGCATCGCCGCCGCCGGCGCCGCCCCGCACATGCTGATCCGCCGCTCGCGGCAGATGCGCAGAAGCCCTTCGGGGTTCAGCGCCAGCATCTCGCGGATGGCGCTTCCGTCCTTGTCCCGCGCCGTCTCCGCCGGCTCGTAATGGCTCATGTCGGAACTGGCGACGATAAGGACTTCCTCCCCGTATCGCGCAATGGCCGCCGCGATCCCCTCCCCCAGCGACGCGCAACGGTCGTATCCGGAGAAACCGAGACATAGAGGTACAACGGAAACGTCAGGCCGCAGGTACTGCAGGAACGGCAGCTGCACCTCCAGGGAGTGCTCGAACCGGTGGGCGGCCGCGTCCTCCTCCAGCCAGGGGACCTCTTCCGCCAGCAGGGCCGACAGCTCCTTGTTGACCGGCACCTCTCCCAGCGGCGTGCTCCAGCTGCCGGCGGGATACAGTGCGAGAGACGCCCCCCGCCCCGTATGGTTGGGGCAGAGTACGACGACGGTCGACGGAATCTCGATGGCACCGTAGAGAAGCCCCGCCACGGCGCCGGAATAGACATACCCCGCGTGGGGCGACACCACCCCGATCACCCGCCGTTTCGGCTCGCGGAACTCAATGAGACGCCCGACTTCAGCCTGGAGATGCTCCTTCGTCCCCGGATAGAACTGCCCCGCCACCGCCGGTTCGCGCTTCATCATGGTATCACCTCCGGATGTCGAGATATCAGTGTACCGTATCAGAAGCCTTCGTTCCACTCAGGGTGCGGACGTCGAAGCCGGCGGGCTGCATGGTGACACCGAAGACCCGGCGCAGGTTGCCGTTCACGGCCTCGACCACGACCGCGAACTCGGCGGGGGAAGAGGGAAGACACCGTGCCGCGCATGACCTTCTCCTTCAGACCGTTATCCCGCTGAACGAAGTGCGCCCACTCGATCGTGCCGTCCGTCCTCTTCTTCGCCAAGAGATTGTAGATCCCCACCTGCGGGATATGCGGCGAGGCAAGCCCGGTCAGGATCTCTTCGCCCTCTTCCAGGTTCATTACGGCCAGCTGCGCGAGGTTGTTGTTCATGGCTTGTCCTTTCGGGTTTCGTGTCGCCGCGACATTTTTCCCAGCGTCTAACGATCAACGCCGTTGCCGTCGGGTGCTGGAGATGGGTGAGGAAGAGATGTTCGCTCCCCGTAAAGAACGGCTTGAAGCCGGCTTTCTCATGGTTTGTGCGGAGCTTCCGGCGGGGCCGAACTTGCTGACCAGAAGCCAGCAGGCCAGAGGGTGACCGAGTTCACCGGTCCTCATATCCGTTGGAACTAAAATCATTTAAGCCGTTGTTATCTTTTCCAGACGCTCTCGTAACTGTCGGTTCCCTGGATAATCAGCAACACTTTTCTCCAATACCCTAACAGCCTCTTCCTGCAGGCCTTCGACAGTCAGCAACTCAGCACATCGCATGATTAACGAGGCAATGTTTCCCATCCGTGGGCCGTTCATACCTCTTTTGAGAAGTTCAATCGCTTCTCTATTCCGCCCTATACTGGACATGAGGTCGGCGCAGGTCTGGTAGAGCACGATCTTGCCGGGAGTGCCTGGGAGTTGGATGGCCTTCTCCAGCATTGATGCTCCTTCAGCCGCTCGCCCGCTCTGGGCCAACAGTTTGGCCCACAATTGATACATTACCCCCTTGTTGGTCAAGGCCGGATGATTGAATCCTTTTCCCAGCAGCTCTATGGCTTCTTCAAGACGGTCCAGCTTCACCAGGAGTTCGGCGCAGTATTTATACAAGAAATCGAGTAGTACCGGGTCATCTCCGGTAATCCCCTGTTGTAGAATCTCGATTGCCCCGGCCACATTCCCTTGCCAAGTCATTATCTCCGCATGCATTTTATAAAAATGATTCTTCTCTTTCATGCCGGGGAGCGACACTCCCCGCTGCAATATGGCGATTGCTTCTTCAAGCTTTTGCGCCTTCGCCAAAGATTTTGCGCAACAGAGATAGAGCGAAGGCTCCCGCTTCAATTTCGGATGATCCATGGCCTTTTTCAGGAACGTTACGCCATCTTCCGGATTACCAGACTGTTCCAGAATCTTGACATAGAAATGAATTAGCTTGACCGTCTCCTTGACCCGCCGTGATTGAATTCCCTGTTCCAGCATGAACCTTGCTTCGGCGAACTTTTGTGTTTTTGCCAGCAGTTGAGCACCGCGCAGATACATTTCACCGGGATACAAAACCTCGCCATCGGTAAGGCCGTCTTTAATGCAGTGTAGGGCCTTGTCATCATCACCTTCAGCGATATATTGTTCGGCGACTCTCAGATAGAGGTCCTGACGTTTGGTGACTCCCTTAGTCCGCAAAGCTTGCCTCAATAATGGAGCTATTTCCGCACCACGGTTCCTCTTGGTCAGCATATTGGCGTAACAGAGATACAATTCCCCCACTTCCTGAATATCCGGGGTGGTAATTCCCTGTTGCAGCATCCTCTCGGCTTCTTCCAGGCGACCGGACCGTTCCATATAAATCGCACAGTGCCGGATCAAGGTTGAGAGACAGGTTATGTTGGGGGTATTGATCCCCTGTTCCAGCACCAGAATCGCATCAGACAAACGCTCATGTTTATCCAGTAGTTGGGCGCAATAGAGACAGATGGAAAAGAGATTGTTTTCCCCGCCCAGATGTTTGAGCACTTGTTGAAACGCCCCGGCCATGGCGTCGATACCGTTCAGGTTGTACTCCAATTCGATTAGTAGCCGCCAGGCAGCGTAATAGGACCCGGACCAAACAGCCCGACGGGCGTGATAAAGTGCTCGCTGGTAATCATCACCCACATTGCGATGTTTAAAGCACAAGGCAAGGTGGAACTCCAGCCCCTTCGGTCTCTTGTCATCGGGCAGGGCGGATATCAGGGCAATGCGCTCTTCCAGGGTTTCAACGGAACGGGGAATCTGGGACTGGACCGGCGGGGTAATCTGGGCTAGGGCATATTTGGTAAGTTTGCTGTCGGCTTCACTCAGTTCCTCCATGCGGCCCGCTTCCAGGAGATGGTGCCGCAACTCAGCATAGGAGACGGTCAAGCGTTGCGTTCCCTTGGGTTGGAGGGCCTTGAAATGGCGGAAATGATAATCCGCTGCCAGGGAGTGAGCTTGCCGCCATTCTTCCTTTGTCTCTCGCAGGCGCGAGACGCAGACCTCCCGCGCCAGCGGATGTAGGGCATCCCACCCCGGCGTATTATCCAGCAGGAACCGGTCGATGAGCTCCCGGCGCAACGTCAGTGCGGGGGAGAACTTAGCTTCCAGACCGGCATAGACTTCTTTGGAAAAGGGGCGGCGATGCACCGCCAGAAACTGGAGCAGGGATACCAGGTCGTCATGCATCCGCGGCAGGGCGCGCTCGATCAAAACTCGCTCAAACCTTTCAACCAATCCATGGTCAATGGACACATCTCCCGGCTTGAAGAGGTCGGGAGCAAGTGAGATCAGCTCGTCCAGGGAATCATAAACTAGACTTTTCACCAGGGTAATAAGCGCACGGGGGTTTCCACCCAGGCGATGCCCGATTTCCGTGATACGCTCAAGTGGGAACTTGGCAGTCAGCCCGTCTCGGTCAAGTTGTTCCCGCAATAGAGCTGCGGCTTCCTTGTCCGTCAAGCCGTCGAGCCGCTTGCTTGCGCAACTCTCAGACCATGGTGCCACCGTCACAGCCCGATTGCTGATGAGGAGCAGTCTTCCCTTCGGCGCAGGACTGCTATTTAACTCTTCCACCAGTTGCTGCCATTTTTTTGGCGGCAGGGTGTTGCGCTCACCAAAGAGCCGCTGAAACTCATCAATAACAAGGAGTATGCGGTCGCGTCGAAGCACTCGGAGCAACGCACGGAACAAGTCCCCTTGCACACCTTTGTCCAGTTCCCGCTCAAGGTCACCAATCCCGGCAACCTGTAACTGCTCGGCAAGTTCCTCTAACAGCGACTCAGTCGGCTCGGGTGCGTCCGGTTGAGGATAGAGTCGGAACGCATGTCGGCCTGATCTTTCCATAATCTCACGGGTCAACTGGGTCTTACCGCAACCGGGAAAGCCTTGTATAATGGCTACAGACGGACCTTTTGCCAACCAATCCGACTGGAAATATTGGAGAAGTTTATTTCGTTGCTGGCCGTGATAATTAGATTCCGACGATTTTTCAACGACAGGACTTTGATTTTGCACAGAAATCCTGCCCATCTCTTCGTCCAGTACCTGGGCGGCCCGGGCAAGAGAGGCAAGGTCAGACAATTCCTGTATCTGTTTCAGGATATCTGGAATATCCCAAGTTTCGATTGTTGGACAATCTGGTAACAGGTTAAAACTCTTTGATAAGCCTGGCTTTTTCGGCAATAGAAAAAAGATGATAATTCGATCGAATTCGCTGTTCTGTTTATGGGTGTTGGCTTTTATTGCGGTTTTGTTGATCTTGTCTGAACTGTCTTCGTTTGTGACCTGTATAGCAATGCGGTTATGGCGATCACCAAGGTCTACTGCCGGATAATCGTGTTGTTCGGCATTGAGATTCACCAGTTCCCAACCAAAAATAACATTGAAGAAGCGAGCAGAAATGGTTTCTAGAATACAATTGGCATCCGTAAAGCCAGAACGAGATCGAGTCTTAACAATTGCAGCCAGCTCATTGAGCCGATCAGCGATATGAGTAACCTTTTCAAGGCGTGGCAGGCTCATGAAGTCCCTCTCGGTATTTCTGGTATTGTCGGAATCATGACGGTAACAGATGTAAGCGGCTTCAGTCCGAGTAAATCTGGCAAGTCAGGCCCTGCATTCGGATATTACCTCATGCACTGGTAGTACCGCATCCTACGAACACCTGCAACAGCCACCCATCGCGTTTCTTTACCCGCCGCTTGACGTCAACACCCTACCAACCCCACTGCTTGCAAAAGAAGACACAGCGTGCTCCGCTGCGCTACTTCTCTGTCTTACTGCCCTTGCGACTTTCCGGCGAACTAGAGTATGTTTCGCCATTTTCCCGGCAAACTTGCTGCACCTCTTTCGCATCAGCCCGTTTCCCCTTTGCCGGAACGTGCCCTGCCATAGACCTTTGCAAATCCGGGTTGTTCAGAGCAGCGTCTTTCTCCCCTTTTGCCCCCAGGACCATCTTCCAGACATCGGGAAACTTCTCGATAAAGTTATGCACCAGCAGGTTCATCGACGGGGTAATGGCCACCTCACCACGCTCCCAGCGGCCGTAGGTATTGCGCCCGACCTGAAGCAGGTCGCAGATCTCGTCCAGTTTCATGTTAAGCACGCGGCGCAACGTTTTCAGTTGCTCCGGCGTCAGGAGCGGCTTCAACGCGAATTCCAGGGCAATCCGCTTCTTGTCAATCTCCAGGCTCTGAGCATGGGTAAAGGTCACCTCTCCGCAGGCCGGGCAGGTTTCGCAGGCAAGATCAGCCAAGACATGGCTCTCGCCGTTGACGGTTATGGTAAGCTCGGTTTTGGCAGCGTGGTATTCGGCTTCAAAACAGTTCGTACAGATCATGATCGCTTCCTCTATTTGATTGTGAAAGAGGTCAATTCCCAGCAGATGAATTCACCGGTCCGAGGGTGGTAGTTGCTGCACACCTTGCAGTAGACCGACACTCCGGTGGTGCTTGTCCCTCGAATCACATAGTGGGTGTTGTTCGGATTGCTCGCCCGCTCGCTTGTTGCCGGCATGGCTTTCTCAATAACGATGGCATCCATGATGACCTTTTCCAGATCGGCCTCGTAGAGCCTGGCGCGATCCATATCATCCATGCAATCCCTGGTTTTACGAATCTTCCCCGCCAGATAGGCTTCCTGAATTCTCTTGAGGACAAGATCGTCCAGTGCTGTTCCAATTGGTGCCATAAATACCCCAAGCAACATATTGCACCAATTGGTGCCTTCATCAATATACCAATTGATGTTTTCATGTCAACGGTTTTTCCATTGCCCCGGTCTATTCCTGAAAGTATCCTGTTTCGGTTTCTCGACTCAACCTTACCCCCCTCTTTTCCTCGCCTCCAACCTCGCCCTGGTCATCCGCTCCCGCAGGCCGCCCTCCTTGAGAAATGCCTGTTCCAACTGCTTCAATAGCCGATCCAGCAAATAGTTGGTCTGATGAATAAGGCAGATGATGATGTTTGCCACCACCTCCGGCGGCCGGGTTTCGATATAGGGCCTATAGGTCTCATAAGACCCTTGGGTCCCATTTTCGCCATTACCCAACTTCCGCACGAACTGCGCCTCTCTGCTGTTCTTGTCCCAGAGAACAGCTCCCCGGGTCCGCAGGAAATCCCGGTAGTCGGCCAAGAGCTCTTCCAGGCTGGCCCGTGCCACATTGGTCAGCTTGATCTCCATCTCTTTCGAAGTGCCGGAGGCCATGCTCCCTTCAACGATATTCTGCTTGCCGGAACGCGCCGCCTGCACCATCTGGTCATGGGTGCGGCTGCGACGGTCGATGTAGCGGTCACAGAAATAGACCGTGGCATCGTAGACGATCTCCGCCTTTTGATAGGAAAGCAGATTCTGATAACCGCCATGCGCGGGAATGAAACCTTCGGACATGCGAACTCCTGATTGCCTTTGGCAGCGCGCTATGTCGTCAACCAAACACGTTAACCTCCCCATCGGACAAAATCGCCTCCGACATTACACCCGCATAACCCGATTGTCAACGGCGTACCGGCATAAAAAAAGGTGCCGATCGGCACCTTATTCAACGTCTGTACTGTCACCCGCATCCGCCACAGGCGGCGCTTCAAGCGGAACCACCCCCTCCAGCGGCAACTCCTCCTGCTGCTCGAACGGCGGCTCCTGGGCGAGGTTCTGGATCTCCTTCAGGGTCGGCAGGCTCTTCAGGTCTTTCAGACTGAACAGCTCCAGGAACTCCCGGGTCGTGCCGTAGATGAGCGGTTTCCCCGGCACGTCACGCTTGCCGAGGATACGGATCAGTTTCTTCTCCAGCAGCGTCTTCAGTACCCCGCCGCAGTCCACCCCGCGCAGGTACTCGATCTCGGCCCGGATGACCGGCTGGCGGTAGGCGATGATCGCCAGCGTCTCCAGGGCGGACTGGCTGAAGCGCGGGGTACGTGTCCGGTTGAGTCGCTTTAGATAGTCGGTGATCTCCGGACGGGTGCGCAGCTGGTACCCCTCGGCAACCTCGGCGAGCATGACCCCCCGTCCCTCAGCGGCATAGTCATCGGCAAGACGGGACAATGCCTCACGTATGGCAGGCCGCTCGAACTCCTCCAGCACGCTGCACAGTCGGTCCAGCGTCAGGGGACCGTCCGCGACGAACAATATCCCCTCCACGATGGCCTTCAGATCACAGTTCGACGTTTCCATCGCTCTCCTCGCCGGCATCATCCAGGAGTGCCGGTACGATCCAGATGGGACCGTAGCGCTCCGCCTGCATCACCTTAGTCATCTTGAGTTTACACAGTTCCAGTACGGCAAGGAACGTCACCACCAGGTAGTCCCGGCTCAGCTCCCCGGTAAAGAGGTCCTCGAACGCCAGCGCCTGGCTGCCGGCAAGCTGGTCGAGTATCTCGTTGATCCGGTCGGCGATGCTGATGGAGTCGGTCCCCACCTCGTGGAACCGTTCCTCCGAGACCTGGGAGAGGATACGCCGGAACGCGTCCACCAGCTCGAACAGCTCCACCTCCACCGACTCCCGCTCCTCACTCTCCGCCTCTTCCTCCTGCGGAGCGGGGCTGCGCGCGAACAGGTCCCGGCCGAGCAGCTGGCGCTCGCCGAGCTCGTCCGCCGCTTCCTTGTACCGCTGGTACTCCAAAAGGCGCCGCACGAGCTCCGCGCGGGGGTCTTCCTCCTCCGCCTCACCCGTCTCTTCGTCGGGGATGACCGGCAGGAGCATCCTGGATTTGATCTGGATAAGGGTGGACGCCATGACCAGGAACTCCCCGGCGATCTCCAGGTTGAGCTCCTTCATCAGCTTGATGTACTCCAGGTACTGGCGCGTGATGGTGGAAACGGGGATGTCGTAGATGTCCACCTCGTTCTTGCGGATGAGGTGGAGCAGGAGGTCGAGGGGCCCCTCGAACGCCTCGAGCTTGACGTTGTAGACGGACGACATGCCGTCGAGCAGTGGCGATGGTTCGGTGGTCACGTGTGATTGCGGACGACGCCCTGAAGCGCCCAAGCCTTGCGGCTTCAGAGCTTCAGGGCGGCCCGCACCTCCTGCATGTTCCGCGCGGCCTCTTCCGAAGCCTTCCGGCTCCCCTCGGTGAGCAGATCGGTCACAAGCGAAGGATCGGCCGCCAGTTCCTCCCGCTTCGCGCGGAACGGCGCCAGGGTCTCTACCAGGTATTCCGCCTGGATCTTCTTGCAGTCGACGCAGCCGAGCTGCGCGCCGCGGCAGGCGGTCTCGATCTCCGCCCTTTTCTCCGCCGGGATGTACGTCCTGTTCAGGGAATAGGCCACGCACCGGTCCGGCTCGCCCGGGTCGGCGCGGCGCGGCCGCTGGACATCCGTCACCATGGACATCACCTTCTTGCGCGTCTCCTCGGCGGTCTCTGAGAGGAAGATGGCGTTGCCGTAGGACTTGCTCATCTTCCGGCCGTCGGTGCCGAGCACCTTGGGCATCTCCGTCAGGAGCGCCTCCGGCTCGGGGAATACCTCGCCGTACAGGTAGTTGAACCGGCGGGCGATCTCCCGGGTGATCTCCAGGTGCGGCAGCTGGTCGTGCCCCACCGGCACCTTGGTGGACTTGTACAGGATGATGTCGGCGGCCATGAGCACCGGATACCCCAAAAACCCAAAGGTGGACAGGTCCTTGGTCGTCAGGTTCTCCCGCATCTCCTTGTAGGTGGGGTTGCGCTCCAGCCAGGAAACGGGGGTGATCATGGCGAGGATCAGGTTCAGCTCCGCATGCTGCGGCACGAGGCTCTGCTCGAAGATGACGCTCTTTTGGGGGTCGATCCCGAAGGCGAGCCAGTCGAGCACCATCTCCCGCGTACTCTCCTTGATCCCGGAGGTGTCCGCGTACTCGGTGGTCAGGGAGTGCCAGTCGGCGGCGAAGAAGAAACAGCGGTAGTTTCGCTGGAGTTCCAGCCAGTTGGCCAGCACCCCGTGGTAATGGCCGAGGTGCAGTTTCCCCGTGGGTCTCATGCCGCTGACGACGCGTGCTGTATGCATAAAACGGATTCTCCTTGAACGTTGTGTCATTCCCGGCGCCGAGGTTTCGTCCTAGTGCATCAGGAACTTCTCGACCACACCGAATACGATCTGGTTGCACGGTCCGGCAAAGAGCCGCACACCGACATCCAGTGCCGGCAGGAAGAGGTACGAAAAGATGTCGGTGAAGAAGACCAGCAGGATAATGATGATCATGCCGAACGGCTCGATCCGGGCGTACACCGCCGCCTGCCTCGGCGGCAGCAGTCCCACCGCCACCCTGCCGCCGTCCAGCGGCGGCACCGGCATCAGGTTGAAGATCGCCAGCAGCAGGTTGATATAGACGGAAAACGCCAGCATGTAGATGATCGGTTCGACGAACCCCTGCGCCGCATGCCCGGTCAGTCCACTGGTGAACGAAACGACCAACCGCAACGCAAGTGCTGACAATAGTGCCAGGAGGGTATTCGTTACGGGTCCCGCAAGCGCCACCCAGACCATGTCCCGCTTCGGACGCCGCAGGTTGCCGAAGTTCACCGGAACCGGCTTAGCCCAGCCGATACCGATGATGAAGACCATGATCGTGCCGAAGATGTCCAGATGCTTCAGGGGATTGAGGGTAAGGCGCCCCATGGACTTGGCGGTGTTGTCGCCCAAGTAGTATGCGACGAGCCCGTGGGATACCTCGTGACACGTGATCGCCATAAGACCCGGCACGAGCATGATCGAAATTTTCAGAAGAATGCTGTCCATGCAACTCCAGATATTCGCCAAACCTTGTTTTTCTAGCAGATTACCCGTTCAAAGTCAACGAAGGGGCACTTTCGCTCACATGGAAACTCCGGGTGGTCACGGCGTAATATGCACGCTAAAGACAACACTATCGTCGGGTATTCCCCAGCCGAAATGATATATCAGCGGTATAACGAACCGCGGAAAAGCAACAGGGGGCTACGGAATGGACCGTAACCCCCTGTTTTTATGGTCGGTGCGACTGGATTCGAACCAGCGACCACTAGACCCCCAGAATGACGGGTGTCTTTTTAACCTTTTGTTTCTGTGGGTTTTTTTGTGTCTTTTCGTTTCTTGGTTGTCGTCTTCTGCTCCTGTCGGTAGGCCTCCAGCTTGGTGCTCTGCTGGATGCGGTGCCGTATCTTGGTGCGCAGGTAGATCTGGGTGGTTTTGATGTCGGCATGCCCCAGGTTGTGCTGGACGGTGTCCAGGTCGGCGCCGCTTTCAAGCATTTCGGTTGCGAAGTTGCTCCGGAACAGGTGGTTGTAGATGTTCTTGCTGATCCCGGCCCGCTCGGCGGCGTTCTCTATGGCCTTGCGCAGGTCTTTATACGGCTGGGTGCCGTCTCCCCTGGGGCTGGTCAGGACGTAGCCGGTGGGCTTCTTTTCGATCCGCCGCTTCAGTTCCTGCCGCAGCTGGTCGGTGACGATCGGGACGAACCTCTCCTTGTTGCCCTTCCCCTTCACGAGCATGACATCGTCATCGAGCAGGACATGCTCGGCCCGCAGGGTAAGCGCCTCGCTCTTGCGCAGCCCGGCGTCGTTGTAGAGCATGACGGCCAACCGGGCGTTGGCGTGACACTTGGTGAGGAGCAGATCGACCTCGGAAACGGAGGGAAGTACCTTTTCGGTCCTGGGCAGGTTTTTGAACTTGGGGATGGTGAAGGTGAGCGGCAGCATGTGCTTTTCCTTGATGCAGTAATCGAGAAAAAGCCCCATGTACTTGAGCTCGGTGTTGATCCGTTTCTTGCCGGTGGGCTTGGGCGGTGCGTAGGTCTTCTCCGGGTCGGGGTTCCTGACCGGCGGCCGCCAGGTGTGGGAGAGCCGTTTGCGCATGTAATCCTCAAACAGCGGCAGGGTGAGGCGGGACAGCTTCCACTGGCCGAAGTGCTCCAGGAGACGCTTGAGAGCGTACTCGATATCGGCGACGGTGCTGGCGGCATGATCGAGGGCGTAGGATTTGAGCCAGTCGGGCATGACGTCGACGACCTTGGGATCGTGGGGGACAACCTGAGAATGTTGACGGCGGAGCGCCAACTCCAACCCCCGGGCCTGGGCCAAGGTGACCTGGCTGACGACCTGCTTGACCTGCTTACCCTTGCGCCCCTGTGGATAGAAATCAATGATGTACTTGCCGGGAACGATCAGGCCGGTGTGCTTGTCTTTGTAGGGGCGGACAGACACTATTTGTACTGTTTGGCCAATGCCTCGGCCTGCAATTTGATTTGTTCTGGATTGATGGTTATGACCAATGACTCGCCGTCCCTGGCACTGAGTTTGATTGGATAACCGTGCTGAAGGCGTTCTTGGTATATCTTGTTGTTAAGTTCGACGCCGATGATTTCAGACAAACTGCACCCAAATCTGTCACAATCACCAACCGACGAATCTATCTTGGTTACAGGGAGATCATCAGCATGGTCATCCGCAGCCGCCCAAAAGGTCTTCCATTCACCATGGTAAAAAAATTCCGTGTACAACTGGTTCTCGACTCGGTGAGTGGTTTTGTCCATCCAACTGCGGATCGACCACCTGCACCAGCCTCCATACGTATCATTCAGATCCACAGAAGCTGATGGGCCGATGAATTCAATTTCCTTACTGAACTGATCGGTTTTGACTATGACTTGAGGCGGTGGCGGTTTTGGGGCGGTCTTCGCTATCCAATCTTTTTGCCACTGGGGCTGATATTTCGCCATTTCGGCAGCAGTGCATCCAGACAGCATAAAAAAAATAACGACAAGGCAACAGTTTTTCATTTGTCCCCCTGAGAGATTAAACCTCAATCCCACATTTTGAACAACGCCACGGCTTTGAAGATAAGACAAGGCATAGCCATACGATAAGCCAAATCCCGGCAGTTACAATCGATAGAAGCAAATGAAGAATATGGTTTCTCCCGGCTCGTATTGCCAATACCTGATCATTGCATCGCTTACACCACTTCGTGGTATGTTGCTCACCCATCGGGCTCCCCTCCTATATTCTTATTCGATTTTACAACAATTCCCGCCATGCCTTGATGACCTTGCCGATGATCCGGTAATGCTCGTTTGGTTCGATGGGCCCATATTTCGGGTTGTCGCTAGTGAGTAGCTGACTGCCGTCCGGTCGAGATCGCAGTCGCTTGACCATGAACTCTCCCCATTCGTTGTGTGCAACCACAATGTCCTTATTCTGATAGTCGCCGTTGCGAATAAATGCCACATAGTCTCCGTCTTCGAGGGGAAGCATAGAATCTCCCTTGATCCGTAGGGCATATGCTTCTTCTGGCAGGTCGGACCGATACACCCATTCCCCGACTTCTTCGGCAACATATTCCGGGAATCCAGCCGGGATACTGCCGAGCACTGGTATTCGCCGGACCGGCTTTGCATCAGGTGGGAGTTCATCATACTTTGCAAGACGCAAAATTTTCATCTGCTGGGCATCCGGGATACCCCGTTGTTTCCACGTACTAATCGTGCTCTGCTCTACTCCAAGCACAGCAGCAAGGTCCTTGTCCCGTTTTACCCCTAATAATTTCTTGACGTTATCAATCTCTTGCTGATTATTTCTCACCATGCAAATATTTCCCTTGACAGTTCGCACAGTGCGAACTATTCTTGTCTCATATTACTAAAGTAATAACTGCTTAACACAAACAGAGGATATCTGCAATGGCAACCGCACACCCGACATACGACTGGTCGCAGCTCAAGGCGAAGCTCAAGGCCAAGGGGAAGACCGTTTCCGGTTGGTGCGATGAACAGCACCCCCCCATTGAGTACTCGTCACTGAATAATCTCCGTTACGGATTCTGGACTCCCCGGCACGGGTATGGTCCGGAGGCCCGGAGAATTATCGATCTGGCTCTGAAGGATGGACTGATCGAGGAATTGAAGGACGCCGCCTGAAACCCTGCTTTCACGGTGAGACTGTAATGCATCCCCGGCAACGGGGAAATGAGAATATCCAAGGAGTTTTACCGTGAGAGGCAACGGGACCCCGACAACCTACAACGAGGCAGTGTACCAGCTGGTGCACCGCTCGGACCTTCCCCCCAAGCAAATCGCCGACCGGCTCGGACTCGGCCTTTCCACCCTGTACAACGCGGCGAATCCGGATATGGACGAGCCGCAACTTTCGCACAAGCATATCGTCCCCGCTACCAACCTGACCCGCAATTTCGCCGTGCTCGATTATTTCGAGCATGCCTGCGGCCGAGTAGCGTTCGAGATCCCCGCTGCCTCGGACAACGTGTCGGAGGTAGCCCGGGAGTTGAGCACCGTGGTCGCCCGCTTCGGGGACCTGCTGGCCAAGGTGGGGCAGGCGCTGGAGAATGACGGACGAGTGGACGAAAGCGAACTGGAATTGCTGGTGGGGCCGGCCTGCCAGGAGCTGATCACGCAGACGGCGCGGCTGTGGAATGCAGGGAAGAAAGAGGCCGGGAAATGACGGCGATACTGGACGAACTGCTGGAGATGAGTCGGCGGATGGAGCAGCGGCTGCAGCGGATCGAAGGGCTGTTGGCAACCGAGATATCCGATGAGACGCTCCCGCCTGGCGACAGCGAAATGATGACGGATCATGAACGGGTGTTGCTGATGTCCCAGCCGGATCCGCTGGCGGCGATCAGGGCCAGGGAGAAGAGCCTGCGGGGGAAACGGAACCGCACGACACGGAGGACTGCATGAAAGGGAAACTTTTGTGGTTGTTACTGTTGCTGCTGGTGGCTTTTTCAATCGCAGGCCATGAGGAGAACCGGGACATCGCCAACCTGACCGCCCAGCAGCGGGCGTCGGTCGTGGCTCGGTGGTGAGCGATGAGCGCCACGGCAACTCCATGCAGCCGCTGCAAGGTGTACCGCTGCGAGCGGCAGTCGGAGTTCTGCAAAATGCTGTTTTTCAGCATGGCCGGTGAAAGCCGGCCGGAGTGTCGGGAGTTCGAGCCGCGATCCTTCCACGGGCTGGAGGATGTGGCGTCGTAACATCAAGCCGGTGTCCCACTATCACTATCGGTCCCGTCTGGCTAGTAGATGCGGAGGGTGTTGGGCGAAAGCCACCGAGCCGGCACAATTTACAGCGTAATCACGAAATGCGCGAATAGGGTCGCCCCCGAAAAGCGGTTGCCTCACCGCCTGTCGCGCAGATCCACGAGGCAATCACATCATGGCGGGGAGGCAGTCATGTCAGAGAACATCAGAACGAAGGCCGGCGAGAATTACCTGACGGAACACGAGGAGAAGATCCTGTTCAACCATCTGTCGCGGCTGAAGGACCGGCAGGCGGAGCGGGATTTTGTGCTGCTCAAGGTCATGCGGCTCTTGGGGCTGCGCCGGGTGGAGACGGTGAGGTTGAATGTCGAGGACATGTTCCGCAAGGAGAAGCTGGTGGTGCATGAGCGGATCGCGGCGAAGGGCGGCATCGGGGAGCTGGACATCCCGGTGGAGCTCTCGAAACTGATGACCCGCTTTTTCTTCCTCAAGCGCCAGTGGCGGGAGGACATGTCCCCCGATGCTCCCTTGTTCGTTTCCCGCAACGGTGACCGACTGGCACCGCGCACGGTGAATGACCTGGTGGCGAAGTGGAGCCGGGAGGCGGGGGTGCGGATCACCCCCCACGGTTTCCGCCACACCAAGGGCCGGCGGATCATGGACGATGTCCGGCACCTGGCGCCGGAGCAGGCGGCCAAGAAGCTGAACTTCGCGAACCGCCAGCTGCGGCACAAGACCATGAACGCGACGATGATCTACACCGCGCCGACGAAGGAAGAAATGGCGCTGGTGGCGGGGATATAGAGGGAGAGAGACCATGTCAACGACTCATCACAGTGGTGCAAGCATATCGGTACACGACGGAGGAATTGTCTACGTGCTTGTCAATGATCTGGCCACGTTTAATGCCATACCTCTGCCGGTGAACGAAGGTAAATGCCTCAGTAAAACACTGCAGAAGAGCGGTGAATGCTGGATCATTTTCCAATTCTGGGCATAAGGGAGAGCCATGCACGTTCTGAAGGAAGACGGCCACGTGATGCAACTTGCTAGCCCGGGTTGTATCAGTCGGTGGTGGCCAGTTGGCTACGCAAACGAATTGAACACGACAACACACAAAGGATGAATCCATGACAACACGATTCTGGGGAGAAGTAATAGATCAGGAAGCGGCCAAACAGCTGGGGCTGGATCCCAACTTCACCATCGTCATGATGGCGAACCAGTTTGACTACATCGAAGATATCCACGAAGCCGCCGGTGCGCTTGTCGGCGAAGGGTACTGTGATCCCGAGGAAGTGGTTGAAGAGATCGAGAAGAAGATGGTTGCGATCGAGCTGCCGAAGGGGTTCGCACTGGTGGCGATGGCTCCAATCGACGACAGGGAGTCAAAGCGTTACGGTATCGTGGATCTGAGCGCCCACGGAAAAGGGGAAGGGTTGATCCTATGACCACCGCCCCCCGCCCGAAGATCCTCCCCGGCACGACCTACGAGATACCGTGCGCCTGTGGCCGGCTGTATGTGACCTGTACGGATCTGGACGGCCGGCTGTTCGAGATATTCCTCCGGCTGGGCAAGAGCGGCGGGTGCGGGGCGGCGGTGAACGAGGGGGCGGCCCGGCTGGCATCCAAGGCGCTGCGGGGCGGCATCGAACCGGTCGAGGTGGTGAAGAGCCTGGCCGGCATTTCCTGTCATGCATCCGGCCCCGCCCTGCCCTGCTGTCTGGCCGCCGCGGCGGAGGCCATCAAATCCCATATCGAGGGGAAGCCATGAGCGAAGCGAAGAAGCATTACAACCAGGGCTGTGTGTTCGGCCGGGTGATCGAGGAGCCGAAGAAGGAAACCTCTACCGGCGGGCAGGACTATATCACCTTCAAGGTGAACTGCTCGGGGCCGAAGTCGGGCATGGTGACGGCCTATTGCCGGATCTGGACGCCGAAACGGGTGGTGCCCTTCCTCCAGCACTGGCGCTCGAATCCGGACAGCCCGCTCTTCCTGAAGGGGCTGTTCAGTCATTACAAGGACGAGAAGAACCGGTTCATGAGCAACTTTACCGTGTTCCACTGG
>JAJYBI010000044.1 GCA_021779095.1 Deltaproteobacteria bacterium
CTCCGGCGGCGGCGCGTGGCCGTCACCCGCCGTCGCCAGCTCGGCCCGGAGCCGCGCCTCCCGCTCCGGGTCGAGCCCCGCCGCCTTCAGCTTTTCCAGGTATGTTTCAAGGTCACGACGCATCGGCACCACACCCGAGGAACGCGATTTTTTCGTCCCGGCAAGGCTGTCGAGGGATTGCGCGGAGGCCCTCACCCGGCTTACAGCCACCCTCTCCCCAAGGGAGAGGGTAATTGTGTCCCTTCTCCCTCAGGGAGAAGGATAGGATGAGGGTCGAGCCGCACAAGGAATCCCGCAGACTTACGCCGCCGGGGCGGAAAGGGCGCGTTCCTCCATTCAGTTTTCGTCCACCTGGGTGCAGAAGTATTCGATCGTCTTCTGCGAACAGGTCCGGCAGTACCCCAGCTTCTCCAGCATGGTAGTGATCATCCGGTCGTACAGCTTCTGGTTCTCCTCGTTGGTCCGGTTGGCCAGCGCACCGATCAGGCTGCCGGCGCCGGCGATGTCGCTTTTCAGCCGCACGTCGGTCACCGCCTTCACCAGCTCCAGGTTGTCCATGAAGTCGTAGTTGGGGTCGATGGAGATCTTCTGGCCGTAGATCTTCCGGATGGAGGTCCGGAACGACTCCCGCTGCTCCTCCGTCTTCAGGCCGATCCGCTCCTCAACGCTCTTCACGTACCGCTCGTCGATCTTCAGCGCCTTCAGCTCGCCGGACTGGGGGTCCTTGTACTTCCACATCCGGTCCGGCCCCAGGTTCTCGGCGTCGATGCCGATGATCATGTTCACGTAGTTCATCACGTCCTTGCGGATGGCGTACGGCTCGTCCATGTAGGCGTTGAACATCTCCGTCATGATCCGCTCGCGGTAGAGCCCCCGGGCGATCTTCAGGTCCTCAAGGTACTTGGCCCGGTCGTTGGTCTCCACCACGTAGTCCAGGACCACCCGCTCCAGCGCCTTGAAGATGTCGTAGGCGAACATGCAGCGTCCCTCGTTGGTCTCCGAGCTCTCCACCTGCAGCTGGATCGCCCGGCCGAGGCTTCTGTGCCCCATCCCCCGCTGGCCGAACCGCTTGGTGATGTCCGGGTCCTGCCCCAGGGTGTCGATCACCTCCGCCAGCGCCTTGATGCTCTTCTCGCCCGCCACCTCCCCCGCCGCCAGCTTCATGGTCTCCACGGGGGTCAGCTTCTCCGACCGGGGGAGCCGGGTCAGCGCCACCCCCACGGAGGCGGCGTAGTTCAGGTTCGGGTCCTGGTGCAGCGCCTCGCCCCCCAGGGTCGTCTTGAACTCGCTGCCGATGGCGTAGGCGGTGAGCCCCTCCTGGAGCCGGTAGTTGGTGTTGTGGGAGACGTAGCAGATCCGGCAGCGGTCCACGATGGGGGCCTCCTCCTTCTCCGCCAGGAACCGGTTGAACTCGGAGTTGTTGCTGGTGGCGATGATGAGGGAATCGATCGGCCAGCGGTAGCCGTCGATCTCGATGGCCCGGTTCTGGATCACCCCCAGGTAGACCTGCACCAGGTCCTTCTTGTTCTTGAACATCTCGTCGGAGAAGTGGATGCCGCCCCCCGCCACCCGGGCCAGGGCGCCGCGCCGCAGATCAAACCGGTACGGGTTGTTGGTGTCCGAGATGTGCAGGAGCCGCTGGATCGACTCCTCACCCAAGAGGTCCACGGACGAGGAGGTGATCTTGTCCTTGGCCGGGTACTTGCCGGTCACCGTCCCCAGGCTCTCGGAGAGCGGCACCGGGGTGATCTCGATGAACTCCAGCATCCGCTCCAGGTCGCCGTCGCAGAAGGTCCGGATATCCTCCCAGATGTAGCCGCTGCAGGCCCCCAGCGGCCGATAGTTCTCATAGGCCGTCGCCAGCTGCGCCTCGGAGAACCCGGCCGAGTCGGCGAGGTACCGGCGGTTCTCCTCCCGGGTCGGGTAGAGGTTCATCGCCAGCACCATCGGGTCCTCGTAGGTCTGGGAGTCGATCACCGCGATCCGGCCGTAGCTCCCCAGCCTGTCCAGCCCGGTGAACCGGTAGGTATAGCGCCGGTTCCCGTCGAGGGAGAGGAACTCCCGGTAGCGGCCGCAGAGGAATTCCACGAAGAAGGTCTTGCCGTTCCCCGGCTCGCCCACGAGGACGAACGCCATCTCCTTCGACGAGCCCCCCTCCGCCGCGTCCTTCACGTACGAGACGAAGCTGTTGATCTCGTCGTACATGCCGACGGTGTGCTTCCTGCCGGTGCGGAACAGGTTGAAATCGTAGGTCGTCCGGCCGTTGACCACCACCTTCTCGAACCCGGCATCGAGGATCATCCTCGTCACGCCCTGGAATGCATTCTCGAACGCCCGCTTCCCGTCGCGATAGGCGGCAAGATGCGCCGCCAGCGTCATTCCGTTCCCAGCCATAACTCCCCCCGGTGAACATGGTGTTGTTGAGTTCCCATACAAAGTATTCCTCGTTTTCACCGGCTCTCAAGGTCCCGGCAATAAAAAAAGCCCGCCGGAGAGGCGGGCCGTAAGGTTGCTGACGGGTACGTCGCGTCCCTGCCGGGTACGCGCGTCATCTGATCTGGCCGCGGATCTCCCCTTCGGGATGGGCATCGGTGTGGACGTTCACATAGGTGTCCCCCGACCGGATGAGCTTGACCAGGGAGGCGACCGGCTTCCCGCTCAGGCTGCCCAACAGCTCTTTCCTGGTGATCACCCCCTGGGCGAGGACGCCGCTGAATTTACCGGTCTTCGTGGGACCGGCGAAGAGCCCCACCACCGGCGGACCGCTCTTCCCCTGTTTGCCCAGATGGATATGGGCCGCGGTGACGTTCTCGATGCCGGAGACGGTCAACTTATAGGTCAGTTCCGTGCCGTTCTTGGCCAGCTTGAACACCGCCTCGCCCCTGGCCGTCGTCTTCACCCGGGGGACGGCGTCGCTCCCCGAAAGGCTGGCACCAAAGCTCCCCCGTTGCGCGGAGAAGCCGATGGAGGCGGTCAACAACATCGCCAAAACGATCGATGCCATACGCCATAGCTTGTTCATTGCCTTCCTCCTTCCTCAACGTTTCCGTTGCTGTCTACTACCAGCAAAGCACAAACGGAAAACGGTGGCAAGCGGATTGCGCGCCGGCGCTCCCAACGGCCGTCGGCCCGCCTTCACCGCGTCATCATCTCCAGGGAGTTGATGTTGTAGCCGATCAGGGTCGCCTTCCCGTCGGACACGCCGTAGGTGAACGTCTCCGTGCCCGAGCCGTGCTCGAACCGGGTGTCGGCCACCAGCACCACCCTCGTGGCAAGGTTGTAGGTGTTCACCCGCCACGAGGAGATGGAGGAGGACTGCACCTTGCCGAGCTTGGTATCGATGGCGGCAAAGAGCGCCAGCACCTTCTCCCGCGGCGCCGCGTTCCGGAACCCATCGTCCGCCTCGTCGTAGATTTGATCGTACTGCCCCGCGTTCAGCTGTTCATGGAACAGGGCGACCCTCGGCTCGGCCACCGACTTCCCGTTGATGGTGTCGGTACAGCCGGCCAGCAGCAACAGAACGGCCACGACGAGGAACAGACAACGTTTCATGGGAGCCTCCTTCGGTGGGTTTGGGCAACGGGTCGGCCATAGCTCGGACAGAATTACATGTCGAACCGCCATACAGAAGCAAAACAGGCAGGGGGGGCAGTTCTCAACGGGTCGGTTCCGCTGCTGATGTCGAGACTGCCCCGCGTTTTCCACATTACGGAGTAGTCGGATCAATTCTGGTCAGGCAGTCAGAAAAACTTCACATTCACGTTTCCATCCACACATTGCGAAGTTCCATAGATGGAACATTTTGATGCGTTACAATCGGAGCTGTACGCCCGTGGGCAGGACACCTTTTTTGGGCTATTCATGTTAACGATTTCAGCCTTCGGCTGACCATCAACACATTCCGGTTTCCCCCAGTGCGAACATTTTGATGCGTTACAATCGTTTGTGTATGATCTCGGACAATAGTATTTCATAGCCATCCTTTCATAAATTGCCGTTTTGTCAGAAATACCGCGTACTCTGCACCTTCCGCTTAAAATCCAATGGTCCGGTCGGGCGGGTCCCTACTCATGATACCCCTCCTTTCGTTCCTTATTGAGGGCCCGGCTTCCATTGCGAACATCTCGCACCGCACTGACGGGGCGCGTGCAATACGCTTCCGAAGCGGACCCGTGGAGCGTTACGACCGGCAGCCCCCTCATGACCGTCAGCAGCGGTAGCCGCAGGTGAGTTCACGCTTGCTTGACCGGAGATTCACCCCTTCAATCTGGGTAATGGCAGACTCCATGTCGCTGATCAGTTTGCTCAATTTGTCCCGCGTAACGACCTGCTGTATGACGATACGCAATACCTGCACCCCATCCTGAGGCGAAAGATTCTGTTCCGGCGACAGCTGTGGCAACACGTATGAAGGCACGACCCAGCCGCATTGTCGCAGTTGATCCGACAGGTTCGACAAATTCCAGCTCGGCCGTTCGACGGTATCCGCCCAGGTGAGTACGACAATGGGGAGATGGGTGCAGTCACTGATGTTCTTGAGGTACTTCGAAAGAATTGCGCTGTGGTGTAACGCCTCGACAAAATAGGCGGTGTTGTCCAGGCAGTTATCCATGATCTTTTGATAGCCGGTCCTCCCGAAGTTGAGAAAATTGTAGTACTGCATGAGGATCATGTTTGATCCTCGCGAAAAATTGACCGTGTAGTCGATGAAACTTCCCCCCAGATAGGTGATGTTGTAAATCAGCGAAGGATCGACAACGGAGCTGTCTCTGAATACCACCGACCCCATGCCGGGAAACGTCATGCCGAACTTGTGGTTGGACGTATTGATGGAACGTACCCGCCTGGTTTCGTTGAACTTATAGGGGATACTGCTGCCATTGTGCGAAAACAGCGTGACAAACCCGCCGGAAGCCGCGTCGACATGAATGGGGATATCGATGTTGAGAGCGCCCGGCTGCTCCGCACAGTAGGTTTCGACCGCCATATCGATGCTCTGGATGTCGTCGCAAACTCCGGTGAAGGTGGTCCCGACCACGGCGCCGACACACATGACGAGTTCACCGATCGTTCGGTTGCCTTGCGGCCTGAGATACTTGAGCGATTCCCTGATGGTCGCCGCATAGGGGGAATCGGGATCATCGATACGGGTCTTCAGGATGGCGAGCACTTCGGCCCCGTTGATTGAGTAAGGGGGGCGCCGCAACTCCACATAGAGTGCCGTTGCCCCGTAATAGTTGCAGAATTTGTCCCAGCAACCATGTACGTGGGCACTCATCAGCACGACCGGCCGGTCTTGCGGGTCCGCAGCGCCACGGATCAGGTTGTTTGTATTGTTTTTTGTCCAGCGGTATTTGTGGGCGATAAGGCCGAGCATCACGGCCTCGGATGAACCGATGGTGGCGGTCCCGTAAAAGCCCGTGGCGCTGTCCGGGTCTTCATCTCCTTTGGCGAAGACGGTTCCGAATTCCCTGGCCAGCATCCAGGTACAGCGTTTTTCAGCGATGTTGGAGGCGGGGTATTCCTGATGGTCGATGAAATTTTTCTTTATGTTATCCATGACAAGCTTTTCGCCCCACGGGTCCGTGTAGGCCTCGTTGCAGAATGTGGCCAGATTCAAACCGGCACTGGCATCGAGCAATAACTCATTGCTGATCAGTTCGTAGGCCGAGTCGGAAGGCATGGGATCGTGCGGAATTTCCGCTCTGGGTGCATTTTTTGTCGATTCTCCCCGGCCATACACGGGGAGCAGCGGTGCATACAGGTTTCTTTCGATCATGATTTCATCCTCCTGATGTTGTATCGGGCATTACCAGCCCCCTGCGTACCTTTTCAGAACAACTGTCATTTCCGTATTGAAACTTTCCCGTATTCTTGCCCCATCAGCAGGTGGTTATAGGTGCCGTCACTGTTTTTCGCGTCCGTCAGTTTGAACCGCACCTTGTCCTGGAACAGGATCACGTAATCCGACCCCCCGAACAGGAAGTACCCGAGCATCTCCCCCTTCCTGAAGGTTGCGCCCGGCTTGACCCCCGTTTCAAAATTGACCGACGACACCTGGGACATGCCGATGGGCAACAGGGCCACCAGGCCGTACTCCTTCGTCTCGATGATCACGCAGCCGCGGGTCTCGATACTCTGCCAGCCTGGCGTCGATGATTCGAGGACGTATTTTTTGAGCTTCGGGTCCCATTTCGTAATCCCGCCGGCCGCGTCGTCGCTGGGGATGATCCGGACCTCTTTCACCGTGCCGCCCATGGGGAAATGGTAGCGGTGATAGTCGTTCACATCGAGAAAGGTATGGGTCAGGGTGCCGTTGGCAAAGGCGTTCTTGTAGGCGCTGTCCTTGCCGATGAGCGCGACGACCGACTTGAACAGGGTGGATTTGATCCTGACTCCGTTCTTGTCCACGATGTTGGAGTGCTTGTCTATTTTCCATACCCCCTGGGGCCTGGAATCGGCTGGGGATGCGATGACGGACGGGTCGTCCGGGGAGGCGATGGGACGTTGATCGGGCGATTTCAGGTACCGCGCGAAGAACTGGTTGAACGTTTTCCAGTTCGACGGGTCCTCATACCATCCCTTTTGCAGGCCGAAACTCGGATCGGCCAGGGCCATCCGGTAGTACTGGTCGTTCCAGGACGCTTCGGTGCTTAAAAACATCCCCCATTCCTTCGTGAAATCGATCATCCAGGTGCGATAGGGTTCGTGGTATTGGAGGGAATTGTTGTAGTACCCCTTGTTTTTCAGGGCGGCGAGCGGTTGGTCGTTGATGTAGTAGAAGTAATCCAGGCTCTGGTCGATCTTGTCGTACAGCGATGAATAGGGGACGTCCCGCAGGATCGACCAGGGCATCGCCTTTGTCGCCCAGTCGATGAACGCGTAGTACTCCTCCAGCGACTGGGCGGGATTCATCACCCGGTCAGGGTTCTTCGTCCGGGCCGCTGCGATGGAATCGACGAGCATCTGTTTCAGTGCCGCGTTGTGGTCCACCATGGTGATGAACCGCTCGGTGGCCGGCTCGTGCCGTATCCGGACCGTTTTGTCGTCCCGGGCAGACGCATTGAGACACAGGCAGGTACACAAGCTGAAGGCTGAGACGACGCCGGTCAGAAATTTCCTCATTTTCATAGATCTCGCTCCTTGATGGTTGCAGGCGAAAGCCCCCTACTTCAGATACAGCGGAACCAGCACGTACCCGCCATCCACGACGTCGGGCACATCGCGCAGCTTCTGCCAGGCATAGCTCGACTGGCTCCAGATGAACGGCTTGCCGTCGACCCTGGGGGTGCCGTACAGCATCCAGAAACCGGTCGCCGTGGACGCCGGATCGAAGGTCCCCTGCAGTTTCATGAACTCCCGGACCATGCGGGTGTCGACCGCCTTGGCATCGACGGAACCGTCCGGCACCTGCTTGGGATAACCGGTCTCGCCGTAAGCCAGGTCCCAGCGGCCGAAGATGGAGAGGGGATTGGCGGGGTCGGTGTAGGTGATGACCTTCTTGGCGCTCTCCAGGTCCGTTACTGTGGGGAGCAGCTCCTTGAACTGCTTCCGCCGGGCCGGCCGGTTGTCCGTCGATTGCAGGTCCGACCGTACCTGGGTAGAGGCCGGAAAGTTGATCCCCATGAGGTAGTCGGGGGTGACCATCTCCCGGTCATACTCGACCGTACAGGGGTAGCCGTCCAGCGACCTGCCGGTGACCGTATAGGCCCCCCCCAGTGAGCGGTAATACACGAAGCACCGGTAGGACATCTCCACCAGCCCGGTCTCGTTGTTCTTCACGTCCGCCACCATGTAGCCGTTCAGGTAGCTGCCGGTATTGTCCAGGGAGATGGCATCGAAGAATTCGTCGATGGACGACGCGAACTGCTCGGCCAGGGTCGCCCGCCAGAAGATCCAGAGATCACGGACCCGGGTGACGGTCCTGGTCAACCGGTGGGTCGTCTCGTTGAACATGATCCCCTTGTTGTTGTAGCCGAAATCGGTGCCGGAGCCGATCATGCCGGGAGTCGCCGCATTGACGGTCATCAGATCGCCGTTCACCGCCAGGGTCTGCACCATGGACTGGGAGAGAAATCCCATCCAGGAGTTGTGCGTCAGGAGGATCTCGCCGCCGTTGCGTTTCAGAAAGGCCGAACACGACTCGCGCCCTCCCCCCGCCCCGCTGCCGGGTGCATTGGATATCACATCGCCGAGGTCGTTGAAGGCATTGAGAAAGTAGACATCCATGAAGGTGAGATTCCCTGTTTCATAGCCGACGACCAGCTCCGTCGGCTTGAAATAGGCGTGGTCGGGGAGCCATGCGCCGGTAAAATCCAGGGCGGCCGGCTTCGGCAGGACTGCGCCGTGATAGATGCCCAGCATCCGGAACAGCAGCCGTTTCAGGCGCCCGGCAACGACCTGTTCCGTCGTGGGGCTGCGCAGGTACTGGAGAAAATAGTCGTAATTTGCGTTGAGCAGAGCGGCAGCGGTATCCAGCTCCCCCTGGGCAGGACCCGGCTGCCGGGGAAAACCGTGGGCCGGATCGGTGAGATACGCGTTGTCCCAGGTATTGTCCCTGGCAGAGCGGATCGTCGTGCCCTGCAGCTTCCCCTGGACAAACCCTGCCCGGTACTCGGCCTTGAGATCATTGGCGTCCCGGGAGACGACGGTCATGTTGACGACATTTTCGACGGTAGTGATCGCACCGATGGCGTTGTCGTCCAGCCGATACACCCGGGGCTCGGGTAGCGCTACGGATGGCCTGCGTGAATTACTGCGTTTTTTTGCGTCCATCAAGACCTCCCTGTCGTTGATAATGGGTTGCAGCCAGCCAGAACCGGTTGAAAACCCGTATGTTCTCCATGAGACACCATCTCCCTGCCCGGTGAGCCCACGCAGGTTGCGATACGGATACCGCACAAACAGCCCCCCGAACGGGCCCGAGGATCTGGTGCCCCGTCCGCGCAAACCGGACAGGACCGCACCCGTCGGTACCTGCCCGGCGTTTCGAGGGATTCTCCGATATCGTGCGCCATCGGTACATTGCCCGTTCAGTTGTAAGGCAGAACAAGGGAATGTCAAGTCGTATTGTCGTTTTTTCACCGGAAATATTTAATCAGATAAATAAAGGGGGGATAAAATGTACGTCAGGAGAAGTATGCGGCGAGGAGGGACCGGCGTTCAGCGCCAGCCGATGAGATAATCGACCATGTCGGAGGTGGCATTCCTCGCGTCCAGCCCGGGAACGATCGAAAACAGCACCCGGGAGCGGAAACTGCCGAACCGCCCCAGCTCCCCGGGGATGCCGTACTTGACCGCATGCCAGTCGCCGGTGAGGACCACCATTGTTCTGCCGGGCTCACGTTTCAGGTACCGGGCGATGTTCATGGCCATGCCGCTGTTGCGCACCGCCTGCGCCTCGCAGAAGTAATCGAACAGCCTGCCTCCCGCCTCGTGCCGGTAGACCTCCTTGAACGTGTGCCGGAGGAACGCGGTCTGCGGGTTGGAGAGATCGCAGGTGACCCTGGCGGGAAGCCCCTTCCGCTCGGCCGCGGTGAGGGAGGCGAACCCGCTCCCGGCCACCTTGAAGACGATCCGCTTCGGGATGTTGAGGGCGAGCATCGGGATGCGGTGCTCGCGGGCGTAGAGGAAGATCTCCCGGTACAGCGACCAGTCGAAGTTCCAGTTCCGGTAGTACAGGGGGATGAACTGCTTTTCCGTCAGCCGCCCCGCCGTCCAGTCGTCCAGCGCCTGCTGCCCGTCCGACTGGAACATCTCCAGCCCGATGGCCAGAGCTACCTTCCGCGCCTGCAGCGCCCGGATGATCTCCAGCTCGGTGGCGTGGTGCCGGTAGTTGTCGTGGGTCTCGGAGACGAACACGACGTCCGCGCCGGCGGCGTCGTCGATCATCTGCGGAAAGCCGACGACCTGCCGGTCGCTCATCCGCATGACCATGCCGTCGAGGTATGCGCCGCCGGCCGCGGTGACCATGCCGGCAAGCAGGACAAACAGAAACAGTGCCGTTCTGCACATCAACACCCCCAATCGTCCGGACGGTTCTGGAACAGTTCGGGGCAAACACCCCGCCTTCCCTATAGTATACTTGCCGACAGCCGGAAGGAAACCGGCCATGCCAGGAGGTGTGTCGTGAAGCGCGTGCTGCTGTCTGTCGTGGTAGTGAGTATGCTGTGCTGCCGGATCGCCGTTGCCGCCCCGCAACATTCGGAGACGGCCGTGGAACGGCAGGAGATTGCCGTCAGGCTGTCGCCGGCGGAGCAGTTCCTGACCGGCGACAGCCGGATCGTCTTCGCCCCGGGCACCGGCAACGTATCCCTCTTCCTCTCGTCGGCGGCACGGATCACTGCGGTCCGGTGCGCCGGGAAACCGATCCCGTACACCTTCGCCGACGGAGTGCTGTCGCTGGAGCTGCCCGCCGGCACCGGCACGGAACCGGTAACGGTGGAGATCGCCTACCGCACATCCTTCGACGATCCGCTCCCGCAGCGGCCGGGGAGCGGCGAGGACCCGACCTACGGGGTTCGGGGGGCCATCACGGCCGAGGGGGCCTTCCTCGACGGCAGCGCCGGCTGGTACCCGGTTACCGCCGCGACGCCGCGCCACCGGATCGTGCGGATCAGCGCACCCGCGGGGATCGAGGCGGTCACCGCCGGCAGGCGGATTGCGCGAAAGACGGCGGGCGACGTCACCTCTTCCGTCTGGGAGGAGGAGCATCCGGTGGAGGGGCTCCCCCTCTGCGCCGGCCCCTACCGGATCGACGAACGGCGGCTGGGCGGCATCGCGCTGTACACCTACCTCTACCCGGACGACGCAGCGCTGGCGGACCGCTACCTGGACGCTACCGCGCGCTACATCGCCTTCTACAGCGCCCTCCTGGGCCCCTACCCCTTCGAGAAGTTCGCCGTGGTGGAAAACTTCTTCCCCACCGGCTACGGCTTCCCCTCCTTCACCCTGCTGGGGGGAACGGTCATCCGGCTCCCGTTCATCGTCGACACGAGCCTCCCCCACGAGATCGCCCACTCCTGGTGGGGAAACGGCATCCGACCCGACGCGCGGGACGGAAACTGGTCGGAGGGGCTCGTCACCTACCTGGCGGACTACCTGCTGAAGGAGCGGCGCTCCGCGGCGGAGGGGCGCGACTACCGGCGGCAGATCCTCGCCGACTACGCCACCCTCGTACCGCCGGACGCCGACTTCCCGCTGGCGCAGTTCCAAAGACGCACGGACCCGGCGTCCCGCGCAATCGGCTACGGCAAGGGGGCGATGGTCTTTCACATGGTCCGCAGTAAGATCGGCGACGACGCCTTTTTCGCCGCCCTGCGTGACATCTGCCGGAAGCGGCTCTACGGCACCGCCACGTGGGACGACTTCGCCCGCGCCTTCTCCCGCAGCACCGGCCGCGACCTGACGCCGTTTTTCCGGCAGTGGCTGCATCGCCCCGGCGGACCGCACCTGGCCCTGGCGGATGTAACGAGCCGCAGGGAAGGGGACGGGTGGCGCATCACCGGCACGGTAATGCAGACCGGGCAGCCGTACGACCTCAAACTGCCACTCCGGCTGCTGACCACCGGTCAGCCGGTGGAGGTAACCCTGCAGGTCACCGGGGAGCGCACGCCGTTTCGCATCGTCGCCACCGCGAAACCCACGCGGCTCCTCCTCGATCCCGATGCGGATATCTTCCGCATCCTCGCGCCGGCCGAGGTCCCGGTGACCGTCAACAGCATCAAGGGGGCGGAGCGGCTCCTGGGGGTGATGACGAAGGACTGCCGGGGGGGCGGGGACGGGTTTCAACGGCTGCTGGCAAGCCTGGGGAAAGGGGATACGGCGATTATCGGGGAGGATGAACTGGACGGGGCACGGAAGAAGGGAAATGACCTGCTGTTCTGCGGGCTGCCGCAGGACCGGTCGCTCCTGCCGCCGCTGCCCGACGGAATTACGCTCAAGGACGGCGTCCTTGCCGTCAAGGGGGAGCCGGCGGACTCACCGGACAGCCTGGTCTTCCTGGCGCTGCCGTCGCCGGCCGCACCGGGCCGTTTCGTCGCCCTCTACCGGCCGGCATCGGCGGCCGCCGCAGCAGCCTTCACGTACAAGATCACCCACTACGGCCCCTACGGGTATCTGCTGTTCGCCGACGGCGCCATCCGGAAGAAAGGGACCGAACCGCCCGCCGCCGCGGAAAGCAGTGTTGTCTTCACATCTGAATAACGTATCTGAAACACGAATGCATGAGGACGCAGATCAAATCTGATAAACGCAGATCAAGACGAGAAACAAACGTATGAATCTTTTCGTATCATCAGGTCTTATCCGCGTTCATCTGCGTTCATCCGCGTCCCGTTGCCGTTTCGGGTTTAATGCCGTTCAGCGCCGGGCGGCCCAGAACCGGCCCAGCTCCGCCTCGGCCGCCGCGAAATCCTCCAGCTCCAGCTCCAGCTCCGCCGTCCAGTCGCGGTTTCGGTAGTACATCCGGTCGTAGTAATCCTCGATGAGCCCCCGGGCGATACCCTCCACGTCCCACGCCTCGATGAGCCGCTTCAGCTCGGCATGGCGGGTCCCCCCCAGCTTCTTCCTGATCCGGTCCAGCGCCTCCAGCATCATCGGCTGGTACGCGGGGAGGGCGTACTCCACGGAGAGCCGGCGGATACGGGTCTCAAGCGATGCGCTGCACCAGACCCGGCAGCTCTCCGCCATCTTCAGGTACAGGTTCCCCGGCAGGTAGTAGCGACCGATCCGCTGGCTCTCCCCCTCCACCACGATGGGGAGTCCGGAGGGAAGCCGCCGGAAGGCGTCCCACAGAAGCGTCTCGAACCGCTTCTGGCTCACATCCTGCGACAGTCCCAGGGCGCCGAAGGCGGAGCCGCGGTGGCGGGCGATCCCCTCCAGGTCCACCGTCGCCCACCTCGCCCGGTCCAGGCCGTTGATGAAGGTGGTCTTTCCGGTGCCGGTCATGCCGTGGACGACGATGAGCGGCTCGGGGAACGCGCAGCGCTCGAAGTAGTCGATCACCCCGGTGCGAAACCGCTTGTACCCCCCCGTGAGCTGCCTTGCCTGCGTACCGCAGGTCTCCACCAGCATGGCGACGGAACGGCTGCGCATCCCCCCCCGCCAGCAGTAGACGATGATCGGGCGGCCCGCGGCGCAGGCAACTATTTCATCCACCATCCCGTAGAACCGGGGGCAGGTGAGCTCCAGCCCCCGCCGGCGCGCCTCGATCGGCCCCACCTGCTTGTAGATGGTGCCGATCTCCGCCCGCTCGTCGTTGGAGAGGAGCGGCACGTTGCGGGCGCCGGGGATGTGGTCCTCCTCGTACTCAAGGGGGGTCCGCACGTCGATGAAGCAGTGGGTATCGATCAGGTCGGGGGTGAAGGCGATCTTCTCGGGCATGGTCTCGGTCCGGCTCCTTTACACGGTGATGACTGAATCGGCCTGCTGCATCCAGGTGACGATCTCCAGCATGTTGGTGACGGTTCCCACCTGCATGGTCTCCAGCACATGGAAGAAGGCGAGGCAGACGCCGCACGACGCGATCTCCACCCCGGCATCGGCCAGCCCCTGCAGGATGGGGACCCCGTCGGACCCTTGCGCCGTGAACTTCACGCCGCCGTTCACGAAGGCGACCCGCCACAGGTCGGGCCCCATCTCCGGCAGGGTCTTCAGGAAGTTGAACATGAGCATCTCCCCCAGCCCGTCGTCGCCGCGCCCCATATGTTCGCCCGTCACGAGCACCATGACCCGGCGCCGGCCGGTTGCACGCTCCCGCACCGGCGGCGCAGGCTCCGATGCGACCGCCCCGGTCCCCTCGCCCCGGGTGCCGGTGATCCGGAAACCGCCCTCGATCCCCTCGCTCCCCACGGCGTACCCCTGGTGCTCCAGGAACCGGCAGACGTTCTGCCGCGCCGCCTCGTTGTCCACCAGCACGGTGATGGCGGAAAGCGATGCCTCTTCCAGGGTCTTCTTCACGGTCAGAACCGGCACGGGGCAGTTCTGCCCGCGGCAGTCCAGTTTGTTGTTCATGCAGTCATCCTTTCGATTTAATCAAAACTGAACATCTGCCACGGAGCCACAGAGACGCAGAGAAAGGCATTCAAACAGGATGGACAGGATAAACAGGAAGGCATCTTAAAACGTTTTTCCCAGAAGTTCGGTTTAATGGGTTAATCCTGCACATCCTGTCTATCCTGTAATTTCTTGCATCCGAATGACTGACTACGTATTTTTCAAATGGATTGCCCCATTTTAATGGATTTAAATTGTTCCACAGATGTGACTGCATATCGTTGCGCACATGTGCGGGAACCGCCATGTCCTGCAACAGGTGAACAACCTGTCCCACTGCCCTGAAAGTCTTCACTAGCTTTTCTTCACGTGTAGCGGGAGCCTGAGATATAAGAGCATCGTAGAAATAGCTTCTGGCATTGTCCCATCCCATTTCCTGAGGGGCGTCGTACAACCCTTGGAGAACACCTCTATCCTGGCTCGTTCTTTTGCCGATATAAATCGATGGACTAGCGAAACCAGTAGCCCAGGTCACGTTGGAATACCTGTGACTGGTCCCACAAGCAGCATCAACGGTGGAAGAATCGCTCATCTGAGATTCAAGCCAATCGAATGAAAAGGTTTGTTGGCTTTTGAATATCGGGTTATGAAAATGGTTCGACGCGCGGCAAAAAGTAGGAATGTCTTCATCCGTAGCACCTTCTTGCAGCCATTTTCCTATGGTATATTTTCTGTTGTAACCTCTTATATCTTTTCCATCCAACACTTTTCTCGTTCCAGAACTATATCCTACAAATGTTACTAAGAATCTATCAACACTCGAAATTTCAGGCTTAATTGCAACTTCTATCAATTCTCTGTGAGTTTTGATATTGTCAAAAGCATAAGTTATAGTCGGAAATGATATCAATATACAGCTATATAATAACGCTTTTGTCATGTTGTTCTCCAATGGCTATATCACTTAGTTATATTGTCTCTGATAGTTCTAGATTCGTTTATCGACTTATATGAAACCTCATTGTGTATTTTATTATACATTGGTGCGTACCCATAACCAACAATTCCCGAGTCCATAAACTGATTCAATTGTTCTGCTGTGTATTTATTTGTCATTGTGCTCAGATTATAGACAACATTATTCTTCCATTCATGATCTTTGACTATATTGCAACTCGGGAATACCATGTCATTCCTCCATGGGATATATCCCTCCTTGTAGATAATCATCTCAGGAGGGTCTAAAGCAAACCCCATGGTCCCGCTGAGCGAAAATTTCCCTTCCTTGTCGGTCAGCGTTTCAACGATTTTATGCAGCTCACGTTGCTGCTCACCTAGCCAACCACGTGCTGCCGTCCACTGCGCCACCACAATTGCGCCTTCAATCGGTTTTCCCGTTACACTGTCAACCACTTTGCCGGATATGCCGGAGTAGTAGCTGCAACCAGAGCCGATGATGAGCACAAATATCAGCAATACTGCTTTAAATACTTTCATAAAACCTCCCCCTAAAAGTTCCGAATTCTCCAAATACCATCTGTCTCCTTGACAAATGACAAATAGAACGAGTATGTCACACCATCAATTGAATCCCGCATATCATACTCGGCTAAGTTATCTTCAACTTTTACCATTGAAATATTTCCCATACCGGCAGCAATCTGTGGCAAATATTCTGTTAGCTCAGTAAATTGTTGTTGGTACCCATCTTTTGAATATTCACTGAAAAAAACGTTTTTGGTTTCCTCAGTGTCTCCGTGGCTCTGTGGCAAAAATAAAGGCTTATATTACTCCACCACGATCCGGTCCGCCGGGCCCGCCGTGACCTCGCCCACCACCGCCGCGGCCGCGACGCCGTTCGCCCGAAGCGCCGCAACGAGCGCCTCCGCCTCCCCTGCCGCCACGGCGATGAGGAGACCGCCGGAGGTCTGGGGGTCGAAGAAGAGGTCCTGCAGCCGCCGCGGGACCCCTGCGCCGAACTCGACGAACGAGCCCCGGAAATCCCGGTTGTTGTAGGCACCGGCGGGGATCAGCCCCATCGCCGCCCACTGAAGCGCCTCGGGGTAGCACGGCACCGCGGCCGCGTCGATCCGCACCCCGCACCCGGAGTCCACCACCATCTCCGCCAGGTGTCCCAGGAGGCCGAAGCCGGTGATGTCGGTGCAGGCGTGCACCGTGAACTTCGCCATCGTCTCCGCCGCCGCCCGGTTCAGGGTCGCCATGTTCCGCGTCACCCGCTCCGTCACCGCCGCGTCGGCGAGTCCCCCCCGGATGGCGGTGGTAACGATCCCCGTCCCCACCGGCTTGGTGAGCACGAGCCGGTCCCCGGCCTTGAGGTTCCGCTTGGTGAGTATCCGGTCCGGGTGGATGAAGCCGGTCACCGAGAGGCCGTACTTCAGCTCCGGGTCCTCGATGGTGTGTCCCCCGACGAGCACCACTCCCGCCTCCCGCAGAACGGCGAGCCCCCCCTCGATGACGGCGCGCAGCACCGACAGGTCCAGGGTCTTCGCCGGGAAGGCCACCACGTTCATGGCGGTGCGGGGGGTGCCCCCCATGGCGTAGATGTCGCTCAGGGCGTTGGCGGCGGCGATCCGGCCGAACTGGTACGGGTCGTCCACCATCGGGGGGAAGAAGTCCACCGTCTGCACCATGGCGAGGTCGTCGGTGATCCGGTAGACCCCGGCGTCGTCCGCCCGTTCCAGCCCCACGAGCAGGTTCGGGTCCACGGGGAGGTCGAGCCCGCACAGCGCCCGGTCCAGATCGCCGGGGGCGAGTTTCGCGGCGCACCCCGCCCCCTTCACGGTGCTGGTGAGGCGTATCGGTTCATCGGTCATGGTAATGCTCCTGCATGATTCGGCTGGGTGCCGGTAGGTCGTCAAGCTGGGTATTATAGCCGTATTTTGGCGATCACTGCCATAACAGAATGCGTAGGGAGGTGAAATGGGGGAGAGGGGACGGCGACGTTTCTTTTTCCGGATGTCGGGATTGCAGGCCGCCCCGCGGGGATGGCACGGCGGTTTCCCCGGGGCTAGGGGTCCAGCTCCAGCCCGTCGATGACCACTGTCCCGTCGCCGACCGTGAGGTTTCCCCTGATACGGGAGGTTGCGCCGGCAACGGCATGCCAGCCGGCATCGAAACCGCCCGTCAGGTAGACCGTGTACCCGTTATTGAACAGCAACGTTTGCGGCGTACTGTCCGCGTAGGATGCCTGCAGCATGATGGTGCAACTTCCCGTAACACCGGCTATCGCCTGCTGCAACGACGTATACCCCTGGCCGCCATAGATCAGGACGGGGGTCTGGATCGTGGCAAATGCGGCGGTCACGGTCTTGCCGACATCCATGGTAACGCTCACCGGGTTGCCCGTTGGCGTGTCGGCATTGGTCCAACCGGCAAGCTCCGATATGCCGTCCGCGGCAGCCGTCAGCGTGACGGTCGATCCGCAGCTGAAATCATAGCTGCAGTTGGCTGTGGGCAGGCCGGCCTGACAGACGATGCCGGCAGGGGTACTGACGATGGAGGTACCCCCGGCCCCCGAAAACGCGACCGACAGGGTGCAGTTGGGGACAACCGTAACACTGACACTGGCCGCCGTGGAGACGTTGCCGGAACTGTCGACCGCTACGAGTTGGAAGTGATAGACGCCCGGAGGCAAGGGGTTCGCCGCCGAGACGGTCACGGCAAAGGTCGGCGTGGTGGTGCTGACCGGCGTATTGACCGTCATGTTCCCCGTACTGGCGTCGAGGCTCGTCCATTTGTACTGGCTGATGGTACCGCCCCCGCTGTCGAACGACTTGCTGCCGTTCAGGGTGAACCCCTGGCCGTACGCCACGTTTGTCGGTGCGGTGAGAACGGCGGTGGGGGCGACGTTGTCGACCACGACGACATTGACGATGGCAGTCGTGGAGACGTTGCCGGAGGTGTCGACCACCTGGAGCTGGAAACGGTTCACCCCGAGTGGCAACAGGGTCGCCGCCGAGACGGTCACGGCGAAGGTCGGGGTGGTGGTAACGACCGGCGTATTGGCCGTCATGTTCGCGGTCGAGGCGTCGAGGCTCGTCCATCGGTACTGGGCGATGGTCCCCCCGCCGCTGTCGAACGACTTGCTGCCGTTCAGGGTGAACCCCTGGCCGTACGCCACACTGGCCGGTGCGGTGAGAACGGCGGTGGGGGCGACGCTGTCGACGACGACGACACTGACGCTGGCCGCCGTGGAGACGTTGCCGGACGAGTCGACCACCTGGAGCTGGAAATGGTTCACCCCCGGAGGCAACGGGTTTGCCGGCGAGACCGACACGGCGAAGGTCGGCGTCACGGTGCTGACCGGCGTATTGACCGTCATGTTTGCCGTGGAGGCATCGAGGCTCGTCCACTTGTACTGGCTGATGCTCCCGCCGCCGCTGTCGAACGACGTGCTGCCGTCGAGGGTGAACCCCTGGCCGTACGCCACGTTTGTCGGTGCGGTAAGGACGGCGGTGGGGGCGACGTTGTCGACGACGATAACGCTGACGCTGGCCGCCGTGGAGACGTTGCCTGAGGTGTCGACCACCTGGAGCTGGAAGTGGTAGACGCCCGGAGGCAAGGGATTCGCCGGGGAGACGGACACGGCGAAGGTCGGCGTGGTGGTGCTGACCGGCGTATTGACCGTCATGTTCCCCGTACTGGCATCGAGACTCGTCCACTTGTACTGACTGATGGTGCCGCCGCCGCTGTCGAACGATTTGCTGCCGTTCAGGGTAAACCCCTGGCCGTACGACGCGGTGGACGGTGCGGTAAGGACGGCGGTCGGGGCGACGTTGTCGACGACGACGACACTGACGCTGGCGGCCGTGGAGACGTTGCCTGAGGTGTCGACCACCTGGAGCTGGAAACGATTCACCCCGAGAGGCAACGGGGTCGCCGCCGAGACCGACACGGCGAAGGTCGGGGTAGTGGTGACGACCGGCGTATTGGCCGTCATGTTCGCGGTCGAGGCGTCGAGGCTCGTCCATCGGTACTGGGCGATGGCCCCCCCGCCGCTGTCGAACGATCTGCTGCCGTCCAGGGTGAACCCCTGGCCGTACGCCAGGGTGGCCGGGGCGGAGAGGATCGCGGTGGGGGCGGTCGTATCCGCAATGCCGACACCCGCCAAGCTCACGCCGCTGACGCCGGACATGGAAATGCTCCCGGTACGCGTGCCCGTCGCCGTGGGATAAAAAACCATATCGAGCGTGCAGCTCCTGTTGGCCGACAAACTCGTGCCGCAGGTACTTGCCGTGGTCTTTCTGAAATCGCCGGAGACCGTAAGACCGGTAAGGCTGATACTCGTGAGAAGGTTGTTTGTGATGGTCACGGTCTGGCTGCCGCTGGTGGTGAAGAGCACCTGACTGCCGAAATCGAGGCCCGTGGGCGACACGACCACTCCCGTCGCCGCGACAGCAGAACCGGCACAGACAAAGCAGACCAGCGACAAGACCGTGAAGATGAACCTGAATATTCGCATGGCATGCCTCCTTGTGGCTCCGACAATCAATCGACCTGGACGCATGGACGGGAATGCTCGAAGAGCGGCCGGTGCATGGCGCAGGCAGAACGCATCGTTTCTTCGGCCAGAGGCCTGCCGTCGCATGATCAGGCGACACCCGGTCGAATTGGCTGAACATTATAATCGGATTTCGGGTTACCGCCATCAGAATTCGTTTGAGGGAGAACGTACGCGACGTGTATCAGGGACATCGGAAACCCGCTCAACGTGCGGCTCCCCGTTTTTTGCGTTTCTTCCTCTCCCACAACCGGGAAGAGACTCTATTGCCCTATGTGCCAAACTTCAAATCTTCAAGACTTGACAATCATTTAAAAGACATCTCCTGGCACAAAATCGGGTTATACCGATTCTGGAACAGATGGCCGCTATGC
Organism: Deltaproteobacteria bacterium; assembly: GCA_021779095.1. Classification (GTDB taxonomy): domain Bacteria; phylum Desulfobacterota; class Desulfuromonadia; order Geobacterales; family JAJYBI01; genus JAJYBI01. Next base: position 19,891 of record JAJYBI010000044.1, read on the forward strand.
GGATGGCGGCGGTTGAAGCCGGTGACATAGCTCCGGCAGCCTGAATTTTCGAAGGACGAAAACGCCCCCGGTGTTTCCCTTTTCGGAATGTCGGGGGCGTTTTTTGTACTCCGGGGCAGCGGCGGAAGCGGCCGGAAGGGGAGGCTGACGGCAGAAAGTTGCCATATGAGCAGTGCAGGGACCGCTCGGGCGGACGGGGTGCCGCGGGAGCGAATCCGGGTGCAGAGAGACGAAATGTATGGTACAAGAAGGCATCCTTTTCGGCTCCTCAGGGAGCACTACGATGGCAGTAGCCTTTGCCATGCTGGTTGGCGGACCCGTCATCCTATTCGAGGGGGAGATGGGGAGGGGTAACGACTTCTTCGTGGATCGCACCCGCATCGTTATCAGCTTTTCCGACCTGCCGGTGGCTGACGGTGTTATTCGGTCCAACCGCAAAAACGGAAACCGTCCCCTCGAAGGGCGGCTTCCACCTGACCATGTCTAAAACTGTTTTTTCCCTCGCCGCTCACCCGGCGGTGACCGCGTATCGACTCTCCCCCAGCGGACGGTCTTTGGGTAAGCCGAGGGGACGAAGGTTCGCGGCAGTCCATCTATCGGTCGGGCGAATCGCCTGATACCGCGATTGCCCATGCAAATGGCTGGTTACTCTTTTTGAACGGAGCAGGAAGATGATGATTTGGCATTACGCGGCAGTCTTGGCAAGCGGGATAACGGTAGGATTTCTCGGCGGACTTTTCGGCAAGGGGGGAAGTGCCATAGCAACGCCGCTTCTGAGCCTGGCAGGGATACCCGGTTTTATCGCCGTTGCCGCACCGTTGCCGGCCACCGTCCCCGGCACGTTCATCGCCACCGTACAGTACCGGAAGGCAATGCTGCTGGACAAGCAGATCGTCCAGTGGAGCATCGCCTTCGGCGTGCCGGCAACCATAGTTGGTTCATACGTGACGCGGTTTACCGGGTCCGCACCACTATTGATCATAACCGGGGTAATGATCCTCATGTTCGGCGCGAGCTTCCTGTTTTTCCCGAAAGAGACGCACAACAAACCGGTCGTTTACGCAGAAACACCGGAGCAGCGCTCGCTGTTTTGGAAATGCAAGTTGGTCCTGATCTCGGTCGGCATCGGCCTGATTTCCGGACTCCTGGCAAATTCCGGCGGTTTTCTCCTGGCGCCAACCTATGCCCGGATCTTGAATCAGCCAATCAAGAAGGCATTTGCCTGCTCACTGGCGGTATCTATTTTTCTTGCCATCCCGGGAACGATCGTACATGCATACCTTGGACACATCGATTGGTCGGTTACGGCCGTGTTGGCGCTGGGCTCCGTCCCCTGTTCTTCCCTGGGGGCCAGGGTCGCGATCAAGGCAAATGCAGGCAGACTGGAACGGTGGTACGGGCTGGCATTGACCATATTGGGCGTATTCTTCCTGTTCAGCGTCTGCACAAAATCCGGCCTGATCTGATATCCCGATCCGCAGGAATTCCCGGTTGTCCGGTTCACGGAACAACCATCGCTCGCCCACCGACATCCCGTCAGCCGCCGCTCCGGCCGCCGGATACGAAAATGGCGCGGATCGCTCCGCGCCGTGCCATTCACCCATCTGCCGCCTCACCATCACCCGCCGCCGTACGCCTGCCGCAGCGGGCCGATCTCGATCCTCACCATCTGCAGCATGGCCGCCATGACCCGCTGCACCTTTGCCCCGTCGGGGTCGTGCAGCATCTCGATGAGACAGCGGGGGGTGAACTGCCACGACACCCCGAACCGGTTCACCAGCCAGCCGGAAGCATAGGTGACGTTCTTAACAACTTAAATATCTGCAATATTCGAGGATTAGGTTAACTTTTTAAGTACGCACATTTAACCGTACGGGAACAAGCGGAAGTGATTCGACATGAGCGACCAGGCAAGGCAATCGGTCTCCGTTTCCCGGGCAAGGGACGATAGCCGCCGGACAAAGTCCGCCCGGTCGGCATCTTCCAGGAATATGTCGCGCCTTTCTATGCCGCCCACGATAACGTGCTGCAGCAGGTCAGGAATGTCGAGTCGCCGGAATCTTTGCATCGCAATTTCAATTAGTTATGTACGATAGACTTGACAAATGAGGTACGTCCCCGTCCACAGTTCGTGCCATTAGGTTCTTATATCATCTTTTTGCAGTTTTGCAGGCTTGACCCCAAAGTCCTCT
>JAJYBI010000045.1 GCA_021779095.1 Deltaproteobacteria bacterium
TCCGAAGAAGAACTGGAACAGGTGGTGAGGAAGATCAATAATCGACCACGAAAGTGCCTCGACTACCGGACACCTGCGGAGGTCATGCGGCAAGCTCTACGTGGTGCACTTGCAATTTGAATCTGCCCTCGGTTGAAGAGCTTGCGCACGTTCGCACTACAGCTATGCGCGATTTCCTTGTAGACTATCCGACGGGAAGACGTGAAGATAGATATATCAGTGCGGAGTTGCCACAACTACCCTACTCAGACGGTGCATTTGATCTTGCGCTCTGTTCCCACTTCCTCTTCCTTTACAGTGAGCACTTCGATAAAACCTTTCACATCCTTTCCCTCCGAGAGCTTTGTCGAGTTGCGCGGGAGGTGCGGCTATTCCCAATATTGGAACTCGGTTCAATACGATCTCGGCATGTCGATGAAGTGATATCTACACTTGCATCTGAGGGGTATGAGATGCGCATTGAGACGGTTGACTATGAGTTTCAGAAGGGCGGCAATGAAATGTTACTGATAAGCCACCCAACCAGGCCCTGGGAAGACTAAAGGGGTCACCCATTAAAAGTGGAAAATAGCCGATAGTTGATCCGGAAATGGAACGAATGGGAAAGCCATGGCGAGGCCACTGCGGATAGAATACGATGGCGCCATCTATCATGTAACGGCGCGTGGCAACGAGCGGGGCAGGATATTCTTTGCGAAACGTGACTACCTGAAATTCAAGGAATACCTTGCGGAAGCGAAGTGCAAGTTCGGGTGCATGCTGCACGCCTATGTGCTGATGACGAACCATTATCACCTGATCATCGAGACCCCGGAAGGCAACCTGGGCAAGATCATGCATCACCTGAACGGCTCGTACACGACGTACCTGAACATCAAGAGGAAGCGGAGTGGCCACCGCATCCTCCTCGCCCTGTTAACCACGGTCGGGGTGGTGGCCCTGGTGGCGCTGCCAGCCGTGATGCTGAATGCGGTACCTTCGGGGGTGGGGGCGCGTCCGGCGGCTATTAAGATAGTGTCCTGATCCCCATCCCGTTGCACCCCCGTCACCCGTCCGACCGCTCCCCATCCCGCTTGTCCGATCCCTGTCTGTGCCGGTTTTACCTATCGTTCCACCCCCTGCACTGCCGTTCTCGGTTACCCGTTACACCTCCCGGACGACTAATGTCAAAACATTGACCTCTCTTCCGTAAATCCATCTGTAGAGTCAAAGTCCCGGCGTTGCCGGATGCCGTCCTGTGGTGCGCTGTATGTGCAACCGTCCGGAACCACACGTGAAAAACGTTGTCGTCCTCGGTGGCACAGCGGTTGCTATACAGGGTGTAACGCTCAGCAGGTTTCGTTCGAAGGGGTGAAGGTTCATGGCAAACGTGATGGCACAGGTGATGGACGGACAGGCGTTCAGAAAGAACTCCGATGTGATCATGGCGGTGGCGCTGATCGGCGTACTGGCACTCATGATCATTCCGCTGCCGGCCTTCATGCTGGATATCTTCCTCGCCGCCAACATGACCATCGCCCTGACGATCCTGCTGGTGGCGCTCTATACCACCCAGCCGCTGGACTTCTCCGTATTCCCCTCCGTCCTCCTGGTGACCACCCTGTTCCGCCTCGCCCTCAACATCGCCTCCACCCGGCTCATCCTCTTGCACGGCAGCGAGGGACCCGAGGCGGCCGGCGCGGTCATCAAGGCGTTCGGCCAGTTCGTCGTCGGGGGGAACTACGTGGTTGGCGCCGTTCTCTTCCTGATCCTCGTCATCATCAACTTCGTCGTCATCACCAAGGGTGCCGGCCGTGTGGCGGAGGTGGCCGCCCGGTTCACCCTGGACGCCATGCCCGGCAAGCAGATGGCCATCGACGCGGACCTGTCCGCCGGCGCCATCACCGAGCGCGAGGCACGGACCCGGCGCGCAAACATCGCCCGCGAGGCCGATTTCTACGGTTCCATGGACGGTGCCAGCAAGTTCGTCCGTGGGGATGCCATCGCCGGCGTGCTGATCATGATGGTCAACCTGATCGGCGGCTTCATCATCGGGGTCTGGCAGCAGGGGATGCCGCTGGACAAGGCGCTCACCAACTACAGCCTCCTGACAGTCGGCGAAGGGCTGATGGCCCAGATCCCGGCGCTGGTGATCTCCACCGCCGCCGGTATCATCGTCACCCGTTCGGCGGACGAGAACAACTTCGGCAACGAGATCACCAGTCAGTTCCTCAATCATCCCAAGGCGTTCTATGTGGTGTCGGGGGTACTGTTCACCTTCGGCATGATCCCGGGACTCCCCCATTTCGCCTTCTTCCTGCTGTCGGGGGGGGCGTATCTGGCCGGCAAGATGGCTTCAGGGAAGGTCAAGACGGTGGACGACGAGCAGCTGATGCTCCCCGGCGCCGAGGCGGCCGATTCCGGCGAACAGATCGGCACCATCAAGCCGCTGGACATGCTGGAACTGGAGGTGGGGTACGGCCTCGTGCCGCTGGTCGATGCCACGCAGGAGGGGGAACTCTTAGACCGGATCCGCAATATCCGCCGCCAGTACGCCCAGAAGATGGGGTTCGTCGTTCCCCCCATCCATATCCACGACAACCTGCAGCTGAAACCCTACGAGTACAACATCCTCATCAAGGGGGCGAAAGTGGGAGGGGGCGAACTGGTGGGGCAGTTCCTCGCCATGGATTCCGGCGCCACCTCCGGCAGGGTGGAGGGACAGAAGACAACGGAACCGGTCTTCGGGCTTCCCGCCATCTGGGTCAGTCCCGCCGACAAGGAGCATGCCCAGCTCTGCGGCTACACGGTGGTGGACAACACGACCATCGTCGCCACCCACATCGGCGAGATCATCAAGAAGCACGCCCACGAACTGGTGGGGCGGCAGGAGCTGCAGCAGCTCCTGGACAACATCTCCGCCGAATATCCGAAGGTGGTGGAGGAACTGGTGCCGTCGCTCCTCAACCTGGGCACCGTACTGCGGGTCATCAAGAACCTGCTGAAGGAAGGGGTCTCCATCCGGGATCTGCGTACCGTTCTGGAGACGCTGGCCGATTACGGCGGTGCCACCAAGGACCCGGAGATGCTCACCGAGTTCGTCCGCCAGGCGATGGGGCGCTCCATTGTCGACCAGCACAAGCGGCCGGACGATACCCTCTGCCTCCTGAGTCTGGACCGGAGCGTCGAGGATGCGGTGATCGACAGCTTGCAGGCGTCGGACCAGGGGAGCTTCCTGGCTATCGAGCCGTCCGTTGCCCAGCGAATCCTCTTCAGCCTCCGGAACGAGATGGAGAAGTTCAACCAGACGGGGACCAATCCGGTCCTCATCGCGTCGCCCAACATCAGACGTCACGTGCGGAAGCTGTCGGAACGATTCATGCCCAACCTGGCGGTCCTCTCCCACAACGAGATCCCGCCGAACATCAAAATCCAATCGATAGGGGTGGTAAGTCTCGATGCTAGTTAAAACTTTCGAAGCACCAGACATGCCCGCGGCCTTGCGTATGGTGAAGGCCGAATTCGGGGCGAATGCCATGATCATCTCCTCGAAGAAGGACAAGAAACGCGGGTTCATGGGGTTCAAGTCGCGGCCGGTCATCGAGGTGACGGCTGCCCTTGACGTGACGCGTCAGGAGGCTCCCGAACCCCGCCCCGTAAAGGTCGAGCGGGAGGAGGTGAGTGCGAACACCGGAGACGAGTTCCGGAAAGCGATGCTGGCGCCGCTCGCCCGCGAGCTGAAGGAGCTGCGGGACCGGGTGGAGACGCTGACCGCCCGGGAGCAGGAGGAGCTGCGCCAGCCGCCGGCCCCCGAACCGTACCGCGCCGAACCCGCACCGACAGCCGCTGCCGTGCCACCGCCCCGCTCCCTGAACCATTCCGCGGGTGACAACGACAGCGGTATCCTGTTCTCCACCTTGTGGGACAAGGCGGTTGCCATGTCCGACGACCGTGATGCGGCGCAGGCTCCGGCGCGCCGCACCGGCGGGAATGACACCCTGAAGAAGCTGGAGGAGGGGCTCATTGCCCAGGGGGTTGGGAAAAATGAGCGTACCGCGCTCCTGGGTGCCATGCCTGCAACGGCCGGTAATGTGGAGTCGAAGGAGCTGCTGCGGGAACTGTTCCGCGAAGCGGTTGCCGCCAACGTGAACTGTGCCGGTCCGATCCGGGTCAGTAGGAACAGCCGGTGCATCATGGCGCTGGTGGGACCCACCGGGGTCGGCAAGACGACGACCATCGCCAAGCTGGCGGCCATCGCCTGCAAGCAGGGGGCGAAGGTGGCGCTCATCACGATCGATACCTTCAGGATCGGTGCGGTGGACCAGCTTCGGACCTACTCCTCCATCATGAAGATCCCGCTGAAGGTTGCGGCGACCCCTCAGGAGCTGAAAGCGGCGATCGACGGTTTCGCCGACCGGAACCTCGTCCTCATCGACACCGCCGGCCGCAGCCCCCGGGACAAGGCGCGGCTGCAGGAGATGCAGCGGTTCCTGGAGGCCCACCCGGATATCGAGACCCATCTCTGCCTCTCCGCCACCACGCGCGACCGTGAGCTGCACCACAGCATCGAACGGTTCGGCACGCTGCCGGTGAATCGGCTCCTGTTCACCAAGCTGGACGAGAGCGAGTCATTCGGCTGTATCGTCAACACCCAGATGCGGGAAGTCCTGCCGCTCTCCTACTTCACCATCGGCCAGCGGGTGCCGGAAGATATCGAAATCGCCACCACCAACCGGCTCGCCGACCTCGTCATCCGGGAGATGAAACCATGAATACCGTATCTCGCACCGTCGATCAGGCAGACACCCTCCGGCTCATTTCCGGTACCCGGACACGGCAGATCCCGGTCTCACTCTCCATCCCGTGCCGGGAGACGGCGGGGAGCGACGTGCGGGTGATCTCCGTCACCAGCGGCAAGGGGGGGGTAGGCAAGAGCTCGGTGGTGGTGAACCTGGCGATCTCCCTGGCGAACCAGGGGAAACGGGTGCTGGTCATCGATGCGGACCTGGGGCTGGGGAATATCGACCTGATGCTCGGTCTGAAGCCGGTCCATACCATGAACGACGTCTTCTGCGGCATCAAGCGGCTTGCCGATATCATCGTCGACGGTCCCGGCGGCATCCGTATCATCCCGGCGGGGTCCGGCGTGCAGAGATACACCTCCCTGGACAGCCAGGAGCGCCTTCTCCTCATGGACGAACTGGAATCGCTCGACGAGCGGTTCGACGTCATCATCGTGGATACGGAGAGCGGCATTTCGGAAAACGTGACCTATTTCAACGTCGCCGCCCAGGAGATCCTGGTGGTCGTCTCTCCCGACCCCACTTCCATAGCCGACGGCTATGCGCTGATCAAGCTTTTGGCGACGATCCACCAGGAGCGGCGTTTCATGGTGCTGGTGAACATGGCCGCCGATTCCGGCGAGGGGCTCAACGTGTTCGACAAGCTTTCCCAGGTTGCCAGCCGGTTTCTCGATATCTCCATCGACTACATCGGGTGCGTTGTCCGGGACGACCGTCTGCTGGATGCGGTCCGGCGACAGAAGCCGGTGGTGGAGCTGTACCCGCGCACCGCGGCATCCCACTGCTTTGCCGCGCTGGCGCAGCAGCTCTGCGAACGGCCGGTCGTCAACCGGGTGAAGGGGAATATCCAGTTCCTCTTCAGGAAATACTATGATCCTGCACCGTTAGTGAGGACCCTATGAACTGTCTACTCAAGGTCTACAAGGATGAATCCCAGCGGGGATATCTGGCGAACCGGGATGAGCTGATCGTTGCCCATCTACCGCTCGCCAAGTTCCTCGTGAAGAGGATGGCGTCCCATCTGCCGCCCCATCTGGACGAGGACGAACTGATGAGCGCCGCCGTCATGGGGCTGGTCACCTCGGCGGAACGGTTCGACCCGACCCGGGGAATCCAGTTCAAGACGTTCGCCGAGCAGCGGATCAGGGGGGCGATCATGGACGAACTCCGCTCCCAGGACTGGCTGTCGCGTTCGGTGCGTGAAAAGTACAAGCGCCTCGAAAGGGAGATGGCCGACCTCTCCCAGAAGCTGGGACGCAACCCGTCCGGCGAGGAGATCGCCGCGGCGATGGGGCTCGACCAGGACCAGTACGACAAGCTGCTGGAGGAGGTGCACAGCTACGCCTTCATAAGCCTCAACGAGTCGTGGGAGGACGAGGACGGCGGCCACGGCAGCCTGATGGATACCATTGCCGATTCCGGCACCATGAACCCCCAGGCGCAGCTGCAGTCTCGCGAGGTCCTGGAGATGCTGGCGAACGCCATCGACTCCCTGACGGAGAAGGAGCGGACCGTCGTCTCCCTCTACTACTACGAAGAGCTGAACATGAAGGAGATCGGCCAGGTCCTGGAGCTTTCCGAGTCGCGTGTCTCCCAGATCCACAGCCAGGCCATCGTCCGGATGCGGTCGCGCATGCAGGCGCGGGGGCTGTGAACGGCAAGCTGGTACGCTCGTTGCACTAGTAACACCATAACTGATTGATTTTTTGAGGGTGTTGTGCGCGGTTTGTACGAGCGGGGTCTGCCGGGCTGGTCTGCAGCTGAACGGCAGCGAGGAACAATCATGGACAGCGGTATCTACACGGCAATTGCAGGCGCACTGGCAAGCCAGGACCGGATCGACGTTCTCAGCAGCAATCTCGCCAACGTGAACACGGTGGGGTACAAGCGGGACCGGTACAGTTTCGAGAGTGTCCTCGCCTCCGTCAATAATCCGACTCAATCTGATGGGACTTTGACAGATCCGCCGACCATGCCACGGATGATCTTCGAGACCGATTACTCCCACGGCACGCTCCGGCAGTCCGGCAACCCTCTCGATGTCGCCCTCGACGGCGACGGGTTTTTCGTCGTGAACGGTCCCAAGGGGAGGTCGTACACCCGCCAAGGTAACTTTCATCTGGATGCCGGCGGCAAACTGGTAAATGCCGACGGCTACGAGGTTTTGGGCACCGGCGGTCCCATCGTTATCAAGGGGGGACATGTGGAGATCGACCAGAAGGGCGCGATATCGGTAGACGGCAATCCGGTGGCGAAGCTGGCCGTCGTCGATTTCCCCAAACCGTATCCGCTGCAGAAGGTCGGCGGTTCGCTCTTCATGTCGAACGGTTCGCAGGTGACCGAACAGCCGGTGACCAGCACGTCCGTGCTCCAGGGGTCAATCGAGGAGTCGAACGTGAACGCCATCCAGGAGATGGCGCTGTTGATCGACGGTACCCGCAATTACGAGAGCTGTATGAAGGCCATCCGTACGTATGATGATATGGCCTCCAAGGCAGCGAACGATGTCGGCAAGATCTAACCCCCCTCTGTCCCCCCTTGTCGGGGGGAAGCCTTGAAGCCTCCCCTGACAAGGGGAGGTTTGGAGGGGTTCGGCACAGACAAGGAGACGAACTATGTTACGCGCATTGTGGACAGCGGCTTCGGGAATGCAGACCCAGCAGCTCAACATCGACGTGATCGCCAACAACCTGGCAAACGTGAATACCGCCGGATTCAAGAAGAGCCGGGCCGATTTCCAGGATCTCATGTACCAGAACCTGAAGAGCACCGGTTCCCCTTCCACCAATTCGACCCAGATCCCGTCGGGTATCCAGATCGGGCTCGGTGCCAAGACCGCCGCCGTGACGAAGGTATTCACCCCGGGGAACATTACCCAGAGCGGGAACGATCTGGACCTGGCCATCGAGGGGGACGGGTTCTTCCAGGTGCAGTTGCCCGACGGCTCCACTTCCTACACCCGGGCCGGCGCGTTCAAGAAGGACAATCAGGGACGGATAGTCACCTCCGACGGTTATCCCCTCATTCCCGAGATCGTCATCCCCAATAACGCCTCCAAGGTTACCATCGGCAACGACGGGACCGTCTCCGTCCTCCAGGCGGGACAGAACACCCCGACGAGCGTCGGTACCATCCAGCTCGCCAACTTTTCCAACCCCACCGGGCTCTCCAGCATGGGGCACAACCTGTATGTGCCGTCCGATTCGTCGGGGACCGCCACCACCGGCACCGCTGGTCAGAACGGTTTCGGCACCATCGACCAGGGATGCCTGGAGATGAGTAACGTGAGCGTCATGGAAGAGATGGTGAGCATGATCATGAGCCAGCGTGCCTACGAGACGAACTCCAAGGCGGTGCAGGCGGCCGACGAGATGCTGCAGCAGGCCAACAACCTGCGGCGCTGACCGGTAACGGGGTAGGAAGATGAAACGGTTCCTGACACATCTCATTATCATGGCGGCACTGATGCTTTCCGCCGGCATTGCGACGGCAGCGACGCGGAAGACGGAGTTGACCGAATCCATGGTGCGCACGGCCGTCACGCACTTCATCCACCGACGGACCGCCCACCTGGGGCTGGAAATACGGTTGAAGAGCATGTCGTATCACGGCGAAACACAGATTCCGGCCGGCGACGTCACCTACGATGTTCTTGCACCCCAGGACTGGGAGGGGTGGGGGCACGGCGCACTCGCTCTCATCGTCCGGGTCAACGGCGAGGTGGTGCAGAATATTCCGGTAAACGTGGATGTGGAGGCGTTGAGCAACCTGGTGGTGACGACCCATCCGCTTGAGTACGGCGCGCAGGTGGAAAGGGGGGACGTGGCGTTGCAGAAACGCGACCTCGCCACGGCCCCCGACAGTGTCTGCCGATCCCTGGATGAGGTGGTCGGCATGCGGGTGAAGGTGGGGATGCGGGGAAACACGCCGGTGCGCAGCGACTACCTGGAACGGATGCCGATCGTCAAGTCCGGCCAGTTCGTGACCATCGTCGCCGAAAACAGCGCGTTCCGGATCACCGCCACCGGCCAGGCACGGGGAAACGGCGCCAAGGGGGATACGGTGATGGTCCAGAATCTCTCGGCGCAGAAGCTGTTGCCGGCTGTCGTGGTGGACGCGAACACGGTCCGGGTGGAGTTCTAACGATGAAACGGCTACTTGTATGCATAACGATGTCGATCCTCCTGGCGGGCTGCGCCCACGAGCCCCCGACAAAGCCGTTCCCCGCCCTGGACCAGCGGTTGGAGCCGCCCAAGACCTCCTACGCCAACGGCTCCATCTGGCAGGCGAGCTCCGCCGGGCTGGCAGATGATTTAAAGGCCCACGCCCGCGGAGATATCCTGACCGTGGTCGTCGTCGAGTCGGCCAGCGCCAGCAAGGAGGCCACTACCGATACCTCCCGGTCCGGTGCGGTTTCTGCCGGAATTCCGAACCTGATGGGACTGGAATCCCAGCTGGCGGGCAAGAGCTGGATCGACCTGAACAACCTCCTCAATGCGAGCACCAATTCGACCTACAAGGGAAGCGGCTCCACCACCCGCAAGGAAAATCTGAACGCGACCATCTCGGCGCGGGTCATGGATGTGCTTCCCAACGGCAACCTCCTGATCGAGGGGCACCGCCATGTCATGGTGAACCACGAGGACCAGATCATCAACCTGGAGGGGACGGTCCGGCCGCGCGACATTACGCCCGACAATACGGTGAGCTCGGCGCTCATCGCCGATGCCCGCATCACCTACAGCGGCAAGGGGGTCGTGAGCGACCGGCAGCGGCCGGGGTGGCTGATGAACGCACTGGACTATATCTGGCCGTTTTAGGATAAGACAACCCCCCCTCGGTCCCCCCCCCCCCTTGTCAGGGGGGAAGCGATGCGCGACAGGTCACGAGCTCCTCCCCTGACAAGGGGAGGCGGGGGAGGGGTTGAAAGGGATACAACCCATGAAAAGAATCTTCCTCATAACCCTGCTGCTCCTTTCCCTTGCCGGTGCCGCCCATGCGACCCGCATCAAGGATATCGCCAGCTTCGACGGAGTGCGGGAAAACCAGCTCATCGGCTACGGGCTGGTGGTGGGGCTGAACGGCACCGGGGACAGCGACCAGACCAAGTTCCCGGTTCAATCCCTGGTAAACATGCTGGAGCGGATGGGTATCACGGTCAACCGGACCGACATTACTGTCAAAAATGTGGCAGCAGTCATGGTGACAGCGACCCTTCCCCCCTTCGCCAAGCAGGGGACCACCATCGACATCACGGTGTCGTCCGTGGGTGATTCCAAGAGCCTGGCCGGTGGTGAGCTCCTCATGACCCCGCTTCGGGGGGCGGACAAGCAGGTGTATGCCGTGGCCCAGGGGGAGGTGCTCACCAACTCCTTTTCCTACGGCGGGCAGGGGGCGTCGGCTCAGAAAAACCATCCCACCGCCGGGCGCGTACCGAACGGGGCACTGGTGGAACGTGAGCTTCCCAACGTGCTGGCCGGCCGCAGCAGTCTGCGGCTCGATCTGCACCAGCCGGATTTCACCACCGCCTCACGGATCGCCGCCGTCATCAACAATGCATTCCAGGCGTCCATCGCGTCCTGCAGCGATCCCGGTTCGGTCAACCTGGAGATACCGCCGAGCTATGCGGGTAAAACGGTAAATTTCGTGGCCGATCTCGAAAAACTTGACGTGTCGCCCGACATTCCGGCACGGGTCGTGCTAAATGAAAGGACAGGTACCATCGTGATGGGAGACAACGTCCGGATCGCCACGGTAGCGGTCTCCCACGGCAACCTGACTCTCTATATCAAGGAAACACCACAGGTGTCACAGCCGGCGCCGTTCAGCAGCGGCCAGACCAAGGTGGTCCCCCGGACCTCCGTCAAGGTCAAAGAGTCGGAAGGGGGGTTGGCCGTGGTTCCCGCGGGAGCGAACATCGGCGATGTGGTAAAGGCGCTGAACGCCCTCGGCGCTACCCCCCGGGACATGATCAGCATCCTGCAGGCCATCAAGGCGGCAGGTGCGCTGCAGGCGGAGTTGGTGGTAATCTGACGGGAGCTAAAGTATCCGGCAGGTCGGTCGATAGGTGAGGTAGGAGATGAACCAGATTAACGGATCGGGTTTGCAAAAGACCACCGGAACGACGAATACGCTTGCGGCTCCCGGAACGTCGGGCGGTACAGATGGCTCTCGGGACGGTCGGGTCACGAAGAAGGTTGCCCGGGAATTCGAAGCGTTGTTCATCGGCATGATGGTCAAGTCCATGCGTGAGTCCGTCGGGAAGGACAGTCTGACCGGCGGCGGCCGCGGCGAAGAGGTGTACGGCCCGATGCTGGATCAGGAGTATGCCAACGCCATGGCACAGCAGGGCGGGATCGGACTGGCAACCATGATCGAACAGCAGCTGAACGGCCCGTTGAAGGCACGGATGCCGGCCGGAGATGCGGTTGCGTATGCCAAAGGAAACCCAGAATCCGAACATGAGGTAAGCCATGAAAATAGATAACGAACAGATACTGTCGACGGTTAACAGGTTTCGCAACGATCAGGCGGACAAGATCGATCCGTCCACCGTCAATGGCCAGAAGAACGGCGTCTCCGGAGCGGGAGGCGACCGTGTGGATATCTCGGCGCACAAAGCTGAACTGGACCAGCTAAAGACGACCATGCAGGGGATTTCGGATGTACGCAGCGAGAAGGTGGCCCGTCTGAAGAACGAGATCGCGGCAGGCACCTACCGGGTGGATGGCGCCGATATCGCCGCTAAGATGTTGGGCCGGTGGAGTGAGCTCAATGGCAAGTAATCTGGCAGATCTCATCGCCAGCCTCTCCGAGAAGGAGTGCGCCATGGATGAACTGGCCGATATCCTGACGGAGGAGCAGCGGTGTATCGTGAGTCTCGATACGGTCAGTCTCGCGCGGAATGATCTCCGAAAGGGAGACCTGCTGTCACGGCTTGCAAATCTGCAACAGATCTGCTCCTGCCTGCTGCGCCGGGCGCTGGAGGAGCGAGGCCTCCCCGACGACCAGCGGCTTACCTCGCTGGTAGGTGCAGCGGCCAGCTCCGATCGGGACCTGCTCGCACCTCTGCAGGAACGCCTTGCCAGCCGTGCACGCGATCTGGATCGCCAACTCCGTACCAACCGGTGCATGCTCGAGAATTCTCTCGGGTTGGTCAGAAACACCATGGCCCTGTTCGGCAAGCTGCTGGGCGATTGTACCACCTACTGTGCACAGGGGACGATCAGGAGCGGCAGTTCGGGCGGTCTGCTCCTCCGCAGGGAGATCTGAGATGAGTGTCCTGGGAATAATCGACATCGGCACGTCAGCCCTTACGGCGCAAAAAACGGCACTTGATGTAACCAGCCAGAATATCTCCAATGTCAACACGCCTGGTTATTCTCGTCAGACGGCCATCCTCGAGAGCTCTCCTGCCGGCTACGACGGTTTTCAGGCCGCTACAGGAGGCGTCAGGGTTTCGACCATCACCCGTTCCTACGACCAGTTTCTCATGTCCCAGATTACCTCTGAATCGAGTTCCAACGGTCAGTTGACGACAATGCAGTCCGCCCTGCAGAATATCCAGTCGCTATTCAGCAACAGCGATACCAGTGGGCTTGGCGTTGCCATGCAGAACTTTTTCAATGCCTGGCAGGATCTTTCGATGAATCCGCAGGGGGTTGCGGAACGGCAGACCGTGCTTTCCACGGCGCAGACGCTGGTCGGTGAGTTTCATAATATCAGTGACAACCTGAATAGCGTAAAAAGTCTCGCCAATCAGTCTCTGACGACGATTACGAGCGATATCAATCAGAAAACCCAGCAGATAGCGGCTCTGAACGAACAGATTGTGACTGCCGAGCAGACGGGAAGCGACTGCAACGCCCTCCTCGACAGCCGTGACCAACTGATCAAGGACCTGGCCGGTAAGGTCGGTATCAGTTATTACCAGAATCAGGACGGTTCGATGGCGGTGAATCTTGCCGGTGGCCCGTCACTGGTGCAGGGCAATTCCTCGGCCACGCTTTCCCTTTCGGTAGATTCAGGTAATTCGAATTACTACAATGTCATTATTACTCCCCCCAATGGCGGGGACAGTACCGATATAACGCCGCTCCTGGTGCGGTCCGGTGGCAGTTCCGGCGAACTGGGCGGGACCCTCGCCCTGCGGGATACGACGGTCAACCAGTTTCTGTCTCAGCTTGACGAACTGGCGAGTACCATCGCCAATCAGGTGAACAGCCTGCATACTGCCGGATACGGGCTCGACGGGTCTACCGGGATTAATTTCTTCACTCCACCGCCGGCTCCCACCCCTCCCGCCACCTTTACGTCGGGGTACAGTTCGACCATAGGTCTCAATGTAAACGATATCAACCAGATCGCCGCGGCATCGAGCAATCCTACGGCGACAAACAGTACCGGTAACAATGTCAATGCGCTGCAGATTGCCAACCTGAATAATCTTTCCCTGCCTATGACCGGTGGGAGTACCACCCTTACGGGGTTCTATTCTGCCATGGTGGGAAGTGTGGGGCTTGCTGCCCAGACGAATCAGAATGATGTTACGCAGAGTAATGCGGTGCTTCAGCAATTGAATACGATGCGCAATTCGTCTGCAGGGGTTTCCCTCGACGAGGAGCTTGCGGGGCTGGTCAACTATCAGAAGGCATTCGAAGGTGCTGCAAAGCTAATCACGACCGGTCAGGAGATGCTCGACACCATCCTGGGGATGGTCCACTGATCTGCAGGTCTGTCGCGCAGGATGCGGTGCCGTTTGTCCCTTCTTCATGCCAAACCATGGCATTGAGGTAAACCATGAGAGTCACAGAAAATACGATTGCCACCATGGTTCTCAGTTCTCTCCAGCAGGGGATGGAGCGGCTTGGCAACCTGCAGCAGCAGGTTTCAAGCGGACTCAAGCTGAATTCTCCAAGCGACGACCCGATATCGGCCCAGCAGGTTGTCATGCTCAAGGGGTTGCTTCAAAACGGGAACCAGTATGCCCGCAACATCACGACCGGCAATGCCTGGCTGACGGCCTCCGACAGCGCCATGTCGGAAATGGCAAACGATGTGACCAGCGCCACGGAAGTCGCTCAGGAGATGGCCAACGGGACATATACCGCCACCGATCGTTCCAATGCCGTTACGCAACTCAAACAGCTGAAAAGCCAGTTGATCCAGTTGGGGAACACCCAGATTGCGGGAAACTATATCTTCGGCGGGTTTGTGAGCAACAGTCCCCCGTTCGACACGACGGTCAATACCAACACGTCGGACCCGTTATACGGCACACCATCGGGGAACTACGTCGGTACGGACGATGCCGTCAACATGGAAGTGGCGAATTCCTCCTACGTCGCCATCAATTACTCAGGCGGCAAGCTGTTGCGGGGGGGGACTCCTCCCGGCAGTTCCGGTGTCGATCTGATCGGTCAGCTGAACAGCCTCATTACGGCGCTTTCCAATAATGACGTAAGCGGTGTCCAGTCCGCTCTGCCGGCGCTGAACAGCGCCCTTGAGCAGATTACGAACGCACGCACCGATATCGGCGCCCGCATGACCAGGGTTCAGAGCGCGTCATCCAGTCTCGATTCCGCAAATCTCAGCCTGAGCACGATGATTTCCGACAAGCAGGACGCGGACATCCTGAAGGTCACGAGCGATTTGACCCAGCAACAGAACGCGTATCAGGTAGCACTTGCAACCTCGGCGAAAATCTCCCAGCTGTCGCTGTTGGACTATCTC
This sequence comes from Deltaproteobacteria bacterium, assembly GCA_021779095.1. GTDB lineage: Bacteria > Desulfobacterota > Desulfuromonadia > Geobacterales > JAJYBI01 > JAJYBI01. The sequence goes on from JAJYBI010000045.1 coordinate 14,514, forward strand.
AAATAAGCAGAAGTGTCCCGTCCCGTAACGAGCGGGATTGCAGGAATGAAATCACCCGAGGACCACTGTGCCAGGAGGGCAAGCAGATGTTGGTGTTAACAAGAAAGGTCGGCGAGTCGATCGCCATCGGTGATCATATAAAGATCAAGGTCGTGGAGGTTAAGGGGTCGCAGATCAGAATCGGTCTCGAGGCACCGCCCGACGTGAAGATCTACCGTGAAGAGGTTTATGCCAAGGTGACGGAACAGAATCGGGCGGCGGCTTCATGGGATATGGGCGACTTCCACAGGGTGGCAAGTCTGTTCGCGGATAAAGACAAGGAGCTGTGATGTTGAAAGTTTATTCGGCGCGGTTCGGTGAGCAGGAAGTCGACGACGACAAGGTCATTACCTTGCCAGACGGGATGGTTGGATTCAGGGAACAGCACTACGTCCTCCTGAGCCCACCCGGCGGCGGGCCTTTCTGCTGGTTCCAGGCGGTGGACAATCCTGATCTGGCGTTTGTGGTGGTTGAACTGACCCAGTTCGTAGCCGACTACCGACTCAGGATAACCCGAGACGAATGTGACCGGCTACAGCTGGGGCCGGACAATGAGTACGTCCTGCTGGCCGTCGTTACGATGTCGTCGGAACCCGGCAGCATCACCATCAACCTGCAGGGTCCCGTCGTGCTGAATCCCGCCAACATGCGTGCCAAGCAGTTGGTAATGGACGACAGTTATCCGTCGCGTTTTCCGCTCTTTCCTTCCGATGCGGTCGACGGCTCCACAAAGGTGGCGGGATACACTTCGCTGCACAATGATCTGGCAACCGCCCTGATCGGCCGTTCGTGATCTTATGGTTGCCCGTGTCTCATGATGCGGGCAACTTCCCTCCTTCCCCGCCAGCCCTGCGAACCCGTGCCGATGCGCCGGTCCTCCCCTTTTCGACTGCAATCTTAATCGGATAGAGTCGGATTCTTCAGACCATATATCAGTCAATCTCTCCAGTGCAATGCCGAGAGTTCTGAATATCGGGAGTTCATAGAAATCTTCTCATGTTTTTGTAGTATTTACCGATAACCAGTACAAGCGGGAAGAATACGCACCCGTATCGAAGGGACCAGGACCTGAATGGACGTGATTGTATCTGCACGCAAGGAGAAAGGGTGACGCTATGCGGTTATTCGGCAGAAAGGGGCGAGGTTCCGTTCCGGAGACAGAACAGATCGGTCATGACATTTGCGGAGATGATCGGGATGACCGGATACGGGTACTCCTGAACGACTGTCCGATACGCATCCGGCGGCAACAGGACCTTCTGCAGCAGCTGTCCGGAGGTACGGAGGGGGAGTTTCTTGCCATCGGCTCCCGTCTGCACGACTTCTACTCACGTGCCGTCGAGATCGGTCAGACATCCGCCTGCCTGGTGGACGAGGTGGGAGGAGCTGCTTTGGTTGAGTCGATCGGCGGCCTGCAGTCGCTCACCGACAAGATGACCCGTCTGCTGACCCTGATGGAGGCGGAGGCGAAGCGGTGTCGTGAGATACTTCAGAAGACGCTGCAGCTGACTGCCCGGGTGAACGAACCGCTTGCCGGGTTCCGCAAGATCATGAAAGTCCTGCATGTTCTCGGCATCTCCACCAAGATCGAAAGTGCGCGCCTGAGCCAGCTCGGCACCGGCTTCTACAGCCTCGCCAACGACGTGGAGAAGCTTGCCGTACTCATTCACGAAAAGTCGACGAAAATTCTGGAAGAGAACGGCTCGCTCTCGGGGCGGGTCAACGAGATACTCAGCCGGGTCATCAATAACGAGAACACCCAGTACGAACATGTCTCCATGGCGCTGGAGAAGACCTATGCGAGCCTGGCCGCCATCAACGTCCTGCGTGGCCGGTACGCGAACGTAGCTCATGCCATCTCATCCGCCTCCGACATGGTGTCCCGGAACATCAGCGCGGTGGTCACCTCCATGCAGTTCCATGATATCACGCGACAACAGATCGAACATGTGAGCGAGGCGCTCGGTTATCTGCTCCAACTGCTGGAGGGGGGGACGGATACGTCCGATGAGGCGGAGGGCACCCGCGTCGTTACCGAGGTGGCCAATATCTGCCGGCTGCAGGCCGCGCAGCTGGGGCATGCCCGCGCCGAACTTGTCAGCGCCGTTCAATCCATCGTCGGCAACCTCGCCGAGATCATGGACAACCAGCAGCTTATCGCCCACGAGGCGAGCGGGATGCGCTGCGCAACCGGTTCGTCGGGAGATACCCTTTTTACGGACATCGAGCGATGCCTCGGAATCGTGGCGGAGGTCGTGATCGACAGCGCCGAAACGACCCGCAAGCTTTCCGATGCCGTCACGAGCGTGGCCCAGACCATCGGCACCATCTCCGGATTCGTGGAGGATATCGAGAATATCGGCGAGGAGATCAATCTCATCGCCATCAATTCACAGATACGGGCCGCGCATACCGGTACAGAAGGGGCGGCACTCGGGGTGCTGGCGGAAGCGATCCAGCGGCTGTCCGTCGATGCCTGCCATCAGACCGTCGCCGTGTCGGAGACCCTGCGGGAGGTTTCGCAGGTTACCAACGAACTCTGCAACACTGACGACCACGATTTCATGCAGATCGAGGCGGAGACCGAGAATCTGTCCCACGATATCGGCAAACTGGTCGGTCTTCTGTGCGGCATGAACGACAAGCTGTGCGGTAACCTGACCGGTTCGGACGAGGCGGTGCGGGATCTGGTGGCGGATATCGGCACCGCCTCTTCCGGTATCTCCATCCACGAAACCGTCGGCCGCGGCATCGAGCAGGTCGTGTCGGAACTGGATGCGATCGTCGAGCAGGTGCGGGAGATCGTGCCGGACCTGCCGGCCGTCGACATGTCCCGGCTGCACGAAGGGTATACCATGCAGAGCGAGCGGCACGTTCATGCGTCGGTCGCCGGCATGGCCGCTGACGGTGCGGACAGCGTCCCGATGCTTGACGCATCGATTGGCGGTGCCGGTCGGGATGAACTGGGAGACAACGTAGAGCTGTTCTGATCACGGTTTCCGGGAGGGTTTTCATGTCTGACCTGACGATTGAACAAACGATGGACTCCGCTGCTCCGGGTAGGGGGACGCTGAGGGTGAGCGGGCCGATGACGGTTCCGTATGCGGTCGAACTCGCCGCGCGGTTACGGTCCGCCCTGGAGGTGAGCAACGCGCTGCTGCTTGACGCCAGCGGGGTGACCGGGGTCGACCTTGCGGGGCTGCAAGTCCTCTTTTCCGCACATCTGGCGGCATCCGGCAATGGCAAGGTATTCGGCATCATCGGCGGCGCTGACGGAGCCGTCGGCGCGGCAGCGGAAGCGGCGGGCTTCTCCCGTCATCCGGCATGGTGTGAATTGATGGCACAAAGCTGTATGCCCTGCGAAAGGAGTGAGTGATGGCGAAGACGGTTATGACGGCGGACGATTCGGCCAGTGTGCGGCAGATGGTGGGATTTACCCTGCGGCAGAACGGCTATGAGGTTGTCGAAGCGGTGGACGGTCAGGATGCACTCAAAAAGCTCGAAGGAACCAGGGTGGACATGCTCATCACCGACCTGAACATGCCCAACCTGGACGGCATCGGGCTCATCAAGGGGGCGCGGGCGCTTCCCGCCTGCAAGTTCATGCCGATCATCATGCTCACGACCGAGTCGCAGGACAGCAAGAAGTCCGAAGGCAAGGCGGCCGGCGCCACCGGCTGGATCGTCAAGCCGTTCAAGCCCGAACAGCTCATCGCGGTCGTAAAGAAGGTGCTCGGATGATGGACCAGCATGCGGAAACATACCGGACTGAAGCCCAGGAACTCCTGGCGGAACTGGAGTCGGCGCTTCTCGAACTGGAAGAGCATCCCGATGACGCGGAACTGGTCGGGAGGGTATTCCGCGCGATGCATACCATCAAGGGGTCCGGCGCCATGTTCGGTTTCGACCGGATTGCAACGTTCACCCACGAGGTGGAAACGGTATTCGATCTCGTGCGCAACGGTGCGATTCCCGTCACGAACCAGCTGGTCAACCTGACCCTCGCCGCCCGCGACCGGATACGGGAGATGCTCGATGAGAATTCGGATGGACCGGTGTCTGCCGCGGAAAGCGAGATCGTCGCCGGACTGCGCAGCCTTGTCCCTGTCGAATGCCAGCCGGGGACGGCGGGTCCTGACGGCCGCACCGAAGAGCGGCCGGACAGTCCGGCCGACGCACCGTCGGAAGTCACCTACCGGATCCGGTTTCTGCCGCATCGCGGAATCATGGCCACCGGCACCAACCCCCTGTCGCTCCTGAACGAGCTCCGGGATCTCGGCATCTGCACGGTGGCGGCCCATTCGGAAGAGATCCCGCCGTTGGCGGAGCTGGACCCGGAATGCTGCTACACCGGCTGGGATGTGATTCTCACCACGAACCAGGGGGAGGACGCGATCCGTGACGTCTTCATCTTCGTGGAGGACGACTGCGCGCTGACGATCGAGGTGATTGCCGACGGCGACAACCACAGCGAAGAGTCCGTCGAACGACTCGGAGAAATACTCGTCCGACGCGGCGACATCACCACCGATGAACTGAAGGCGGCGCTGGGCGCCCAGAAGCGTATCGGCGAGATCCTCGTCGACTCGGTCGCGGTCGCCCCCTCCAAGGTCGCATCGGCACTGGCCGAGCAGCAGCACCTCAAAACGGCCAAAAAGGAGACCGGTGCCAGCATCCGGGTTCCGGCGGACCGGCTGGACCAGCTGGTGAATCTCGTCGGGGAGATGGTCACGGTGCAGGCACGGCTCAGCCAGACGGCACTCCTGCGGCACGATACGGAGATTCTCGCCATTGCCGAAGAGGTGGAACGGCTCACTTCTGAGTTGCGCGACAACGTGCTGAACATCCGGATGCTTCCCATCGGCTCCACCTTCAGTACGTTCAAGCGGCTGGTGCGCGACCTCTCCGCCGAACTGGGGAAGCAGATCGAACTGACCACTGCCGGTGCGGAGACCGAACTGGACAAGACGGTCCTGGAAAAGCTGAACGACCCGTTGGTGCATATCATCAGAAACAGTATCGACCACGGGATCGAATCGCCCGAAGAGCGGGCTGCCGCCGGCAAGCCCCGTCAGGGGTCGATACACCTGTCAGCGGAGCATTCGGGCGACAGTGTGCTCCTTTCCATCACGGATGACGGCGCCGGCCTCGACCGGGATACGATACGGGCCAAGGCGGCGGAACGCGGGCTCATTCCTGCCGGTGTTGAGCTCACGGACCGCGAGATCTTCGCCCAGATATTCGCCGCCGGTTTTTCCACGGCAAAGCAGGTGACAAGCGTATCCGGTCGCGGTGTCGGGATGGATGTGGTGAAAAAGGCGATCGATGCCCTGCGGGGCAGCATCGAAATCGGCAGTGAGCGGGGCAAGGGGACGACCATCGAGATTCGGCTGCCGCTCACCCTGGCGATCATCGAAAGCCTGCTCGTCCGGGTCGGTTCCGGGCATTTCGTCCTCCCACTTTCCATCGTCGATGAATGCGTCGAACTGACGCGGGAGGATGTACGGAAGGCACACGGGCGCAACGTTGCGCCGGTGCGTGGCCATATCGTGCCGTACGTGCCGCTGCGCCGGAAGTTCTCTATTCCCGGCGAACCGCCGGAGGTGGAACAGATCGTCATCACCCGGGTAAACGGCGAGCGGGTCGGTTTCGTCGTTGACACGGTTATTGGCGAGCACCAGACGGTCATCAAGTCGCTCGGTCCGGCTTACCGCAACGTGAGCGGACTGTCGGGGGCCACGATCCTGGGTGACGGCAACGTCGCTCTCATCCTCGATATCCCCCAGCTCGTGCAGACGGTAGAGTTGGAGAGCATGTATTGACCGCCGGTTCCTTCTGTCAGCTCTGAAGTTAAACCGAGGCGTTGCGGGTATCTGCAGCGCCTTTGTCGTGTAGATCGCCTTCCTGAGCGGAGGTATATCTCCTGTCGATTTTTTGCCCCGACTGGCGCGGCATTTGCGATTGTGCTGAAATAAATACTAATGTTTTTATCGAGCGGGCCGATAGGGACTGTATATGTCTTGTCAATGGAACCGTGCCGACAGTGCGGTTCGCCAGACTCTCAGGCGGGAGGACGCTGAAATGAGTG
>JAJYBI010000013.1 GCA_021779095.1 Deltaproteobacteria bacterium
TTGCATTTAATCCACCGTTTCATCTTGGCAAGTTTCTGCACCGGATACATCCAGTCATAACCACCATTGAGCTTTGCCGCCAACAACTTTGTATCGTCACTGGAGTTGACCGGTATTCTCTTAGCGAGATACCGGTCTTCACGCCGAGTCTGTGTCCCGATACGCGTCGTGACGCCATATCGGTAACCACACTGCATGAGAGAATCTTTTATCATCAAACGGAATTCGGAATCATAGTCAGGAAAGCCGAACGGGTAGGAAAAGCCGTGTACGGCATGGCCGAGCTTGTCTTCAATCGTCTCCTTGGAGCGCAGCAGTTCCGTCATAATGTCATCTCTACCCAAAGTTTCCAGGTGTGGGTGGGTCACCGTATGGGAGCCGAAGGTCACACCCCGCGCATTCAACTCCTGTACTTCTTTCCAAACCATACAGTCACGACCTTTGAAACGCTTGCGTTCATGGGCGATGTAGGATGTCGGCAGGAACACCGTTGCATGAAATCCGTAACCTTCCAGGATCGGGTATGCATGCGAATAAAAATCGAGGTAACCGTCATCGAAGGTAATGACGGCACATCTGTCATTGCCGGTGGTGCTGTCGAAATTGCCAGAACAGAGCCGCGCCATTGCTTCATCAAGTGTAATGACCCGAAAGCCGCTCTCTTTCAAGAGACGCATTTGCGCATTGAAGATGTCGGGAGCCGTAACAACTCCGTAATAGGGATGCACGTAAGGTTCTGAACCATGCGAGACGCTGTGGTACATCAGGATCGGCATCCTGATGCCATTACCACTGCCCTCACCATCCAGGTGCCTGAAAAGGGCCAACGAAAGTATTCGATCGAGTCTGATCATCACGAGTTCCCCTGTACGAGCTTGTCCACCAAATTGAAATAATCCTTACGTTTCACGTCCCAGCTCTGTTTCGCAATGTAAGTGAATGAATTTTCGACCAGTTTCTTTCTTAACGCATCGTTATGGATCATTTCCAGCATCGCGTCGGCAAGACTGTGCTCATCACCGGATCGGAAGAACTTCACCAGTGAGTCGTTGAAGTAATATTTATCGATGCGGGTGCTTGCCGCCACCACGGGCACACCCAACGCCATGAATTCGAAGATCTTTGTACTGAATGCTTCCCCCCCAAAAGAATCGTCTCTTTTGGGTACGATCCCGATATCGGCATTAGCCATGATCTGGGCGATATCGTAAATGGGCATGATGCCGTGTAATATTACGCGATCCTGCAATGACATCTCCTTGATGAGTTGTGCCAACTGCTCCCTGCTGCTGCCATCACCGTATATATGGAACTCGGCTTCAGGAACCTGGTCCTTGATGATATTGAAGGCCTTCACTGCGATGTCGACACCCTGGTGCCAGTTGAGGCTTCCGGGATAGATCATGACTACACGTCCGTCGGCTTTCCTCGTACGCATCGAAGCATTAAACAGACGGCTGTCGGGATAATTCAGATAGGTGGAACATTTTTCAGTGGCAACCGACCTTTCTGTAAGCACTTTTTCCCACAGATGATTTGCGATGATGACGTGGTCAGAGAAGCTGGTTGAGCTTTGTTCAACCTTTTTCAGTGCCTTGAAAACTATCGAATCCTTGCTTACCCCGAATTTACTCGTATAGAACTCAGGTACGATGTCGTGAATATCGAGGATTATCTTGGCACCCTTGATCTTTGCAAATAAGGCTGCAAACACCTCGAAATCCGGCACCGAGTGCACATGAATCAAATCGTATGGTTGAGACATATGCTGTTTCGTGAGGACAAATGACGATCTGACGAGGAACCCCACCATCCGTTTCAGATAACAGAGTTTACCCCGCTCGTTGATTTCTCTCTTCTGGATTCGATGTACGCGCACTCCGTTGATAACCTCTATTGGAGCCTTATCGTTGCGCATAAGAGATATAACATCAACCTGGTCACCACGCGCTACAAGTGCCTCTGCATATCGCATAATGCGATTGTCGTTCTCATAAAATGCATATGCCAGCATACACGCTCTCATATATCACCTTTTAATCCATCTGCTTTTGTCTTCAATATTCCATACATAAACGATGTATTCATGGATTTAAGCTACGTTTATCAGCTTATGTTGTTTATTATTACAACACTGCTGACCGGTCTGACGTTGAACATTATCTTATGACCATCTACAATACTATGTTTTATCAATATTGACCCTTGATACACTTTTGCATTTATCGACGTTGCGACACTCGCCACAACGGTAAGTTCCTGATCATACATCGGATCACCTGCCGCAATGAGCCGGTATTTATAGAAATGTTCGCCACTATCAATCATTTCGAGTTTCGCATTTCTGTATTCATGCTCATATTTCAATATCTGCGTTAAGGGGGCTATCCATACTTTGTTTCGAACTCGCGACAGGCGGTCGAGAAACTGCTCAAACTGCTCCTTACGGCACGTCGCTTCAAATCCGTCAACAAGGGCTCTCATTCGCTCAAGCATCGTTGGTGTCCCGATGTTGTGAAACACGAATGGCAGGTGTCCGTGTGTATTGATCGCATCATGTAATCGCTTGTCGATGGATACTTCAGAATCCCGAGAATTGATTCCGGTTGCGGGATGGTGACCGTCGTACAGGTCGATCAGGTTGTATTTCGCGACCAGTTGTTTGTATTCCGGCGCGGCATCGCTCCACTGCCGCCCTCCCCAAAGACACCGTCTCCCCCCTCCACTGGCAAACACCGTCACCCTGCTTCTCGTGGGATACAGCCGCCAGATCAGTTCAGAAACCTCGCCGATCTCGCGCTCAGCCTCCCGAATCGTACGTGCCCCGCGGTGATGCGCGGTATGGTTGCCCAGTTCGTGTCCCATTGCCGGAACCTTCCGTTCCCAGAAATCCCGGTGCATCTGATATCTTTCCAGTCCGGGATTCACCATGAACGTAGCCTTGATGCCGTACCGGTTCAGAACCGGTATGACGTAATCGACATGTGACGCCAGTGAATCGTCAAAACGGAGGCTGATCGCAGCATCCCTGTTGTCGAACCAGCGAGCGATGACAGCGTTCCCGCAGGTTGACGCATTCGCCTGGTTATTGGACAAAACTATCCCCCCCAATAGAAGTGTCATACCTAAAACCCAATGAAAGGCCGCCGTACGCATCGCTATAACCTGTGCTTTCAGGGAAATCTCTTGACGATCGCAGGACCCAGCATTTCTGCAAATGCCGTTGGCATCATCTTCCAGCAATTCTCGAACAGCTTCCTTTTGCGTCCCCTTTTGACCGCAAATTCAGTCCGTTGCCCGTTATTGGGGTAGTATTGGTAGAAATAGCCGTGCTGATCCCCTCCCCACCCCAACCTGTATTCATCAGTTTCACCATTGGCAGGAATTCTGCCCGAATGAAAAATTTTCTTCTTTGACAGGGCAAAATTCCTGATCAGCTCCCAGTAGAGACGATATACATAGGCGTTGTCCAAATGGACCGGATGGCAGGTGAAGGGAAACGACACGGTCTCTTTGAATGACTTGACCATGGTGGCGGCAACGATCGCACCGTTATTTTTCAGAAAGGCAATGGTGTACATGTCGAAGGCCAGCAGATCTTCGATCCACCGTTTATTGACACAAGGGATCCCTCTGTTGTGAAGATGCCTCATCAGTATGCGGTAAAACGCCGTGAAATCTTTCGAAGGATATTCAAGCGTCAGATTTTCGGCATAGGTCTCGACAATCTTATCCCGGTTCCGTTCCGCCAGACCGAACCAGAGATCGTCGATGCTGCCAGTCAGATTCAGTTCCCGATTGAAATAATTATCATCAACGGTCAGATCCCCTTCCATCTTGTATTTGTACTGCTTCAGCGTGATGGGACAGGAACCGCATCCCCGGGAGATGGAGATCGCCTTCTCCAGGAGCGCACTGCGCACCGCCTCGTCGTCGGCGACGATCCCCCCTGCCACCGCATAGGGGACCGACATGAGCACGCTTCCGGACCGGCCTCTTTTCAGACGGTACAGCGGAAGGATGCCGCAGATCTCGGGGCCGTCGTATACCGCGATCGGGTAGAAATCGAACCGGTAGTGCCGCTTCAGCACCTCGCTCCAGTCGTAGCTCTGCCAGGCGATGGTGTGCGGATTCCCGGCGACGAACCGCTCCCAGTCTCCCTTCATCCGTTCTGTGATGACTACCGGTTCCATGTCGCCTCCTGCTGCTTCGCCTCGTTGATCACCATGAGGTATTTTCCCGACACCGTCGGCTCGATCCGGTCAACGTAGACGATCGCCAGCTCCGTGTCGGGGGTGAAGTTGTCAGCCACCGCCGAGCGGATGTACCATTCCGTCCCCTCGTCGTACCCGTCGCCCCGCTGGATGGCGATCCGTAGGTTCTTCTCCCGGGTGTAGACCACCTGGAACCGCCTGATCCGGTCCGCATGTTCGGACGACATGAAGACGCGGCACCAGAAGTTGGGGGAGATCATCCGACCCGATTTTGTATGGAAGATCTCACCGGTGCGCCCCAAGAGGTTCTTCAGGAGCTGCAGCTGACGTCCGCAACCGCAGCCTGCCGGGGCAACCTCCGCCACATCCCCCATCCGGTAGCGGATGAACGGCATGGGTGTCGCATCGAGCGTCGTCACCAAAAGCTCCCCCGGGTGTGCAGCCCCGGCAGAGGCAGGCTCGCTCTCGACCAGCAGGTATTCCTGGTTCACGTGCAGCCCTCCCGCGGGGCAGAGGGCGGCGATGTGCCCGACCTCCCGGGCGCCGTAGATGTTAGAGATGCCGCAGCCAAAGGTTTCACGCAAGAGCCGCTCCTCATGTCCGTACAGGGGTGCGGCCCAGGAAATCGCCAGCTGCAGGGGGATTGCGGCGGTATCGATCTTGTTGCGCCGCACATAATCCGCCAGCCCCGTGAGCGCCGAGGTGTACCCCCACAGGACGCGGGGCCGGAAGGCGCGCATCTTTTCGATGCAGAGCGCGAACTCCTCCTCCGCCAGGTTGGTCCCCGGCAGGATGAGCTGGTGCCACAGGTGCTTTCTCACGTTCAGCGACCGGCTGTCCGGCAGGTATGCCGTGGCAAGCCGCGCCATGCGCGCCTCTCGTGCGCCTGGCCCGATGCCGAACCACTTTTTCAGCCGCATCTCGCAGGCCCAGTTCATCGACGTGCGGGAACCGTCCTCGAAGAAGACCGTCGGGGCCCCGGTGGAGCCGCTGGAGGTGTTCCGGACGAGCTTGTGCCGGCGGAAACGCGAAAGCGGGATCGGTTCGCCGGAAGGCCGCCCTGCCCCCTCCGCCACCGGAATGGAGGCGGCGAACCGCTCGTCCACCATCTCCCGGTAGGCGTCCATCAGGTCACTCCGGGTCAGGGCGGGGATGAGCCGGATGTCGTCCAGCGACCGGATATCACCCGGTTGAAGCCCCAGTTTGCGGAACCGCTCCCGGTAGAACGGCACATGCCGCGCCGCCTGCTCCAGCGTGGCGGAGAGTTTTTTGAACTGGACGTGCCGCAGCACGTCCTCCCGGAACCACTCGGACCGCGTGAACTCACGGTACTGCCCGATGATCCCTTTACGGTTCATCAGGTAGTTGGACGCCGGAAAGACAACGTAACCGACCAGATTGTCCATGATGGTTGTCCGCATGACGTCACCTCACCCTGGTGCAGGACCAGCTCTTCGTGGTAAACCGCTTGCAGTACCGGATATCCGCGATCTCCGTGAACCCCACCTTGCGGGTCAGTTTCAGGTTCGGCTCGTTGTCGCTGAGCGTACCGCCGTAGAACCGCCTGACTCCCCTCTCCTTCAGCTCGGCGAAGATTCGGTACCGCAGCTCCGCGCCGAGCCCCTTTCCCCGGTACCGGTTGTTGACGGTGATCTGCTCCGACCAGGCGTTCCCTTTGCCGAAGTCGCGGTGCGTCTTCACCAGCGGCATCTCCACCCTGCCGAACGCCACGATATTGAACCCCGCCACTGTCTCCCCGTCCAGCGCCACGAGGCAGACCCCCCCGTCGTCAAGCTTCGCCGCCACCCCCCCCTGAAGCCACTCCTCCAGCTCTTCCACCTGCGAGATCAGCGCGGTGTCGTCCGGTCCGATCACCCGATAGGTGAATTCCCCCTCCGTGAACCGTCGGGGAGCATGGCGACGAAGATCGATGCCGTAGATCCGGTACGTCGTGGTGTCATAGACCGACTTCGCGAGGTACCGGACCCCCTTGCACAGCGCCGTTCCCAGCCCGTGATCCACGTAATTCCTTTTCAGCTTCCGGTACGCGATGTCGAGTCCCATGACCCCCTCCGTCAGACTGCGGCTGCAGCTCCACATGCCCCACCCAGGTAGGATGCGGCACGAAATTCAGGTTGCGGTACTGTTTGTAGTTCTCCAGGTCGCAGGTCCGTCCACCGTCCAGGACCCGGATATCGGACCGACGGCCGCCCAGGTGCGGCCCGACGGTGTTGCCGTAATCGAACGCCCGGTAAACGAGCGGGATCTTGTCGATATCGAACCCCATGAGGGTGGTCGCGACCGCATCCACACTGACCGGGTTGAAGCCGGCCATGAGCACCCCCGCGTGCACCGGGTCCGGATTGACCGGGCCGTCCTTCTCGCCGGCGATGATCCCGTCCACAAGGCAGAAGAAGGTCCTCTGCGGCACGTCGTGGATCTGCCCCTCCTTGTCCGCATAGAAGACGATCCGGTTCAGGTCGAACAGCGTCCGCCAGAGGGTGTCGTTCCCGTACCACATCGCCTCGTACACGTCGTCCTTGAACGGGACGATCTTGTGGGAATCCCAGACGAGCCTTTTTACAATGGCGCAGAGGAGCTTCACCGGCATGTACGGGCTGGACTGGATGATGTCGTGCAGGTAGAGGCAGATCCGCTTGCGCAGCGAGGGGTGGATGTACTGGTCCCCTCCCTCCGCCACGGAGCCGGTGATGAAATGGGGCAGGCAGTCCTTCAGCGCCGGGATTCCCATGAAGTTCTTCAGTGCCAGCGTCACCGCCGTCCGCCGGTGGGTCTTCAGCTTCGGGATGCTGATGACCGCGTCGCTCTGCAGGAACGATCGGGGAAAGACGTACTGGTGCCGCCCCTCCGAGTGGTACCTGTACATGTTCTTGTAGCTGGCGATGGCGATCCTCAGCCGCTTCGGATCGATGCCGACGAAGCAACTCTTCTCCCCCAGGTCCACCGCCTGGTACCCCTCCGGGTCCTGCTCCACCGGGACCCGTGCCCACTTGCCGTAGAGCCAGGAACGGGTGCCGCGCACGACCCTGAGATCGAAACATTCCAGCGGGATGGGGCAGTTCGAGCGGTACCAGTCCAGAAGCCCCTCGATCTGCGAGACGTGCATCGCCTTGTCGAATTCGCCGAAGATGATCTGGGAGTCGCCGATGATGATCTTTCCCCGCCCCCCCAGGGCGATGCAGACGTAATCCAGGACCGGCCTGAGGATCGAGGCGTGGACGATCACCGAGAAGATGTTCTCGTCGCCCGGGTGGTCGTGGTTGACGGTGTTCGGCTTGATGAAAACCGTCATCCCCGGCCGCACGATCCCCCGGAACGGGTTCCAGTTCGGGGTACCGAAGTTGTCGGCATCGAGCCCGAGCCGGCGCAGGGTCTCCCGCACCTCGCCGTAGATCGCGTTGCCGGGGTCCGTCTCGCTCCCCCGGTACTCCGGGTACCGTTCCGGCGGATGGAACGGCACGGCGGTCGGGTAGTCTTTCGATGCGGTACAGTTGACCGCGACACGATTATCGAAGAATGTCATGGCGCTCTCCTTGCCTCATCTCATGTGGCAGGCGACCTGCTTCGGCAGCGCATGCCAGAATTCCCCCGCATAGGTGGTTGCCACGTATTCCAGAAACTCCCGGTACCGCTCGGCGGGATATTCGTCCATCCCCGGCGCCGAGCCGTCGAAACTCATGTAGTCGGGATGGGTGATCAGCAGGGCCATCCCCCGATGATGTGCGATCCAGTCCAGCTTGGTCTTCCAGATGTCGATATTCCGTTCCTTCATGATGACGAAGAGGGTGAAGTCCTGGGGCAGGGTATAGGGAAGCTCCACGTACCCCCTGCAGCCGCTGTCCCCCCTGACGAGAAAGGGGAAGATGGTGCCGGCGCCGTCCGGTTGCGGTTCGAACGGGTCCGTATCGAAGGTGGATGCGTCGTATTCGATCTCCAGATCGTGAATCCATTCCAGGTTGTGGTGCATGGCCGGCGACCGGAACCCCACCGCGTCCCACTCCTTCAGGACCCGGTTGATCTGTTGCGCCTGACGAAGGAACGTTTCCCGCGACCGGTACAGGGTACCGTCGTGTGTGTAGCCGTGCACTCCCACCTCGAAGTCCCGGGCGGCGAGGTTGTGGCGCAGCGATGCCACTACCGGATAGTCCGCCGGCACGAAGTTGAAGGAAGAACGGAACCCCAGCGACTCTTCCAGCTCCGCCAGTTTATGACACTTGTCGTGTCCCCTCTGCCCTTCCACGTCGTGGGTCAGCACGAAAGCGAACCGTTTCCCCTCGGGCCAGCCGGACCAGCCGTGGGGCGGTGCCGCGAATCTGTGGTCGATCGGCCATATATCCGTGGTCCTCATCCGCTTGCGCCGGGCGATCCTGCTCCGGAGGTAGATCTGTACCCCTCGCGGGATGAACGGCTTGATATGGTAGTAGAGTTTCATGGCCGGTTGTCCCTTCACTCAGCCGATATGCCGGTAGGCCATGGTTCCGATGACCTTGAGGAACGGCAGCGGAAGTCGTGAAAACAGGGGGGTGTACCTGTCCCCGAGGCCGGTACCCTCGTTCACGAACTCCCCGGCCGCCAGATCGTAACGGTAGTACCGTATGGCATACTCTTGGGCCCGCCACCCCAGCTTGAACTGACGCAGCCCGTCGTTGCCCGATTCGGTCCGTCCCATGCAGAGCTGGGTATAACCGCGGGAGGCGTACCAGCGGATAGCTTCCCACATGACCAGATTGTTCGCCCGCGTCTGCTGGTACTTAAGATCCGAGGCGCCGTACTTGAAGATCGCCTTTTCGCCGAGATGGAGGTAGACGGCACCGGCGATGACCCGGTCATGCAGCCGGGCCAGCACGACGATCCCCTGTCCACGCGCCATGACGTGCTCGTGCAGGTTGCGGAAGAACCGGTACGGCTGGGGGGGAAGGCCATGCCGCTTGCGCGTCAGGCAGTTCAGCCGGTAGAACTCGCGCAGCTCGGGCAGGGAGGCGCCGACGGTCACCTGCACCCCGTCGGCGATCGCCTTGAAGATGTTGCGCCGGGTGCTGTTCCGGAACCGGGACAGCATCGTCTCCTCATGCCGCACAAGGTCGAGGCGATGTCCGTAGAAGGAGCTGAACGCCTGCGCGTCACGGACGGCGCACTCTCCCCCCCTGATCTCCAGGTGCTGCCAGCCGGAACGGTTTCCGTAGCAGATGGCGTCGTCCAGGAGCTGCCCGTACCGCCCGTCATCCGTCAGGAGCGGGACGCAGAGATCGGTAAACGGGAGGGAGATTCCCCGTTTTCCCGTCAGCATGCTGTCGACCTCCATGAACGGCATGAGCGCCTCCAGCGTGTGGTTCCCGATCGCCGCGAAATACCGCGGTACGTATCGGTAGGTGTCGCAGAGCACCTTCGCCCAGGACGTGGAATGAAAGAAGCTGTATCCCGGGTGAGTGAGAAGGAGTTCGTCCCACCCGCGGTACGCCACGGGGTTCACGATGTCGCAGTTCGTCATCATACCGGCAGGACCTCACTGGCAGCGGGACCGTTCCGCCGCTGCGGAACCGTCACGCATTCGCCCCGTTTAAAAGCCGCCCCACCTTCCCGAGCCGCTCCACCACCATCCGTACGGCCACCCGCGGCAGCTCACGTTTCCAGGGGGAACGGGGGAGCGCAAGCAGCATCTTCCGGAAACGGAGCCACTGCATCTTACGGTGCATCCGGTCGAGTTCGTCGTGGGTGAGCAGCTCGGACAGGAGGATGGCCGTCCGCGCGTTCGCGTTGAACTTGTAGTTGAGACGCCCCCAGTCCATGTCGTCCGAAACCATCTTTTTGCGTGCCGCGTACTCCCAGACCGGTGTGCCCGGCAGCGGGGAAAAGACGTTGACGTCGACGAAGTCGAGCCGTGAATCCCGGATGAACCGGTAGGTCTCTTCCATCTCCTCCAGCGTCTCATTTGGAGCGCCGATGAGGAAATCGCCGTTCACCTGGAGCCCCGCGTCCTTCAAGAGATCGATGGCCCGGTGGTTATCCGCCACCGTGACGCGCCCTTTCAGGTACGCAAGCGTCCGGTCGCAGCCGCTCTCAAGTCCCATCTTGACGGAGACCACGTTCATGGAGCGGAGGATATCCGCCACCTCCGCCGTCACGTAGTTCGCGCGGCACCAGCAGGAGAAACGAACCCGTTCGTGGAGACGTTCCGCCCTGACGAGACCGGCGATGATCCGCAGCCGGTCCAGGTTGCTGGCGAAGTTCTCGTCGGCAAACCGGACGCACCGGGCACCGTGTGAAACGAGCTCCCGCACCTCGTCGAGCACGTACTGCGGCGAGGCATATCGCACCGTTCCCCAGTAGCGGCTGCAGGCGCAGAAGACGCAGTTGTCGGGACAGCCGCGGGCGGTGTACAGATAACCGCGCCGGGCATAGCCGATGAGCGACCGTTTCGGATGGGGTATCCGGTCCAGGACCGGCAGCACCGGCCGGTCTCCCGTCCTGACGATACGGGCGCCGTCCCGGTACACGAGCCCCGGTATGGCGGCGATGTCGGACGTGCGGAACTCCCCGGCATTCATGAACAGCTCCAGCAGTTCGGTAAAGGTCACCTCCCCTTCGCCGAGGCAGCCGATATCCATCTCTGCCGGCAGACAGGACGGCAGCGACGAGATATGCATCCCCCCGATGATGACCGGAATCCGCCGCGCCTTCGCCTGCCGGGCGAGATCCGTGGCGATGGAGAAATTCTGCGTCACGGAACTGATCGCCACGATGTGGGGAGCGAACAAGGTGAGTGCCCGTTCGTACCCCCCCGATGCATAACGGAACTCCACGTTACCGCTGCCGATACGCGACTCGGCGAATGCGGCGAGATAGGCCGGCCAGAGCGGCGGATACAGGTTTTCCGCCACGGACAGGGGATCGACGGCACTGGCAAAGAGGACTCTCAGCATTGCTCACTCCGCTTTACGGTCAGGCGTGGACGACGTTCGGGCGGTTGCCCGGGTAGACGCCGCGCGTATCGACGATCAGCCGTGCATGGTCGCAGATCGTCTCGTAGTCGAAGTCGTCGTGGTTCGTGGCGATCAGCACGCAGTCGTAGCCCGCCAGGTTCTCGGCGGTCGGCTCCACGCTGGCGAGGTCGAAGTGACAGCGCCTGATCTTCGGAAAGACCGGCACATGGGGATCGGAATAGTGCACGACCGCCCCATGCCCCATCAGCTTCTCCATGAGTACCACGCTCGGGGACTCACGCATGTCGTCCACGTTCTTCTTGTAGGCGATCCCCATGACGAGGATGCGCGCATCCTTCAGCGTCCGGCCGCGGTCGTTCAGGGCATGCATCACCTTGTTGACGACCCAGTCGGGCATGGCGGTGTTCACTTCGCCGGCCAGCTCGATGAACCGGGTGTTGAGCCCGTACTCACGCGCCTTCCAGGTCAGGTAGAACGGGTCGATGGGAATGCAGTGACCGCCCAGCCCCGGCCCGGGGTAGTAGGGGGTGAAGCCGAACGGCTTGGTGGCGGCGGCATCGATCACCTCGCGGATGTCGATCCCCATGGTGTCGCAGACAATCTTCAGCTCGTTCACGAGGCCGATATTGACGGCACGGTGGATGTTTTCCAGAAGCTTGGTCATCTCCGCCGTCCTGGGACAGGATACGGGGACGACGCGGGAGATGATCCCGCCGTACAGCGCCAACCCCACATCCAGACAGCAGGGGGTGACTCCGCCGCATACCTTGGGGATGGTGGTGGTGGAGTATTGCTCGTTACCCGGGTCTTCACGTTCCGGTGAGAAGACGAGGAAGATGTCGCTCCCCACCTTCAGCCCCCGCGACTCCAGGCGGGGGAGGAGCTCTTCCTCGGTGGTGCCGGGATAGGTGGTGCTTTCCAGGCTCACCACCTGGCCGGGATGGAGAAACGGAACGATCGTCTCCACCGAATTGACGACGAAGCTGAGATCGGGCTCGCGGTGGCCGTTCAGCGGGGTCGGCACGCAGATGATGAGCGCATCCGCCTCGGCGGCGCGGCTGAAATCGGTCGTCCCTTCGCACCGGCCGGTGGCCGTTGCCGCTGCGACCCGCTCCCCGGCGATATGCCTGATATAGCTGCGACCTTCGGCGAGCCGGTTGATCTTGGTGGCGTCCGTATCGAACCCGAGTACCCGGAATCCGGCGGCATTGAAACTGAGCATCAGGGGGAGCCCCACGTATCCAAGTCCGATAATGCCGATGACGGCAGTCTTGTCGTCCAGTCTGGACATAAGACGCTCTTTCATGAAAAGCACCTCGCTCCGGGCATCTGAAACCCGGACAGCCGTACATCCATGAACGTCTGCTAGCACCCGTAGGATGGAATCCGTGCGTACGTATCCATCGCCTCTCCGTAGCGCAGGAGCGCCTTCACCTCGTCCGCCACGTACGCGATCTGTTCCGCGGTCAGCTCGGGATACATCGGGAGGGACACCACCTCTTCCGCACTTCTCTCCGCGACCGGGAACCGTCCCTTTCCGAGCCCCAGCGACAGGTAGGCGTCCTGCAGGTGAATCGGCACCGGGTAATGGATGCCACAGATGATCCCCCGCTCGGCGAGCGCCGCCATGAACTCCTGGCGGTGCTGCACCCGGATGACGAACAGGTGGTACACGTGGTGGGCGTACTCCTTCTGCGTCGGAAGGACGAGCCCATCGACGCCGGTCAGGAGCTTTCGGTAGAGGGCGGCATGCCTGTTCCGCGCATGGTTCCAGGAGGTCAGGTGCCGCAGCTTCACCCGGAGGACCGCCCCCTGCACCCCGTCCATCCGGCTGTTCATCCCGATCATCGCGTGGTAATACTTGGAAGACTGGCCGTGGTCGCGCAGCATCCGTACCTTGTCGACGAGTTTCCTGCTGTTGGTGACGACCCCGCCCGCCTCGCCGTACGCGCCGAGATTCTTACCCGGATAGAAGCTGAAGCAGCCGGCGGTCCCCAGTGTGCCGACCCGTTGTCCGTTGTATTCGGCGCCATGGGCCTGGCAGGCGTCCTCGATCACGTGGAGCCCGTATTTCCGGGCGATGTCGACGATCGGGTCCATGTCGGCCGGCTGGCCGTACAGATGCACGGGGATGACCGCCCTGGTCTTCGGGGTTATTGCCCGTTCCAGCAGGTTCGGGTCCATGGTCAGGCTGTCGCTATGCACGTCCACGAAGACGGGGGTCGCCCCGCACAGGCTGATCGCCTCCGCGGTGGCAATGAAGGAGTTGGGAACCGTGATCACTTCGTCGCCGGGGCCGACGCCGAGTGCGACCAGTGTGAGCCAGAGCGCCTCCGTGCCGCTGCCGACGCCGACGGCGTACTGCGCCCGGCAGAACAGGGCAAAGTCCTCCTCGAAGCCGGCAACGAACGGCCCGCCGCAAAACGCCGTGCTCACCAGCACCTGCGTGAGGGCGGCGCCGATCTCGTCTGATATCGTGTCATACTGTGCCTTGAGATCCAGAAATGGAACGTTCATCTGCAACCTCCTAAAGCGTTTTCATAATGCGGGCCGGATTGCCCGCAACAATGGTATTCGGCGGCACGTCCTTCGTCACGACGCTGCCGGCCCCCACGATGGCGTTCTCCCCCACGGTGATCCCGCACAATAGGGTCGCACTGGAGCCGACGGACGCCCCCTTCTTGATGACCGTCTTGACGCAGGCCCAGTCCGCCTCGGTCTGAAGGGCACCACCCTCCGTCGTCGAACGGGGGTACAGGTCGTTGATGAAGGTGACGTTGTGTCCGATGAAGACGTTGTCCTCGATGGTCACCCCCTCGCAGATGAACGTGTGACTCGATATCTTGCAGTTCTTCCCGATGAACGCGTTCTTCTGGATCTCCACGAAGGCACCGATCCTGCTGTTGTCGCCGATGGTGCAGCCGTACAGGTTGATGAACTTCGTGAGCTTTACATCCTTGCCGAGCTTCACATCATCGGATACACAGAGATATTCGCCCATGACACCCTCCCTCGCTACGTAACATTAACCGTCAGAGATAGACGACCTCGCCGCCCATCTTCAGCGACTTCACCGTCGCTTCCAGCATCCTCACCACGTCCAATCCCGCCTGGCCGTCGTTGATCGGTTTTGCGTTCGTGTCGATGCATTCCACGAAGTACTGCGCCTCGCACCGGAGCGCCTCCAGGTTCTCCACCTGCGGCGCCCACATGTCGCCGGTGCGGTAGCTCATCCGGACCGACTGGGCCTTCTCCCGGGACATCCCGCCCCCCCAGTTGTCGATCCCCCGGTCGTAGACGCGCAGCTTCTCGTCGGCCACCAGGTCGTTCCAGACGACCATCTTCTTGTCTCCGCCGATGAGGGTCGTCCTGATCTTCACCGGGGAGAGCCAGCTGATGTTGAAATGGGCGATCATGTTTCCCGTGAAGTAGACCGTGATGTAGGCGACGTTCTCGATATCGTTGTCGAAGTGGGAAATCCCCGTCGCGGCCACCGCCACCGGCTTGCGATTCACCAGGTAGTTCATGATGGAGAGGTCATGGGGAGCGAGGTCCCAGACGACGTTCACGTCCTTCTGGAACAGGCCGAGGTTGATCCGGATGGAATCGAAGTAGTACAGTTCGCCGAGGATCCCCTCGTCGATGAACTGCTTGATCTTCCGTACGGCACCGGTGAACAGGAAGGTGTGATCCACCATGATGATCAGGTTCCGCTTGTCGGCGAGCTCGATCAGCTCTTCCGCCTCCGCCGAACATGCGGTGAACGGTTTTTCGATGAAGACATGCTTGCCGTTCAGGAGCGCCTTTTTGGCGATGTCGTAATGGGTGGAGACGGGGGTGACGACCGCCACCGCGTCAATATCCCGGGATTTCAGAATCTCGTCGTAATCGCTGGTGATGTTCACCCCTGCGTAGTTCTTCTTCACCTGGTACAGGGCGTTCTGCTCCAGGTCACACACGGATACGACCGATGCACCGGGAATCGAACTGAAATTCCTGACGACGTTGGGCCCCCAGTAACCGTAACCGACCACACCGATGGATAACATGTCAGACCTCGTTTCTCTGGTATGCCGGGTCGCGCGATTCGCCCGCCGATACTGCCGCACCCGGGCGTGGCGGCCGGTCAGTTGCCAACATCGTCAATACGCACCCTTCCCTCTGATGACCGCCAGCGGCGTTTCCAGGAGGAGCCTGATATCCAGCCAGAGCGACCAGTTCCTGATGTACTGGAGATCGAGACGCACCATCCCGTCGAACGTCGAAAGGCTCCGTCCCCTCACCTGCCACAGTCCGGTTATTCCCGGCCGCCGGCCCAGTATCCTGAACCGGTGCCAGATGTCGTAGGTCTCCAGTTCGTAGGGGATCGGCGGCCGCGGTCCGACCAGCGACATGTCCCCCTTCAGGACGTTCAGGAACTGGGGCAGTTCGTCGATGCTCGTTTTTCGCAGGAAATTACCTATCGAGGTGAGCCGGGGATCGTTCCGGATCTTGAAGACCTTCTCCCCGCCGTCGTCACCGGTTCCGAGACCGTCCTTGTTGGCGATGAAGTCGCGGATGAACTGGCGGTGGATCGAGTCGTCGTTATTGACCTTCATGGAACGGAACTTGAGGAATGTGAACGCCTTGCCGTACTGTCCCAGCCGCTTCTGCCGGAAGAAGACCGGCCCGTGAGAGGTCAATTTGATCAGGAGAGGCACGACGGCGAAGACCGGTAAAAACAGGAGAAGCCCGAAGAGCGCACCGACGATATCCATGGCCCGTTTCATTCCGTCGGCGACCATCCCGCCGAAGGTCCGTCTGGTGAGGTCCGGATAGAAGAGCGGATTGAACTCCTCTTCATCGCGTTCACCGCCCCCCCCGGCGGGGAACGGCAGGACCGACAGGCGCACCAGGCTGAAGACATCGTCGTCCAGCAGGACACGGAGCCGTTCGTTCACCTTTCGTTCGATGGTTTCGATGGCCTGTGCTACCGCATTACGCGGAATCTCGGTAAAGATGACCGCCGGAACCAGCATGTTCCTGAGCCAGCCGCACACGTCCGTTTCCCGTACCATTGCCGGCACGGTCCGGGAGATGCGGGCAAGGACCCGATCCTTCAGACACGTTTCGACGATCTGCGTGCTGTCGATGATCAGCAGCAGCAGTGCATGTCCGGAGCGCTCGGCACGTTTCCGCTCGATACAGAGGGCATGACTGAACCGTTCCTCATCGATCAGTCCGGCATCCTTGCTCCGGTCAGCTCCCGCAACGCGGGAAAACAACAATGTGTCCATGTCGTTCCGTTGCATGACATCCTCCCTCGTCTGTAAGACCGTTACCTCAGTGCAACCAGTTGCGGATGCAAGCGGGAATATGATATCGGCGCTTGTTGAACACGACCCCCAGGATATTCCCGCCGTTTCTCACGATCCGTTCCTTGACGTTCTCGGCAACCGAACATTTCGTCCGCTCCGCCTCCAGCACGAGTACGACGCCGTCCACGTTGCGTACGAGTTCGAAACTGTCCGGCTCTTCCAGTAGCGGCGGACAGTCCACGAGGACAAGATCGAACTTCTGCCAGGTCCCCTTCAGTTGGGAAACCCGTGCGTCCAGGTCGCCGTAACTGGCGGCCGACCGCCCCACCGGCAGCGTGGCAACCCACAGGTTGTTGTACTTGGTCTGGAAACAGGCGGTGCCGTTACCCCCGCACAGATCGGGGGTCGTATTCCAGCTCTCCCACTCCTCGCTGAAGCTCCCGTTCTGCTCGAAACTCCGGGTTGCGTTAACCAGCAATACTTTTTTCGAGAACCGGTCGGCCACCGTCCGGGCAACCTCGTTGACGATGGTCGATACCCCTTCGCCCGACTGTGAGCTGGCGAACTGGACCATGACCTGCTCATGCTCCGGCAGCAGGTCGAGTATGGACCGGTACAGATCGACGATCGCCTCATCACCCACCATCGCCTCGCCGCTCACGGGCCGCGGCAGCGTCGGAATCTCCTTTGTCCCGGTGGTGATATCGCCCAAGGGGATCATTTCCACCGCTACCGCGCTGTTTCGCTCCCGCTGTGCCCTTTCAAGTGCTTCGTAGATATTGCTCATGGCTCTCTCCCGCTGTAGCTTCGCCGGGATTGCGTACCCGGAAGACCGCTCTCGGTCAGTTCCCCACGTTCGTTGTCCGGTAAGATGCCGTCCGCTCAGCCCGTCTGCCATCCACTGCCCATGCGACCATCGGTAGCGCCTGGCCTGCACCATTCCCGGACATTCCGATCATCGGCTGCAGTCCGGCGCCGTGTACCACCGCATGATGCGTCGCGGTGCGGCGCAGCTCCGGCGGCGGATCGTAGATATTCAGCACGAAGTAGGCAACGAGACACACGATGACAACGATGATGGACAGGATTGACACGACGGAGGCGGTATTGAACAGACGCCCCAAAGAATTCCTACCCTTTACGGAGAAATCGCCGATGATCTCCCGCGCGGTCCACCAGTTGACCCGGTCACGCTTGTAGCCGAACGTGCTTATCAGGCAGTTGTCGCACAGGATGTTGATCAGGCGGGGAATGCCGCCGGCATGGGAAACGATGAGTTTCGCGGCGGACGGGGTGAACAGGCAGGTCCAGTCCCCGACCGCCTTCTCGACGCGATGCCTGATATAGTCATGACTTTCGTCCCTGCTCAGCGGCTTGATGGTTGCCTTCACCGCGATCCGCTGTTTCAACTGCCGCAGTTCGGTCCGTTCCAGCATCTGTTCGAACTCCGGCTGGGCACAGAAGATGATCTGGATCAGCTTCTCCTTGTCCGTCTCCAGATTAGACAGCATACGCAGCCGTTCCAGCGACTCCACCGGCATGTTCTGCGCTTCGTCGATGATCAGGACGATATTCCTTCCCCGCGCATATTCCGTGATGAGATGCTGGTGCAGCCGTCTGACCAGCTCGAACATGTCGTCGGAAGGGACTTCCAGCCCGAGCTCCTGGCAGATCACGACCAGCAGGTTGGCGAAGGGAAGCATCGGATTGAACAGATAGATGGGACAGAGCCGTGTCCGATCGATCCTGTCAAGGTATGAGCGGAGCATCGTTGTCTTTCCCACCCCCACTTCACCGATGACCGCGATGAACCCCTTGCGCTGCTCGACACCGTAGATCATGGCGGCAAGCGCCTCTTTGTGCCCCGGGCTCAGGTACAGAAACTCGGGATCGGGCGTGATATTGAACGGCAGCGTTTTCAGATGAAAATGTTCCAGGTACATGGCTCACCCCTTGTGATAGGGAATGGAGATGAGTACCGGCACACCGAGCAGCTCTTCCACCCGGTCCGGGGTATTGTATTTCCGGGAAATCCGCTCCGTCAGGAAGGCGCTCCCCACCGCTATTGCCGCCCCGCAGAGCAATCCGACCAGCACGATCTTGAGCCGGTTCGGTTTAACCGGAACGAGCGGAACATCCGCCGGCTGAATGACGCTGACGTTGGTCAGCTTGAGCCGGTTCATCTCGTCAAGGATGCGGGACTCCTCGGCACGATCCTGATAGACCTCGAAATTTTTCTCGTTGACGGCCTTCTCCCTCTTCAGGTTCTCAAGCTGCTGCTCGGTCATGTTGATGGTGCGCATCTCGCTACCGACGGAGGCGAGCTGGTTCCTGAGCGACGCGGCGCGGGCCGTGAGGGCGGCGAGGTCCGCCTCGGAGCGAAGCAGGTCACGCCTGAGATCCTGGTACAGGGGATTGCCGGTCTTTGCCCTGACGGCCGCCTCGCGCTCCTGTTCTTTGATGAAATCGTCCACCAGCTGGATCTCCTTGCGTGCGTTGACGACGTATCGGTTGGACTCGGTATACTTTTTCAGCAGATCCTGCTCGTTCAGCTGCAGCGTCAAGAGCTTCGCCTTCGCATCGGATATGACCGAGGTCGTTTCCGGGGCACCGGAATGCGCATCGGCTGCAGAAACCGATTTTATCTGACTCCGCAGCGTCAACACCTTGTTCTGCAGTTCGTAAATGCCGTTGTTGCTCGATTTCAGCGCCGTATCCAGGTCCATCTGCTGCTTGAGCAGGAGGGTACGTTGCTCGTTGATCGAATAGACGCGGTTGGACTGCTTGAACCGTTCGAGTGCATTCTGCGAATCGGTGAGCTTCTGTTTGTAGTCCTGAAGCTGCTGATCGAGGAACGACGACTGGGGATCGCTGTACACCTGAAGATGCCTCACCCGGAAAAGGCTGACGAGCAGGTTCAGCGCCTTAGACGCGATCTCGGGAGATTTGTGCCGGAATGTCACCTGAATGACGTTCGAACCCGGTATCCGTGAAGCGGAAATTCCCTTCTCGAACCGGAGCAGCGCAGCATTGACCGGGCTCATGTCTGACGGAGGGTTCCGCGCGATGTCCGGATACAGGTTCTCGACCTTCATGGTGGTAACGACCTTTTCCAGAAGCTCCCTGCTGGAGAGGATCTGGAGTTCGGTATTGACGATCGCGTCCTGGTTCAGCGCCAGCATCGGCGTCTTGTCCCCCACTTCGGGGCGGCTCATGTATTCGCGCCCCATCTTCACGAGCAGCGTGGATTGTGCTTCGTATACCGGAGTCAGGAGATACGCCGAGATGGAAACCGCGGTGGCCAGGACCAGGAAGATCACCCCGATTCTCCGTTTGTACTTGAAGACGATGTCCAGCTGTTCGGTGACGGAAAATTTCTTTCGGTATTCAATTTCGATAAGTTCGTTTCCCATGGGTCACCTCTGTTATGGCGTAACGGCAAATCCAGGCACTATCGGCAACAATCTCCTGATATACTGGTCAACCCACAGATCTGCATTCGCGATATGGGAACGTGGAGCGTATACAATGTCGTTTGCAGCCAGCGTGATATCCTGCCGCGAGTCGGTACCGTCAAGCGCCTTCTCCAGGTTCACCACGATCGGCAGGACCTTCTTGCCCGGCCCCTGCCTCATGATGACGATCTCGTCCGTACGCGCGGTTTCCTTGAGCCCGCCGGCCTGGGCGATCGCCTGCAGGACGGTCATGAGGTTCGTCAGCGGAATGAGACCCGGCTTTCCGACCTCGCCATCCACGAATACACGCTGCATGCTGAACGACCTGACGATGACCGTAACCGCCGGCCTGTCGATCTCGACGGCGTACTTCTTGACGAGAATATCGGTCAGTGCCGCCGGCGTGAGTCCCGCCGCCATGATCTCGTTCGCCAGCTGCAGCGATATGCGGCCGTCGGGTCGCACAATGACCGTTTCATTCAACTCCGGATTGTAGAAGAACTTCACTTCCAGTTGATCGCCGGGATGGATGCGATACTCCGAAACAGACTCCGGAGCAAGCCCCTGGACGCTCTGGATGGAGACGGGATTGCGGACTGCCGGCGCACATGCGCATACGAGGAAGGGGAAGAGGAACAGGAGCCGCGAGAACTTACGTATTCCTTTCATTGCCTTTCTCCTCTGGTAGTTCTTTGCTTCGCTTGCAAACAATCTTCATTTAATTAAGTTAGTACGAGTATCCCACTCCTCCCCCCTCTCGCAATGACATGTATTGGTATTTTTTTATGTATTTAGTATAATTTAAAACCAGACCAAAGTATTAATACCTCCACACGCAAGACAGGATAAGATGAAGGGAGCAGCTGAAGGAGATCTGGATAACATACCGGTATAACAGGATGTTTTACTGATACGACAGGCGTAACTCCGGATGAAGGGAGCTCATTTCGAACCGTCTGGTGACATTGACAATGTTTTTATTCAGGAATAATCCGCTTCATGAACAAATAGATTATATTAATGCTATGTCTCTACTGTGTGAGAATTCGGCGGGGACAGGCGCTTAAGCATTATGCATTTCTAAAACACGGAAAGACTGGATAACGGGAAGGGCACACCGATGTGCGGCACCGAGCCCCTCATCGAGGGGACTGGTTGTTGAGGGAAACTGCCGGTGGTCGGAACTCTGTAGAGTGAGTTGTGAAACAGAATAAACTGACTGTCAATGATAATGCTTTATGAGCAGCGACATGAGCTGGTTACGACTTGCCACGTTGAACTTCTTGAAGATGCTGCTTATGTGTGCCTTGACGGTCTGTTCGCTGACAAACAGGTCGGCGGCGATATCCTTGTTCCGCTTCCCCTTGGAGATGAGTTCGACTATCTCCTGTTCCCGTTTGCTCATATAATCTACGGACCCCTTCTGATACATGCTCCTGGCCCGGTTGAGAACCGCCTTTATGCATTTGCCGTCCAGCCATATCTGCCCTTCATGAACAACCTTGATCGCCTTTTTCATGAGGGAGCAGTCGTCGTTGATCGAGATGATGCCGTTCAATTTGTACAGCAGCACAAGCGACGTCAGTTCATCCTGCTGCATGCCGGAATCAAGCAGGATGATCTTCGCTTCGGGAAACCTGCTCACAAGTTCCTTGCTGAGGCACCAGCGGTCGGCGATGATCACGTCGGGGAGGGACGCTACGTGATCCTGCCCCGTATAGATATAGATACAAAGCCTGCAGTCATCGTCCTTACTGAGGATCTCGTACAGCGCCTCGCCGATTACCAGGCTTTTTACACAGAGTAAGACGTTCATTACCACCTCCCCAATCGGTAATCGATACCCGAATTGCCGGCAGCCACTACGGATCGGTGTTGTACCGTACGTTCCATTCGGGACCAGAAATGGCATCCGTACATATTCAAACAGTTTGTCAACAATCCACCTCGCGCCGCGTCCCGCTCTCTCTTTGAAAATGTACTCGCCTGATTTTTCAAACTGTCGCAGCATATACCGCCGCACGACAAAATTTGTACACCTTTTCATTCCTCCCAGGCCTACATGCCGGCCTGTTTCATCACCGCGGTTTCAACGAACTCGTTTCGTATGGGGTGGCGGCACATAAAGGAGTAACCGAAACTCATCGCATAGGGGCACTCCAGCGGATGTGCATTGCTCGCGAGACACCAGTATACGTCCGTCCCGAAAACCCGGTGAGTCTTACAGTGGCTCGCATCAAAGATTACGGTTCTCGGTTCCATGATGATCACCTCTCAGCGCAGTGCTGGCAATCGCCAGGAAAAATCAGATATACGCGTGCCCGTGACGCACCCCTCGCAGGTGCTCACAAGATGCACCACGCTTATTGCGTTGCCGGTATTCATCGCACGCTTCGTACATACGGCCACAGACCCGTAACACCGCAACCACCGGCATGGCATGTATGGCTCCGCATCCTCCCCGATCGACGCCGATCAGTGCACATGGACAGACGGTCCGTTCGACCTGGTACTCATTCACCACCGAATTCATGTCAACCATACTCGACTCCTCCCATTTCCGGCTGTACAGTTTCTGCACCTGCCAAGTAGTTTTCTGTGACGGTTACGTACGGTTTTAGACTCGCAAGAGATGGGTCTCAGGGGATGTGCCACTTTGATCGCATACCCATTTGCGATGTACGGTCGACGGATGCGATCCGGTCAATGAACCTCGCAGCTCACCATAGTTAGCACGGGTTCATCTGACATATACATATCAAACTCCAACTACAAGACAATCCCGGAGAATTTTACCCTAAGTATACGAAATCCCTTAGTCGGGACCCGGCGGATGGCAAGGAGACGCGTTGGAGGGGGCTAGCGGAGAGAGGTCAAACCTTCGCGGACGGCGTACTTCGTCAGTTCCGCAATACTGTAGAGGTTCAGTTTTTTCATGATGTTCTGTCGATGTACTTCGACGGTCTTGATACTGATGCCAAAATCTGCTGCGATCTCTTTCGTGTTCCTGCCGTCGGCGATAAGCTGGAGGAGTTCACGCTCGCGCTCGGTCAGACAGTCGAAGGTCAACGGCAGGCCGTCCGGAATACGTTGCAGGTAATCTCTGATGATCAGGTCGGTAATGCGCGGGCCCAGATAGCTGTCACCGGCGGCTACCGTGCGAATCCCTTCCACGAGGTTCTTGAAAAACGCATCCTTCAGCAGGTAGCCCAACGCGCCAGCCTCCAGCGCTTCCACAATATACCGCCTGTCGGCTTCCATGGAAAGGACGAGAACCCGAACACCAGCCGCAGCGGATACGATCCGCCGTGTGGCCTCGATCCCGTTCAGATCGGGCATGGATAGATCCATCACCACCACATCGGGGTGGAGTTCCCGGGCAAGCCCTACCGCCTCGTGGCCGTTACCCGCCTCACCCACGACCGTCAGATCCTCTTCCTTCTCCAGGAGACTCCGTAAACCTTCGCGGAAAATGGCATGATCATCGGCTATGAGAATCGAGATGCTCATGGTGCGTCCTCCTCTTTTCCCGACGACTGGTCGATCGGGACCGTCAACATAATCAGCGCCCCACAACCCGGTGTGGAGTCGATGGAGACCGTACCGCCGAGATATTCGATCTTCTGCCGGATATTGAACAGTCCGAAACCGACATGCTCACCGATATGGGGATCGATGCGCTTAAGATCAAATCCGATGCCGTTGTCGGCAACCGTTACAACGAGCCGTTCCGGGCCATGACGCAAGGAGATACTGACCGTACTCGTCTGGGCGTGCTTGACCACATTCAGCAGTAGTTCGCGCAGTACCTGAAAGATAACCGACTTCACCTCATACTGAAGTGAAACATCCTCATCCCTTGCGGCGAGCGACACGACGAGACCGTAGCGCTCCCCGTATTCCTTGGCCAGCCACTTCAGGGCGGCGGCGAGGCCAGCAGTCGCCAGGATCGGCGGGCGGAGCTGGAACGTCAGCGATCTGATCTCATGAACCGTTCCGTCGAGCAGCTCTTCGATCTGATCCATGACGCCGGCAGAGTCCACGGGCGAAAGATCGTTCCGCAATACATTCAGCTTCATCATACAGGTCAGCAGGTTCGGTCCGACCTGGTCGTGGAGTTCACCCGCAATGCGGGCCCGTTCCCGGTCGCCCGCCATGGCCAGCTCCACGGTCATCGCATGCAGTTTCCGCTGCACCTCTTCTGCCTGTTTCCGCTTGGTGATGTCGCTGAACGTAACCACGAAATGGTCTGTTGCCGGTCGATACGCCGATGCGTTGAACCATTTCTCCAGCTGCGGAATGTGGACTTCGAAATGCTCCGGCTGGCCGCTCCCGACAACCCGTCCGTAGGTTTCAAACAATTCGGGGTTCGACTCGTATATGCCGGGGATGACCTCCGTCATCTTCCTGCCGATTACGCTCTTGAGCCCCGTCAGCTGCTCGAACCCGTCGTTGACGATGAGGTAGACGTAGTCGACCGGATTCCCCTCTTCAATTATCAAACGGCAGTAGGCAAACCCGTTCACCATATTGCTG
The DNA here is from genome assembly GCA_021779095.1 of Deltaproteobacteria bacterium. Taxonomy (GTDB): domain Bacteria; phylum Desulfobacterota; class Desulfuromonadia; order Geobacterales; family JAJYBI01; genus JAJYBI01. The sequence continues at coordinate 24,465 of JAJYBI010000013.1, forward strand.
AAGAGATTTCGATACATCTCCTCGCTCTTGCGCAGGGCATCCTCCGCCACCTTCATGGACGAGATATCCTGGAAGGTGCCCGCAAGACACTCCGTCCCCCCCGGCAACCGTATTCTGCCGATACAGCGCAGTTCGGCGGGGAAATGCCGACCGGTCGCAGAGATCATGTCGCACTCCATATTGAACGGCTTGTTGTTCGCCCAGGCGTCCTTGAGCGCCGCGCGTACCAGCGGGATCTGGTCAGGGGCATAGTATTGAATGCCATTCTCCAGATTGAGGGGGGCGTCCCGCGGGTGCTCCAGAAGATGGTATATCTCCTCGGTCCACATGACATACCCTGTTTCCGGATTGGCCTTCCATCCGCCGAGCTGCGCGATCCGCTGCGATTCACTGAGGAACAGGGCGGTCTCCTTCAGCTTGCGTTCAAACTCCACCCGTTCCGAGATATCCACGACGATGCCGACGTACCGGATGACCTTCCCATCGTCGTCCCGCATCGGCGTTCCGCGAGAAAACAACCAGCGGGACGAGCCGTCTTCGTCGACCACCCGGTATTCGACCGACAGTTCCGACTCCGCCTCGACGGCCGTCCGCACGGCACGTTCGGTACGCTTAAGGTCGTCGGGATGGACGGTCTGCCGCCAGGTTGCATACGACGGTTCAAAGCGGTTCGGATCGAGACCGTACAGATGCCATATCTCGTCGGACCAGATGTTTCTGTCGGCGGTCAGATCCCACTCCCAGGTACCGGCCCGCGCCGCATCCAGCGCCAGATGCAGGCGATTCTCGCTCCCACGGAGCTCGGCGGTACGTTCCAGGACCCGTTCTTCCAGGGTCGCATTCAGGTGCTGAAGCTGATGCTCGTAACGTTTCCGCTCGGAGATATCGCGAATGATGATGCAGGCGAGCTCATGTCCGGTATAGTCGTGAAAGATGACGCTGGATATTTCCGCGGGGAACTTCGTGCCGTCCTTCCGGATGAAGCTCAGTTCCCCGAAAAACAGGCCGGTGCGCGCACGTTCCTCCAACGCCGGTTTCAGCCGTGGATCGGCCGTGTCGACAAGGCCGGTTCTCCCCAGGGCGATCATCTCCTCTTCGGACCAGCCGAACATGCGGCAGGCGGCCGGATTGGCGGTGATGATCCTGTCATCGGCATTTGAAAGGAAGATGGCATCGCTGCTGAAATCGAACAGCGAGTGGTAGCGCGCCTCGCTCTCCTGCAGCGCCGCGATCAGCTTCCTGTTTTCGGTTACATCCTTTGCGTAATGTATGGAGCCGACGAGGTTTTCGTCGTTATCGAAGATGGGGGAGACGCTTTCCTGAAGACACCGGCCGGTGTGCTCGTCGTAGATGTCAACGGAGTGCGGTTGACGGTCGTGAAGGAGGAGATTCTGGGGGCAGGAAGGGACCGGCTTGTCGGAACCGTGCATGAATTCGTAGCAGTGATGCCCTTTGAGCTCCGCCTGCGGGACACCGAAATATTCGGCCATGGCACGGTTTGCCTGCCTGATCTCATGGTCCGCATCCAGCAGCATGACCGGGTCCGTAATGGCATTGAACGTATTCTCCCACTCATGGTTGGAAAGGACCAGCTCGTGTTCCGTGGTTTTCTTATGTTCCACCTCCCTGCGGTGTCGCTCGTTGAGCTCAAGCAACTCCGCAGTAAGCATCGAAATCCGCTGTTCATAGACGGCATCGCTGTGCCTGAGAAGCCGGGCACTCTCCCGCTCCCGTACCAGCGTATCGATGACCGCCAAGAGCTCTTCCCGCGTCATGTCGTCGTACCGTTTCATCGCATCCCCCGAAAAGGCAACAGCACGATCAGCCTGCGCAACAGCAGTACCGACAACGATTCGCCGACTATATACGATTGCGCTTCAGTATATCATAGAGTCGCATGAGGTGAAGCCGCCTGATGCCGGGCAACACAATATATTGCCGCTTCCGCCTACTCTCTGGTATGATGCGCAAGACACACTATCGTGACCGGCATAAGCCGGTCCTTAGCTGAAAAAGCCCGAATAAAACTGGATGCAGATGAACTCCTTCATTGACCGGAAAACTCACCGGTTCACCGATTTTGATGCAAGATACAACATCGCCCCGAAGGGGCGATTCGTATTGATGATCCTCGTATCGATCGTCCTTCATCTTGCCATCTCCACACCGTTCTTTATATCCGGTCAACGGGGCACCCCGATTCCGCCAGTCCCGCTTGTGGATCTCTCTCTGATCCGGCAGTCTGCGCAGCCGGTTCCTCCTCCACCGGCGATGAAGAAGCCTCATCCGGAGCAATCGGCCGCACCCGCTGTGGAACCGCGCCCCCCGGCAGCTGAACAGAACAGCCAACCGGCTGCGGAGACCGCCACTTCCAACCCGCTGCAACAGACCTCCTTCGGACTGGGAATCTCACGCGGTTATTTCAAGAGCATCGCGGACGGTCAGTCCCTGCGGCCGGATATCAGGGATTACTACTTCGCCGTTTTGGATAAGATAAACGACAGCTGGTGGAAACTCGGAAGCATAAAGCAGAAAGTGGTGACCAGAGAACCGGTTATCGATGTATGGATCGCCAGAAACGGCGAGGTTGTCAACAAATCGGTGCTGAAGAGCTCGGGAAGTCCTGCATATGACCGAATGATGCTGGAGGCGGTGGATGCCGCGGCTCCGTTTCCTGCTCTGCCGGAATCGTACGCAGGGGATTATTTCGAGGCGCCGGTGAGGCTGGTGACGCCACGCGGGGTCATGCTGGGGGAAGGCCTTTTCTAAGTTTGGTCACCCCTCCTCGCTTTCCAGGTCGATGATCTCCAGATCACCGATGACCTCCATGTCGCCGTCTCCCCTGTCCGCATGCTTCACCTTGTCTTTCACGTCGCGGTAATCGGGACGCTGCTTCCATATCTCGTGGTAGATTCCGATTGCTTCATCGGGCCTCGAGGAAGCTTCATACAGCACGGCCAGTTCGTAACTGAGACTTAAGACCTCTTCGGCAGTGAGCACATCCAGCGCACCTGCTTCGAAGAAGAGATTCTCGGCGTGGGCGAAATCGCCCTTGTCCCGGCTGCAGATCCCCTCCAGCGTAAGGCAGGCGACCTGACGCTGGGGATCGGCGGACGCGATCCGGAACTCGGCGATCGCCTCGTCGAGCAGCCCCATCTCCTTGTAGGCGATCCCCAGATTGAAGTGATTCTCCGTATCCGACCTGTCCAGCTGCCGATCCACCCCCTCCTTGAACTTGGAGAGGAGTTCGTCAAACGTGTAGATAATCTCGCCGTCTTCCCCCGCGGCTGACGACGATGCCAGGTCCGGATTGTCGAGAAAATCCAGCTCGCTGTCGTCGAAGTCGAAACCCACCTCCACGAATCCTTCGCCGGCAGGCGATGCGCCTGACAGGTCGTCATCCCCGAATCCGTCGGACCCGGACGCCCCGACGATCTCATCCATGACTGCCTCGTCGATCTCCAGTTCGACCTCCGGGAGCCCGGCCAGTTCCGCCTCCGGCGGACCGTCCACGTCGAGTTCCGCACCGCTCCCCTGTTGCATGAACCGGACCGGGTCGTCCTCCGGCAGATTGAGGATGATCTCTTCTTCCCAGGAAGAGGACGGGAGGATTTCCGCCGTCACCACCTCATCTGGAACCGTCACTACATCATCGGCAACGACCGGAATATCCTCGACGACTACCGGTTCCTCACCGGTATCGGGAGGGAGATCGGTTGAAGCGACAACCGGCGGTTCTGTCTCGACCGGTTCCGGCCCCTCCTCGATTCTCTCCACGACGCCGTCATACTCCCCCACACCGCCGCCCTGCAGCTGGCGCAACAGCAACGACATCGCCTCGGCCTTCTCCGGCTGGCCGTCCGCCTCGTACAGCGAGAAGAGACCTTCGATGATGCGGGGATCGTCGGGAGCGGTGCTGCGCAGCTGCAGGTAGAACCCCTCCAGCGTTTCCTGCCTTCCACGGGCGATGAAGTCGGCGGCATTGTCATGCAGGAGGGTCAGCGCCGTCTCCAGGTCCCCCTCCTGCACCGCACACTCGACAAGACCTTCCTTCGGCAAAAACTCAGCCGGGTAATGACGCAGAATATGCTGATAGGCAATCTTCCGGTTCTTCAGGTCACCGATCGCCCGGAAAGCGGTGACAAGGAGGGTCAGGACCTTCAGGTTGGTGGGGTCCCGCCGGAGCATCCCCTGAAGCGTATGGATGGCGGCAACGGCCTTGCCGCGCTCGATCTCCGCAGACAGCAGTTCGAGGACCAGGTCCCGCTTGTCGGGAAACAGCTGCCCGATCCTGCCGCACACCCCGGCAAAGGCGTCCTCGTCCCCCTTGCTCCTCAACAGGAGGGCGAGTTGCTTGAACTCGTGATACGCCATCTCCTTCTGGTCCGTCTGGTACCGCATCTCGGCCAGCTTGAGCAGAACCGGCGGATTCTCCGGTTCGATCTCCTGCATCTTTTCCAGGATCTTGATCGCCTCGTCCGGCTGATTCTTGCGTTCGAAATACTCATATACGGTACGGTATTCGGCAAGGGCATTGGCGATCAGCCCCTGCTTTTCGTAGAGGGTGGCGAGGTTGTTGTTGATGCGGATGGCGTCGGGATCGAGCTTCTGGATCTGCTTGTAGACGGCGATCGCCTTGAGGAAGAAGAAGGTGTCGGCATACCCCTTGGCGATGATGTCGTACTCCGCGATGGCCGCTTCGCGGTTGCCCGCCCGTACCAGCAGTTCGGCGAGCTTCTGGCGGTATTTGGGGTCGATCGCGACAATCTGCTGATAATCCCTGATGGCCTTGTCCAGCTGGCCCTTCAGGATGAATTTCTGCGCGCTCTCGAGTAGTTTGTCCTTTTGAGATGCCACGGATACTCCAGGGAGAAAGTGGTGAGTGATCTCAAACTAATTGAATATACAGGCAATGTCAAGCGTCATCGGGCCGGCTCCGGACGTTCCGGCCGGCATCGCCGGAAGCGCCATTTCCGATCTGCCGGATAAGCTGTCGTAACCCCTTATACTCATCGGACGAAAGGGGCCGGTCATGATACACGGCTGCGCCGTACCGTTCCGCGAACCGGTGAACCACAGGGTCCCCCAGCCGCTCCGCGAGGCGGAACAGCCCCATGCCGGCATGGTCCGCGGGAAGCCGCCCCTCGCGACGCAGGCGGACATAGAGCAGCCGAAGGAGACGCTCTTCCCGGGACAGCCGACGCCGCCCGCGCAACGCGAAGGCACCGGCTGCGGCAAGAAGCGACACGACAACCATGGCCATGTTCTGCATGTCCGGAACCCGGAGGCGCACCCCGCTCCATCGCCGGCCGGCACTCCGCACCATCTCAATCTGCTTCTCCAGGTCGTAGGCGATGACGGTCCGCGTCCAGTAGTACTCCACCGCATCCGCGGCCTGGCGTATCCGGGCATACAGGCCGGGGCCGGGGCGTGAAACCCGTTCGTCCGCATTCACCGCCCAGCGGCTCGGATCGATCGTGACCCACCCCTCCCCGTCCGGATCGGCCTCGACCCAGACATGGGCCCGGTCTTCCGTGACCGCGTAGAATCCCCCCAGCTCGTTGTAATCCCCCCCCTGGTACCCGCCGACGAGCCGTGCGGGTACACCGGCGCTACGCAGCAGCACGGCGAGGGACGACGCGAAAAATTCGCAGTTCCCCTGCCGACGCTTGAACAGGAACGTGTCAAGGGGGTGTGCATCCGTCGGCAGGCCGGAGGTTGCGTAGCGGAACCCATTCGACCGGTAGAAACGCTCGAAACGGTCGATGACTTCACGGCCGGATCTGGCGCCGGCCGCCGTCTCCCGGGCGAGTCTGCGTATGGCGGGCGAGTATCCCGGCGGCAGCTGGAGATAGGACTCCATGCGAGCGCCGGCCCGTTCTTCCAGCCGCGCACCGGGGAGTGCCGTCACCTCGTACCGGGTCCGTACGGCACGGCCGTACGACTGCAGATACACCGCGTCTCCCGTACGGTCAGAACGGATGCCGCTCAGCTGCAACGGCTGATCGAGGGTGATGAGATAACGGCTTTTGGTCGGCTCCGGATAGAAGACCACCGTAACGGGGCGGTCCGTCCCCCCGACCGGAAGACCGTTTCCGGCCGGCGCCGTCCTCTCCCAGGCCGTACCGGTGAACCGGTTCAGCACGATCCCCCGCCAGTACAAACGATCGTCGGGAAGCCGGCCGGTCTCCGCCCGGAACACGAGCGTCTTCACCTCGCTCTGGCTCGACGCGCTCCCCGGCTGGACCCGATCGCTGAAGCCGACGACCGCACCCTCCTGCTGGTTGAGGAAATTCCACATGGCGTACTGGGTCCGCGGCAGGATGACGAAGAAGACCAGCGCCAGCGGGACGGCGCCGACGGGGATCAGGATCGCGGTCCGCAGCACCTTTCCCATGGCACTCCGGGAAAGCGCCGCATCGGGATCGACGGCGACGAACGACAGCAGCACCAGCGACACCGCCAGCGCCGGCAGCATGACCAGGAGGTAGACGAGGAACATGCTGTCCAGGCTGAAGAGCGACGAGGCGGAGAGGCAGAAGACAGCCAGGACGTAGATCTGCAGATAGTGTCGTCCGCTCTGCTCCCCGAAAAGCCGCAACGCCAGAAACAGGATGAGCAGGTCGGCGGCGGGCCCGACCAGATTGGTCCTGCTCACCTGCAGGGCGTAGAACAGGAAGAACAGGAGACCGCAGACCGTGACGAGCCAGTTCGGCAGCCGGTAGCCGCGCCTGCGGAAGAAGTAGCCGAAGAGAAGCGCCGCCGGGAGCAGAATACGCGGGAAAAGCCCCAGGTAGGGAGCGAGGGGGAGATAGCCGCAGAGCGTCACGAGCGCGACGAGGAGGGCGACGGCCGTATCAATCCGCAGCATGGACGGCCAGCTCCTTGAGCAGCTTCAGTCGATGGGAACGGGACAGCCCCGGCGGGACCAGCAGGTCACCGAGACGCAGGCCGACGGGACGGTTGCGACGCATCAGGTCGTTCACCAGGTACGCGGCGCGCCCCACCGCCTCGTCTGTGGTCCGGGCCGGCAGGGTCTCCAGGTCGATCACTACCGGCTCGGTGCCGGTGGCGTTGAACCCCTTCACCTTCAGCGCGTCGTGACGGGCCGACAGGCGCCAGTGGACGTGTTTCAGCGGTTCCCGGCCGGAGTAGTCGCCGATCCGGGCAAGTTCGCCGTCATGGCCGTTCGCGCTGCGCAGGAGCTCCCCCACCCGCTCCCGCCCGGCATCGGCGGAGACGGTGCGAAAGGGGATGGGGGCGGGGAAGACGGTAACGGTTTCGGCGAAACCGCACTGCAGCCGACGAATGAAGAAATTGACGGGAAACGGGGACGATATGAGGAGACTCAGGCCGGCGTGCCGACCACGACGGGGGAAGGTGCAGGGAACGGACCGGCTGCAGGCGGACTGGCGGTCCGCAAGGAGGATCACCGTCGAGGAGCCGAGAAATTCGGCGGAGAGGAGAAACGATGTCAGCCACCGCTTGCGGTTCGTGAACCGGAAGGTGACGAGCGTCTCCATGCCGCTGTATATCTCGTCGGGTGGCACGATCTCCACCTCCAGCCCCCGCAGGTTGAACCAGCCGATGAGGCCGGTCAGTGCCATGAAGGCGAGAAGCGAGGCCACCACGAGAAACAGCAGGTTGTTGCCGGTATTGACCGCGGCGAAACCCAGAAGAAGCGTCAGCGCCACGTAGAGCGCCCCCGCCCGGGTGATGCTCAGGCCAGCGGCACGGGAATAGCGTCCAGAACGGTTCGTAACAGCTCCTCCTTGTTCAGGCTCTCCTGTTCCGCCGTCAGAATCAGGCGATGGGCGCCCACCGGCAGCGCCACGGCCTGCACGTCCTCGGGGACGACGAAGTCCCGCCCCTCCAGGTAGGCGTGTGCCCGGGCCGCATCGGCCATGCAGATGCCGCCGCGGGACGAGATGCCCGAAAGGACGAACGACGACGCCCGGGTCCCGGCGATGATCCGGTAGATGTAACCGGCCACCATCTCCGACAGGTAGACCCGCTCACGGACGGCCCGCTGCGCCTCCTGCAGTTCGTGCACCCCGATGACCGGCTCGATCCCGCGCAGCTCCTCGCGGATGCTGCCGGCACGGATGATCGCCGTCTCCGCCTCCTGGGAAGGGTAGCCGATCCCGGTGCGGATCAGGAACCGGTCCAGCTGGGACTCGGGCAGGGGATACGTTCCCACCTGTTCCAGCGGGTTCTGGGTGGCGATCACCATGAACGGCTCCGGCAGCGGGTAGGTGACCCCCTCCACCGTCACCCGCCGCTCCTCCATCGCCTCCAGGAGGGCGCTCTGGGTGCGGGGCATGGCCCGGTTGATCTCGTCGACCAGAAGGATGTTGTTGAACACCGGCCCCCGTACGAAGACGAACCGGTTCTCCTCGCGGTTGAAGACGGAAAGCCCGGTGATGTCCGACGGCAGGAGATCACTCGTGCACTGTATCCGGCCGAAGGAGAGACCGAGCACGCCGGAGAGGGCGAGCGCCAGGGTCGTCTTCCCCAGGCCGGGGATATCCTCCAGGAGGAGATGGCCGCCGGCCAAAAGCGCCGTGACCGAGAGACGCACCGCCTGCTGTTTCCCCCGGAGGTACCGGGAGTTGAGAACGTCCACCATCTGCATGATCGCATCGCGCTGGGGAAGAGACATGGTACTCCTTTGACGGTTCGTGACTTATAGGATTATAGCAGAACCCGGCACGGTTTCGCCACACCGCTCACGGTTACGGAATGCTCCGGTGACCGGCAAATCCAGCGACACGCCGGATGCGGAGGCGGAATTGCCGGCTTCCCATTTTGCCGTTTTCCTGCTAGATTGACGAGGTTTGTCAGACACCATTGCACGGGGGCAGAGGAAACATGCGATACATCAGCACGCGAGGCGGAATAGCACCGGTACCGTTCAAGGATGCCGTCATGATGGGGCTTGCCACCGACGGAGGGCTGCTCCTGCCGGAGCGGGTACCCGCCCTGTCGGCGGAGACGCTGGATGCATGGCGCGGCCTGTCGTACCGTGACCTGGCGTTCCGGATCATCTCCCTCTTTGCTGACGATATCCCGGCTGACGACCTGAAACGGCTGATCGACCGCTCCTACGACAGTTTCGAGCACGGCGAGATCACCCCCGTTCTCCGCGAGGACGGCGTCTACATCCTGGAACTGTTCCACGGCCCCACCCTCGCCTTCAAGGACGTGGCGCTGCAGCTCCTGGGGAACCTGTTCGAGTACCTGCTGGAGGAGCGGGATGAAAAGATGAACATCGTGGGGGCCACTTCCGGCGACACCGGCAGCGCCGCCATCTACGGGGTGCGGGGCAAGGACCGGATCAACATCTTCATCATGCACCCCCACGGCAAGACCTCTCCCATCCAGGCGCTGCAGATGACCACCGTCACCGACCCGAACGTCTTCAACATCGCCGTGGAGGGGACCTTCGACGACTGCCAGAACATCGTGAAGACGCTCTTCAACGACCTGCCGTTCAAGGAGAGGCACGCCCTCGGCGCGGTGAACTCCATCAACTGGGCCCGGGTGCTGGCCCAGGTGGTCTACTACTTCTACGCCTGGTTCCGGGTCGCCGACGCCGGCGCCGGAAAGATCAGCTTCGCCGTCCCCACCGGCAATTTCGGCGACATCTTCGCCGGCTACGTGGCCAAAAGGATGGGGCTCCCGATTGAAAAGCTGATCCTCGCCACCAACGAGAACAACATCCTGACCCGCTTCATCAACGACGGGGACTACTCCCTCGGGACCGTGGTTTCCACCGTCTCCCCCTCCATGGATATCCAGCTCGCCTCCAACTTCGAGCGGTACCTGTACTACCTGTTCGACGAGAACCCGGTGCGGGTGCGGGATGCGTTTGCCGGGCTCTCCACCAAGGGGAAAATAGACTTCACCGACACGGAGATGGCCCGGGTGCACGCGGAGTTCGCTTCCCGCTCCGTGGACCAGGAGGAGACCCTGGCCACCATCGCCGCGTTCCGGACCGAGACCGGCTACCTCCTCGACCCGCATACCGCCGTCGGCGTCCGGGCGGGACAGGAGCTGGCGAGCCCCGGTGCGGAGGTGGTCTGCCTCGCCACCGCCCACCCGGCCAAGTTCGGCGACGCCGTGGAAAAGGCCACGGGGATCACCCCGCCGCTCCCGCCGGCGCTGCAGGGGATCGACCAGCTCCCCTCCCGCTGCACGGTCCTGCCGGCGGACCAGGCCGCCATCCGGCAGTTCATCGAAGAGCACGCCCGCTAGACACCGTGGGGACGCCGTCACCCGGCGGCGTCCCCGCCGATCACCTTTAACAAAACGGCACATGGACGCTGATGAACGCAGATAAGACCTAATAATACAAAATCAACAGAACACATCTGCAAGGTGAATCCATTTTGAATAAGTTTGTCTTGATCCGCGTTTATCAGATTTGATCCGCGTCCTGTTGCCCTTTTCAGGTTCAATCACCTTCCCCATGATCATCGACTGGAACCATATCGATACCGTCCTCCTGGACATGGACGGCACCCTGCTGGACCGGCACTTCGACGACCATTTCTGGCTCGAACATGTGCCGCGCACCTGGGCCGCCAAGCACCACCTTCCGATCGACGAGGCGAAAGAGGCGCTGTACGCCCTCTTCCGCTCCCAGGAGATGACTCTCAACTGGACCGACCTGGACTACTGGTCCGACCGGCTCGGCCTGGACATCCCGCTCCTGAAGCGCGAGGTGGACCACCTCATCGCCGTCCACCCGTTCGTGGTGGAGTTCCTCCTCTTCCTGCGGCAGCACGGTAAAGCCGTGCACCTGATAACCAACGCCCACGGCAAGACACTGGATCTGAAGATGCACAAGACCCGGCTCGGCCCCTACTTCCACCGGATCGTCTCCGCCCATGACATCGGTATTTCCAAGGAGGACGTGCGGTTCTGGGAAGCCCTGCGGGAGCGGCTCCCCTACGACCCGGCCCGCACCATGCTCGGCGAGGACAGCGAGGCCAACCTGGAATCGGCGAGCCGCGCCGGCATCCGTGAGCTGGTCTACGTGAGCGGCTACAGCTCCGCCGTTCACCCTGTCGCCTCCCCCCGCTTTACCTCCGTCCGCCATTTCGGCGAACTGCTCCCCCGCTGACAGCTCCTTTGCTGCAGGCACGAAAAAAGGCGACCGGTAACCCGGCCGCCTTCTTCGTCCTGTGTGCATCTCTTTCTCCTAGTCGAGGCTCTCCTCGATCCGGATGAGGTGGGTCTTCTCCGTGACGATGTCGGATGCGTCGATGACCGCCAGCGCCTTCTGCACGGCACCTTCGCCCGCCTCGTGGGTCATGATCACCACCGGTACCGCATCGCCGGTACTGCGACCCGTCTGGATCATGGATTCGATGCTGATCCCCGCATCACCAAGGGCACCGGCTATCTTCGCCAGGGCACCGGGCTGGTCCACGGCGCTGAACCGCAGGTAGTACTTGCTGACGATCTCCGCCATCGGCTTGATGGTGAGGGTCCGCATGGACTCGTCCAGGTACCCGAGAGGGGCGGTACGGCGGCCGATGCCGGCCAGGAGGTTGCGGCCGATATCCATGACATCGCCGATGACCGCGCTGGCCGTGGCGTCCATCCCCGCGCCTCGACCGTAGAACATCACCGGGCCGATGAAATCGCCGGTAAACCGGATGGCGTTGAACGCACCGTTCACGTCGGAAAGGGGGGAATTCTGCGGGATCATGGTGGGGTGCACCCGCGCCTCGATCCGACCCTCGTCCAGCTTGCCGATGGCAAGAAGCTTGATCCGGTAACCGAACTCCTTCGCGAAGCTGATATCCGTCGCGGTGAGGGAGCTCACCCCCTCGCAGTAGATGTCGGAGAAGGTCACCCGGGTCCCGAAGCAGAGGGAGAGGAGCAGGCTCAGCTTGTGGGCGGTGTCCACCCCCTCGATGTCGAATGTGGGGTCTGCCTCGGCGTAGCCCAGTTCCTGGGCCTTTTTCAGCGCCGGGGCGAAATCGGCCCCCTCCTCGGTCATCTTGGTGAGGATGTAGTTGCAGGTGCCGTTCAGGATACCGAAGACCGTGGAGAAGTTGTTGGCCGCCATGTTGCCGCGGATCGCGGAGAGGACAGGAATGCCGCCCCCCACCGACGCCTCGAACAGCACCTCCACGTTCTTCCTGGCGGCGGCGGCGAAGATCTCCTGGCCGTGAAGCGCCAGGAGCGCCTTGTTGGCGGTCACCACATGCTTGCCGTTTTCGATCGCCTTCAGGACAAAGCTCTTGGCCGGCTCGTAGCCGCCAATCAGCTCGATCACCACGGAGATCTCCGGGTCGGTCAGCACATCGTCGGCACGGGTGGTGAGGACGCCTTCAGGCACGGCCACACCGCGGTCGGTGGTGATGTCCAGGTCGGCGATCCGCTTGAGGACCAGGTTCGTCCCGAGCTTCCCCTTTATATGCTCCGCGTTGGCCAGCAGCAGTTTCGCCACGCCGGCGCCGATGGTCCCGAACCCCAGAAGTCCTACCTTGATATCGTTCATTGCATCCTCGCTTATTCGGTAATGTCTGCAGTAACTGCCTTCTCCGGCACCGACGCGGCGATCTCGTCCAGGATGCCGTTCACGAACGCCGGCGACTCTTCGGTGCCGAACGTCTTCGCCACCTCGATCGCCTCGTTGATGGTGACGTTCTTGGGGATATCGTCACGGTACAGAAGCTCGAACACCCCCAGCCGGAGAATGTTCAGGTCCACCTTCGCCATGCGCGATCTGGTCCAGTTGCGGGACTTCTCCTCGATGCGGCGGTCGATCTCGTCGCGGTGCGTCATAACCCCCGTCACCAGCGCCTCGGCAAAGTCCCGCACCTGGGAGGCAATCCGGGTATTCTCACGGAAGTTCCGCAGGGCGTCCCGCAGATCGAGGGGATTGAGCTCGATGGCGTACAGGGTCTGGAGGGCGTGTTCCCGTGCTTCCCGGCGGATACCCACTACTTGAGCTCCTTGTACAGATTGACCGTCTCGATGGCGGTCATGGCCGCGTCGAATCCCTTGTTGCCGGCCTTGGTGCCTGCCCGTTCCACCGCCTGCTCGATCGTGTCGGTAGTGAGCACACCGAAGGCGATCGGTACGCCGGTCTGGAGGGAAACCTGGGCGATCCCCTTGGCGACCTCGGAGGCGACGTAGTCGAAGTGCGGCGTCGCACCGCGGATGACGGCGCCGAGACAGATGACCGCATCGTAGCGACCGGCGGCGGCCATCTTCTGGGCAGTCAGGGGGATCTCGTAGGCACCGGGGACCCGGGCGACGGCGATGTCACCGTCGGCTGCGCCATGGCGCTTGAGGGCGTCCAGTGCCCCCTCCAAAAGCCGTTCGCCGATGAAACTATTGAAGCGGCCGACGATGATACCGAACGTGAGCCCCGTCGCGTCCAGCTTCCCTTCGAATATTGCAGGCATGATATACCCTCCTATAACAATGACAGGGTCGGTAGTCTAACAGTAGGAAACAATAATATCTTTACGTCTAACCCCTCCAAACCTCCCCTTGTCAGGGGAGGCTTAAAGGCTTCCCCCCTGACAAGGGGGGACCGAGGGGGGTTGAACTCAATAGTTACACGGCACTAGAGGTTTTCCAGCAGGTGGCCGAGCTTCTCCCGTTTGGTCTGCAGGTAGCGGAGATTAGTGTCCGTCGGCTCCATCTGGATCGGGACCCGCTTCACGATGTTGATCCCGTACCCCTCCAGCCCCACCACCTTCTTCGGGTTGTTGGTGATGAGCTTTATGTTGTGGAGACCGAGGTGCACGAGGATCTGGGCCCCGATGCCGTAGTCCCTGAGGTCGGCCTTGAAGCCGAGCTCCAGGTTTGCCTCCACCGTGTCCTTCCCCTCGTCCTGCAGGGCGTACGCCTTCAGCTTGTTGATGAGGCCGATGCCGCGCCCCTCCTGCCGCATGTACAGGACGACCCCCCGCCCCTCCTTGTCGATCATCTCCATGGCGGCGTGCAACTGGTCGGCGCAGTCGCACCGGCGGCTGCCGAACACGTCGCCTGTCAGACACTCGGAGTGCACCCGGACGAGCACCGGATCATCCCCCGAGATATCACCCTTCACGAGGGCGAGGTGCTCGAACTGGTCCACGTCGTTCTCGAAGGCGATGGCACGGAACTCTCCGCCGTAGCTCGTCGGCAGCACCACCTCGGCGGCGCGACGCACCAGCGACTCGTTTTTCATCCGGTACGCCACCAGGTCGGCAACGGTGCAGATCCTGATGCCGTGCTCCCTGGCGAACTTCTTCAGCTCCGGCATCCGGGCCATGGAGCCGTCGTCGTTCATGATCTCGCAGATGACCCCCGCCGACTTCAGGCCCGCCAGACGGGCCAGGTCCACCGACCCTTCCGTCTGCCCGGCCCGGACGAGGACGCCGCCGCTCTTGGCCCGGAGCGGAAACACGTGGCCGGGGCGGGCAAGGTCGTCCGGCTTCGCGCCATCGGCCACCGCCGTGAGGATCGTGTGGGCGCGGTCCGCCGCCGAGATACCGGTGGTAACCCCTTTCTTCGCCTCGATGGAAACGGTGAACGCCGTGCCGAAGGAGGAGGTGTTGCTGCTCACCATGAGCGGCAGATGCAGCTGGTCGCACTTGTCGGCGGTGAGGGTGAGACAGATGAGACCCCGCCCGAACCGGGCCATGAAGTTGATCGCCTCGGGAGTGATCATCTCGGCGGCCATGGTCAGGTCTCCTTCGTTCTCCCGATCCTCGTCGTCCACCAGGATCACCATCTTTCCCTGGCGGATATCCTCGATCGCTTCCTCTATGCGTGCTACCGGCATACGTTCCTCATTTCTGCGTGATGCGCTCACAAAACAAGCCCGTATTTATCTCACATAAATCCAGATTTTGCAAGCAGTTCCAGGCTCAAGCCGCCGGACTCCGAAGCTGTTTCGCGAGCCGTCAGCATCCGGTCGATATACTTCCCCAGGATGTCGGTCTCGATGTTTACCAGATCACCCGCCCGACGGACGGAAAGGGTCGTCTGCACCGCCGTATGGGGGATGATGTTGACGCTGAAGCCGGCCTCGGTGACCCCGTTCACCGTCAGGCTGATCCCGTCGATGGTCACTGACCCCTTCGCCACGACGAATCGGGCATGCGCGGCGGGGAGAGAAAAGTTCATGACGATATTCCCGGCTACCTCCCGCCGTTCCTCCAGCCGTGCCAGACAGTCCACGTGACCGGTGACGAGGTGCCCGCCGAGCCGGTCGGAGAGCCGCAGGGCACGCTCCAGATTCACCGGTGTTCCCACCGCCGCATCCCGGAAGGAGGTCCGCTCCAGGGTCTCGGGCGAGACGTCGAAAGAGAGGCTCCCGCCGCGCATCTGCGTCACCGTGAGACAGACGCCGTTCACCGCGACGGAATCGCCGAGGCGCAGTTCGTCCGGTGGAAATGACGCCGCCACCACCAGCGAACCCGACGCACCGCGCCGCTCGATCCGCTCGATGCTCCCTACCTGCTCGATCAGTCCCGTGAACATGGCCTCTCCGGATATGCCGTCACCATAATGTCATTGCCGAACCGCCTCGTTTCGATGCCGGCAAGCGGCAGGGCATCCGCCATCCGCTCCGCGCCGGGGCCGAAGAAGAGCCCCATCCCCTCACCACCCAGGAGCTTCGGGGCATAAAACAGAAGGTATTTGTCCACGAGCCCGGCGCGCACCGCCTCCCCCGCCAGGGTGTGACCGCCTTCCAGAAGGACTGACTGAATCCCCCACCCGCCGAGCCGCATCAGGAGGTCACGCAGGTCGACCCGCCCATCCCGTTCGGCGCAGAGGAGGATATCGGCCCCCGCCCCCTCCAGTACCGCGGCCCGTGGTGCATCGGTTGAAATGGTGGCAACCACCGCACGGGCAGTGGATCTCACCGCGAGGAGCTGCGCTTCGGGAGAGGTGCGCAGGTGCGAATCGACGACCACCCGGAGCGGGTCCCGCCCGCCGGGGATACGTGCCGTCAGCTGCGGGTCGTCCGCCGCCACCGTGCCGTACCCCACCATCACCGCATCAACCATCGATCGAAGTCTGTGGACATATCTCCTCGATTTTTCATTGGTAACCCAGCGGGAATCACCCGAAAGCGCGGCGGTCTTCCCATCCATGGTCATGGCACACTTGAGGATCACGAACGGCAACCCGGTCGTCACATGCTTGATGAACGGCTCGTTGAGGCGGGCACACTCATCCTGCAGAAGACCGGTGACCACCTCGATCCCCGCATCCCTGAGCCGCTGCAGTCCACGGCCGGCCACCTTCGGGTTCGGGTCCACCATCCCGGCAAAGACGCGGCGCACACCGGCGGCAATGACGGCATCGGCGCAGGGTGGGGTCTTGCCGAAGTGGGAACAGGGCTCCAGGGTCACGTACAGGTCGGCGTTCTGGGCCAGGAGGTCGGCAGCACGCAGCGCATGCACCTCCGCGTGGGGTGTCCCGGCCTTCCGGTGCCACCCCTCCCCCACCACGACGCCGTCCCTGACGATGACGCACCCCACCGCCGGGTTGGGGGAGGTGCGGCCGATGCCGCGCCGGGCGAGGGCGATGGCCCGCCGCATGTAGGTTTCATGGATACTGTGCATTGCGTTCCCGGGATAATAAGCTATTTCTTCAAGAGGTCCTGCAGCTCGGACATGAACTCGTTGATATCCTTGAAGGAGCGGTAAACCGACGCGAACCGGACATAGGCGACCTGGTCCAGGTCGTGAAGGGCGCCCATGACCCACTGTCCGAGAGTCGCAGACGGAATCTCCTTCTCCCCCGACTCCTGGAGTCTCGTCTCCAGGCTGTCAACGGTCTTCTCGATCAGCTCCACCGACACCGGCCGCTTCTCGCACGCCTTCTTGATGCCGTTGATCAGCTTCAACCGGTCGAACGGCTCCCGGCGGCCGTCCTTTTTGGTCACGAGCGGCAGGATATCCTCGACCCGCTCGTGGGTCGTGAACCGCTTGCTGCACGCCTCGCACTCCCGGCGGCGGCGTATGGTGGAGCCGTCCTTGTCGGGGCGGGAATCGATCACCTTGGTATCGCTGTTGGCGCAGAACGGACACTTCATTCATTTCCTCCCGGGGCGAGATCGCCGTATCGGACCACCTCGATCCCCGACTCCGACACCATATCGGCGGCCAGTCGGTCGGCGTACCCCTCCTCGTAGACGATCTTCCGGATTCCCGCGTTGATGATCATCTTCGTGCAGATGATGCAGGGCATGGTAGTGCAGTAGAGGGTGGCGCCGTCGATGGGGGTACCGTGCTTCGCCGCCTGGATGATGGCGTTCTGCTCGGCATGGAGGCCGCGGCAGAGCTCGTGCCGCTCCCCCGACGGGACCTTGAGCTGCTCGCGCAGGCATCCGGTCTCACTGCAGTGGGTGATCCGGGCGGGGACGCCGTTGTAGCCGGTGGCCAGGATGTTGCGATCCTTCACGAGGACGGCGCCGACGCGCCGGCGCAGACAGCTGGACCGCTTGGCCACGAGGTGGGTGATCTCGATGAAATATGCATCCCAGCTGGGACGTTCCATATGGGTTCTCCGATAGGGGTGGTGGACACCATACCGGAAAAGCCGATACGGGTCAAGCAAACGCCCGTCAGTCGCGGTCCGGGATGGTGCGCAGCTGCTTTTTTCTTGCCTGCTGCCGCTTGTCCCCCAGCCGTTTCTCCTTCTGGGAGCGGGACACCGTGGTGGCGATTCTTTTTTTCACCTTCCGTTCGCGGCGGCGGAGCGCCTCTTTCAGCCGCTCCATGGCGACCTCGCGGTTGCGGGCCTGGGAGCGGTGCTCCGACGCCTGCACGACGATGCCGGTGGGGATATGTCGGATCCGCACCGCTGAGTCGGTGGTGTTGCGGTGCTGTCCCCCCGGCCCCGAGGCCCGGTAGAACTCCACCGTAATATCGGCTTCGCGTATCTCCATGAAGATCCCCTGTCCGTCTCGCTCCGGCAGCATTGACAGCGGTGCGGCCCTGCCGGTATCATACAAACCGGAGGACATCGATGCTGCCGGAAACGCTGCTCGGGAAATACTGTAGCACCACCGCGGCCTATGATGCCATCCTGCTCCACGGCAGGATGGTGGCCGACAAGGCGCTGGCCGTGGCACGCCGCCTCGACAACGGGCTCGACCTCCCCTTCATCGGGGAGGCGGCGCTCCTCCACGACATCGGCGTGGCGCTCGTCCAGGCGCCGCACATCGGCTGTCACGGGGAGGAACCGTACATCCGTCACGGCATCATCGGGCGCGAGGTCCTGGAGCGGGAAGGGCTGCCGCGCCACGCGCTCGTCTGCGAACGCCACATCGGCGTCGGACTCACCGCAGCGGACATCGTAACCCAGGGTCTTCCCCTCCCCCCGCGCGACATGGTGCCGATCTCTACGGAAGAGCGGATCATCTGCTTCGCCGACCTCTTCTTCTCCAAGATGCCCGATAAACTGGAGAAAGAGAAGTCCGTAGACAAGGTGCGTCAGGGGCTCGCCCGCTTCGCGGCAGAGAAGGCGGCGATCTTCGACCGCTGGCTTGAGGAGTTCGGAGAATAATCACCAAGCGCTTACCCGCCGCTGCACAATTCCAAGCTAAAAACAGTAAGCCAACCGAAAAGACATTGTCTCACGCAACGCCGCACCAAAAGTAGGCGCTTTCAAGCGACGAACGCAACGAAAACAAAAAACTTACGTCCACCGATCTCTCACCGGACAGTCAAAAGCCCACCGGATTAGCGTCAATCTTCCGCTAGACGTTTAAAGAGTCCCCTCTCCCTCTGGGAAGAGGGCTAGGGTGAGGGAAAAGGCCGATTTCCCATCTCATAAATCTCCCTCATCCGGCCTCCGGACCCCTTCTCCCAGAGGGAGAAGGGGTTAGCGGAAGATCAGCGCTAATCAGGAAAGCCCATGACGGACAGCCTTCCGGTTCTACGTTGCGGCGTTGCGTGAAACCGCTTTTCCCATGCCACTACCCGGCACTACTTTCCGTCACCGCGCGCCGCTTCCGCCGCCGCATCACCAGCCGCAGCAGCCGGTCCATGTAGTAGTAGACCACCGGGGTGATGTAGAGTGTCAGGAGCTGTGAGACGATGAGCCCCCCCACCACCGCGAGCCCGAGGGTGCGGCGGGTATCGGCGCCGGCGCCGACGCCAAGCGCGATGGGGAGCGTCCCCATAAGCGCCGCCATGGTGGTCATCATGATCGGCCGGAACCGGATGATCGCCCCCTCGAAGATGGCGTCCAGCGGCTTTTTCCCCTCCTTGCGCTCCGCCTCCAGGGCGAAGTCGATCATCATGATGGCGTTCTTCTTGACGATCCCGATGAGCATGATGATCCCGACGAAGGCGTAAATGTTCAGCTCCTTGTGGAACGCCATGAGGGTGATCAGCGCCCCGAAGCCGGCGGCGGGAAGCCCGGACAGAATCGTGAGCGGGTGGACGTAGCTTTCGTACAGTATCCCCAGCACGATGTAGATGACGAGCACCGCCATGAGGAGCAGCACCCAGAGACCCCGCATGGACGACTGGAACGCCTGGGCCGTCCCCTGAAAGCTGGTGCTGATGGTCTGGGGGAGTGTCGTGCGGGCGAGCTTCTGCACGATCGGCAACGCGTCGCCAAGGGATATCCCCGGTTTCAGGTCGAAGGAGATGGTGACCGCCGGCAGCTGTCCCTGGTGGTTCACCGTCAGCGGGCCGAGACTGCGGGTGATGGTCGCCACGGTGTTGAGCGGCACGAGCTGACCGCCGGTGGAGCGGACGTAGAGCATGGCGAGGGCCGAGGGGTCCTGCTGGTACCGGTCTTCCAGCTCCAGGATCACCTGGTACTGGTTATTGGGGGCGTAGATGGTAGAAACCTGACGGGAGCCGTAGGCGTAGTAAAGGGCGTCCTCCACCTGCTGTGCAGAGAGCCCGAGGGCGGCCGCCTTGTCCCGGTCTATCTCCACGTTCACCTGGGGGTTCTTGATCTGCAGGTCGCTCGTCACCTGCTGCAGCTGGGGAAGCGCCCGCATCTTCGCCTCGAATTCCGTGGCATACCGGTACAGTTCGTTCGTGTCCGGGCACTGCAGGGTGAACTGGTAGGGGCTCTTGGTGAGGCTCCCCCCGATCCGGATTGCGGGAAGGTTCTGCATGTACATGCCGATACCGGGGACCTGCGCCACCTTGGGACGCAGCTCCTGGATGATCTCGTCGGCGGAGAGCTTCCGCTCGCTGCGGGGTTTCAGACGCATGAACATCCGGCCGGTGTTGTTGGCCACCGAAATGCCGCTGGCGCCGATGGCCGACATGAAGGCGTCGACGTTCGGGTCCCTTTTCACGATATCCATCAGCTCCTTCTGGTGCTTGATCATATCGGCGAAGGAGATCCCCTGGGCCGCCTCGGTGAAGGCGAAGATCTGTCCCGTGTCCTCCGACGGCATGAACCCGGTGGGCATCCGCATGAACAGAACCATTGTTACCACGGTGAGGATGACCGTGACCGCCATGGTGGTGCGTCGTCGGTTCAGCACCGTCTGCAGGGTCCGCTCGTAGCCGTGCAGCACCCGGTCGAAGATCCGCTCCATGAACATATAGAGCCGCCCGTGTTTCTCCTGTCCCGGCGGCCGGAGGAACCGGCTGCAGAGCATGGGGGTCAGCGTCAGCGACACGAAGCCGGAGATAAGGATCGCCATGCTGATGGTGACGGCGAACTCGTGGAGTATCCGCCCCAGTATCCCCGGCATGAACAGGACGGGGATGAAGACCGCCACCAGCGACAGGGTCATGGAGAGGATGGTGAAGCCGATCTCCCGCGATCCTTTGAGCGACGCCTCCATCACCCCTTCGCCCTGCTCCATGTGGCGGACGATATTCTCCAGCATGACGATGGCGTCGTCCACGACGAACCCGACGGAGAGGGTGAGCGCCATGAGGGAGATGTTGTCGATGCTGAACCCCATGAGGTACATGGCGGCAAAGGTGCCGATGATGGAGAACGGCAGCGCCAGGCTCGGAATGATGGTGGCTGAGACGTTGCGCAGGAAGAGAAAGATCACCATGATGACGAGGCAGACGGTGAGGAGCAGGGTGAACTTGACATCCGCCACCGACGCACGGATGGAGACGGAACGGTCGTACAGGACGTTCAGGTCGACGGAGGCGGGTATCTGGGCGCGAAAGGACGGCAAGAGCTTCCTGATGCTGTCCACCACCTCGATGGTGTTTGTCCCCGGCTGGCGCTGGACGGCGAGGACCACCCCGCGGACGCCCTGGTACCAGGCCGCCGCCTTGTTGTTCTCCACGCTGTCGATCACCTGCCCCAGCTGGTCGAGCCGGACCGGCGCCCCGTTGCGGTAGGCGACGACCAGCGGGCGGTACGCCGCCGCATTGTACAGCTGGCCGGTCGCCTGTATGTTGAACGCCTTGGTCTTGCCGTCCAGCACCCCGGTCGGCAGGTTCACATTACCCCGGTCGAGGGCGGCACCCACCTCGTCGATGCCGATCTGCCGGGTCGCCAGCGCCTGGGGATCCACCTGGGCGCGTACCGCGTACTTCTGGGCGCCGAAGACCGACACCTGGGCCACTCCGTCGATCATGGAGATCCGCTGCGCCATGAAGGTCTCCGCATACTCGTCAACCGTGTAGAGCGGCAGGGTCGGCGAGCTGAGCGCGAGATAGATGACCGGCTGATCGGCGGGGTTCACCTTGTTGAACGACGGCGGGGCCGGCATGTTCTGGGGGAGCTGGCGGGATGCCCGGGAGATGGCCGCCTGCACGTCCTGGGCGGCGGCGTCGATGTTACGGGAGAGGTTGAACTGGATGGTGATGCGGCTCGTGCCGGTGCCGTTGGTGGAGGTCATGGAATCGACCCCGGCGATGGTGGAGAACTGGCGCTCCAGCGGGGTCGCCACGGCGCTCGCCATGGTGTCCGGGTTGGCCCCCGGCAGGTTGGCACTCACCTGGATCGTGGGAAAATCTACGTTGGGGAGGTCGCTCACCGGCAAAAGACGATAGGCGGCAAGTCCGAAGATGAAGATGGCGAACATGACGAGCGACGTCATGATCGGCCGGCGGATGAAGATCTCCGCTATGTTCACGGAACGGCACCTGCCGTCCCCTTTGCCGGGGTGGCCGGAGTGGCCTTCACCTCGACCTTCGCGCCGGGGGAAAGACGCAGCTGGCCGTCGGTCACCACCGTCTCGCCCGACCCCACCCCCTTGTCGATGACGCTCTCGTCGTTCAGCGTCATCGAGACGGTCACCGGCCGGAGTTCCACTGTCCGGTCGGCCTTCACCACGAACACGAACTGCCCCTCCTGTCCGGTCTGGATCGCCCGGGTCGGGATCACCACCACGTTGGGCCGGCTCGTGAGGATGAGCGTCACATTCACGAACTGCCCCGGCCAGAGCCGGTGGTGCCGGTTGGGAAAGGTCCCCTTCAGCCTGATGGTGCCGGTGGTACTGTCCACGCTGTTGTCCAGAAAGCTAAACGTCCCCTCTTCCGGTCCCGCCGGGTCGTTGGGCACCTGCGCATCCACCCGCAACGGCCCGCCGGCCATATGTTTCCGGAGTTCGACGAGGTCCTTCTCGGGGATGGAAAAGGTGGCATAGATGGGGCTTATCTGGTTGATCGTCACCAGGACCGGCACGTCGTTCGCCTTCACCAGGTTGCCGACCTGCACCGCCAGGTTTCCCGTCCGGCCGTCGATGGGGGATCGGATGAAGCAGTACCCCAGTTGAATCCGTGCATTTTCCACCTGGGCCCGGTCGGCGTTGATTGCCGCCGTGTACGCATCGGCGTTGGCCCGCAGCTGGTCGTACTGATCCTGAGTAACGATCCCGTCCTTCAGGAGCTCCCCGTAGCGACGCGCCTGTTCCCGGGCAAACATCGCCTGGGCCTGATCCTTCGCCAGGGTCGCCTCAGCCTGTTTCAGGGCGGCTTTGAAGGGACGGGGATCTATGGTAAAGAGGAGCTCCCCCTTCCGCACGTCCTGCCCCTCACGGAAGTGGACCCTGCTGATCTGGCCGTTCACCTGGGCCTTTACGGAAACCGTGTTGTACGCCTCAACGTTGCCGATGGCCCTGATCTGCACCGGCACGGTCTTCACGACCGGTGTGGTGACGGTCACCGGCACGGGGGGATTCGGTGTGACCACACCCTTCTTCTCGCCGCTGCAGGCAGCCAGCGGCAGAACCATCAACAGTGCCAGACAGGCAGTCCATTTCCCCGGAGGTATTCCGCCGGCATCCAACCTGTTCCCAAAGATCATACGCGGCAACTCCGAGTTATAGCGAACGGGTCGGTGTCTATTCGTTCTTCGCCTTGTCGTACAGCGCGTCCATAGCCTTCTCGTTCACCGAGATCCCCTCGCGCTCGAAGAGTTCGCCGGTGGTCATCAAGAGCTGGGTAAGCGCCTTGTTGTAGTCGGAGAGCGCCTGGATCTCGTTCCCCTTGGCGATCACCTGGTTGTTCAGCTCGTCCAGGACGTCCTTGGTCGTCGCCAGCCCCACCCTCTGCTTCTTGATGTACGCGTCGAGCACCTGATCCGCATACGCCCGGCCACGGGCGGTGACATCCAGCTGTTTGTACCCGGAATCGACGGCGCGGATCGACGTGCGCACATCGGTAGCGATGGACTCCTCCAGACTCCTGATCTGCACCTTCGTCTGGTCCACCTTGAGCCGGCTCTTGATGTAGTCGTTCTCCGCCGCATCGTTGCCCAGGGGATAGGAGAGCTGCACGCCGACGGTCCAGACCGGATACTGCCCCGAAACGACCCGGTCGAGGTCACGGCTGTAAGTCGGTGCGAGCCCCCCCAGTGCCGCGGAGGCGGTGAGGTCGACCTGTGGCAGCACCTGGTTCCTCGCCACCCGCGCCTGGAGCTCGCTCGTCTTGAGGGCTACGCGCTGCTGCTGCAGTTCGGGCCGCAGAGCCAGCGCCTTTTTCACGAGCTCCGCCTCGTCCGCCTTGTATGGATCGCGGAACGGCTTATCCACCGGCACGATCTCCGTCACCGGCGGCATCTGCAGGAGGTAACGCAAGGTGTCCACCTGGTCGCGGTAGGCGTGCTCCGCGTCGATGACCCCCTTCTGCTGGGTCGCCAGTCCGAACTCCGCGTTCGTGATCTCCATCGCCGGCAGCACCCCCGCCTGCACCTGAAGATTCGTATTGTTCAGGATCGTCTCCGCCAGCTTCACAGAGGTCCTTTTCACATCCAGGTTCTCCCGCAGATAGTACAGCTGGTAATACTGGGTCATGACCTGGGAGACGATAGCCAGCAGCTTGGTGCGGAACTGCTGCCGTGCGCTTTCCTTGCCGAACTTCGCCACGCTGATGTTCAGCTCCGTGGTTTCGGTGCCGAAGTTCTTCAGCAGTGGCTGGTCAAGCGAGAAGGTGACGTTGGACTGAAAGTAGTTGTTGAGGGTATTTGCTCCTATAAAATTGTTGTGGTTCCAGCTGTTGTTGAGAGAGGCTCCCACCGTCCCACCCGTGGGGAGGAGCTGGTTGATGCCCGCATTGAACTGCGTATTCCGCTGGCGGCTGACCCCCACGCCTGAGGTGAAGGAGTTTGACAGCAGGTTGGTGGAATCCTGGTAGCTGGTGAGGATGGACAGGCCCGGATCGTAGATTCCCCGGTACTTGCCGATGTCGGCTATCGCCTGGGCCGGGTTGTACAGCTCCGCCTGCACGTCCAGGTTCTTCTCCACCGCCATCCGGATGGCGTCCTTCAGCGACAGGTTCACGCTCCCCTCGTCGGCATGGACCACCGTTCCCGTTGCAATAACCAGCATGGCACAGATGCCTAATATCCGCTTCATCACACCCCGTTCCTCCTTGCAAGTCCGTTCAGAATAAGTTCCACACACGCGTCGGGTGCATAGAGGGCATCGTCCTCCACCATCATGGCAAACACATATCCCCGGATCGTACTGAACACGACCTTCGCCACCGCAGCGGGGTCGCACGGACCGAACGCTCCGGAGGCGACCCCCTCGGCGACGATCCGTTCGATGATGGCACGGCGTGACCGGAAGAACTCCTGCTTCCGCTCGCTCGCGAAGGCGAACCCCGCCGCCCTTCCGTGCAGCATAATGATCTCGCGCTGGCGGGCGGCGAAAGACAGACTGCACCGGATAAAGGCGGCAAGCGCCTCCACGGGTTCCTGCACCCCGTCGAGTGCACTCTTCGTCTCCCGCGCCAGCTCGTCCATCCACTCGGTCATCAGCGTGAGATAGAGGGCTTCCTTCCCCTTGAAATAGAGATAGACGCAGGCCGGGCTGATCCCTGCCTCGCCCGCAATGGCCCGCATGCTGGCCTCACCGTACCCCTGCTCCGAGAACAGCTTCTTCCCCGCATCGAGGATCTTTTTCCTCGTTTCGCCACCGGTTCGCTCAGACATGTGAACAATTGTTCAGCAGGCTCCGCGTTTTGTCAATGTTAAATGTTGCGGCAACGCGATGCAGGATACACGAACATGACCTGCAACTTTTTTGTTGCATTCGAAAAACCGCCGTGCTATACAGTGAGTCCCTTTGCCGAAGTGGCGGAATTGGTAGACGCGCTAGATTCAGGTTCTAGTTCTCGAAAGGGAGTGCTGGTTCGATTCCAGTCTTCGGCACCATAAAGAAACGAGGGGTTACGGTTCAGGCCGTAACCCCTTTTTCTTTTCCGGTCCACCTTCGGGCGCTATCCAGTCCGCCCCCTCCCGACACCCCGGCTTCGTCAGGGAGCGGATGGTGCAGGCCGAGTCGCGGACGCGGACGGTACGCCGTTCAGGCGACAGGAGTGAATGGGTGCGTCAGTGAAAGACGACCCCTTTTGCCAGCACCTTCACCGTGCAGTTGTCCACGCACACCTCGGCATCTTCCACGGCCAGTTCGGCCAGCTTTTCTCCCCTGGATTCGATTTCATCATACTTCGCGTCAAGGTCCGTATCGCGGTCGAACCCCCACGCACCGTAGGGAACCAGGAGTCTCATGCCGTCCGGATCGCCCGTATCCGTCATATGGGTATGGTAGTCAAGGACGAAACCGGAATCTCCCTGCGAGATGCGGTAGCCGCCCCACTCGTTGCTTTTCTCGAATGCAGTTGCCATGACATCCTCCTTTCGAAGCTATTTGCCACACTGTTATTTTACAATGGATTGGCGTTGCGACGAGCAACAATATCGCGGTGCGGGAGAATCGCTCTGAAAAGCGAGGCAGCGGCGAATGCCGTCGATCCTCCGGTGTTGCGTGCGTCACCGTTGCTTGATGAAGGTCCCCTTCTCGTACTCCTCGAAGGCGAGCCGGAGTTCCTCCTGCGTGTTCATGACGATGGGGCCGTACCAGGCCACCGGCTCCCTCAGCGGCCGGCCGGCGAGAAACAGAAACCGCACCGGGCTCTCCCCCGCCTCCACCATGATCCCGCTTCCGGTCCGCTCGTACAGGACCACCGTCTCCGGGCCGCAGAGGCAGGGCCGATCCAGGTCCATCCATCCCGCCCCCGCCATCTCGTAGGCGAAGGGGTCGCGCCGCTCGTCGAACCAGCCGCCGCCGTCCAGCACGTAGGCGATGGCGGTATGCCCCTCCTTCACCGAATGACGGAAGATAGTCCCGGCGGGTACGCTCACGTCCAGCATCTCCGGCTCGATGACGATGTCCCGCACCGGCCCCTGGACGCCGTTCACCGTACCACTCACCACCTTCACCCGGGCTCCCGATTCCAGCACAACCTCCGGAATCTCCGACGCCTTCACGTCCCGGTAGCGCGGCTCCATCATCTTCCGGTCGGCGGGGAGGTTCGCCCAGAACTGGAACCCCCACATCGTCCCCGTGGGGCTTGTCTGCGGCATCTCCTGGTGGATGATGCCGCTCCCCGCGGTCATCCACTGCAGGTCGCCGGCACCGATCACCCCGCTGTTCCCCATGCTGTCGCCGTGTTCCACGAGCCCCTCCAGGACGTAGGTGATGGTCTCGATCCCCCGGTGCGGGTGCCAGGGGAAGCCGGGGAGGTACTCGGCGGGGTTGGCGGTGTGGAAGTCGTCCAGCATGAGAAACGGGTCGAAGAGCGGCACCTGGGAATAGCCGAAGGCACGCTTGAGATGGACGCCGGCCCCCTCGACGGTGGGCCGGCTCTTGAGTATCCGGTCGATGCGGCGGCTGGTCACGGTGGTACCTCCTGATGTGAAGTGGACGTCGAATGCACTTCACCAGTGTATCAGAATGCGAGGCACCCGCATCCGCCCCGGGCGTGCCTCCCGCCGTGGCGAAACGTACGGGCCGCGGCCGCCGCACGCGGCAACCGCTCCGACCGGCTCCAGGCTCCGCCGAAGCTTGTAACGGGCGACCAGCCGGGGCTCGCCGGCGGCAGCGGCGGCGCCAGTGAGGTAAACTCGCCGGCACCGTGGACGATCCGTCCCCCCATGACCGTGAGAAGTGACTCGATCCCGCCGATTTCCTCCTCGGGGACGGCGAAGTAGTCCGCCGAAAGCACCGCCAGGTCCGCCAGCCGTCCCGCGGCGATCCGTCCCTTCAGCCCCTCGTCGCCGGAGAACCAGGCGCTCCCCTCGGTGTAGAGGCGAAGCGCCGTGGTCCGGTCGAGGCGGTTCCGCACGTCGTACAGCTTCAGCCCGCCCACGGTCCGGCCGGATACGAGCCACTTAAGCGACACCCACGGATTGTAGCTGGCAACCCGGGTGGCGTCGGTTCCCGCCCCCACCGGTATTCCCATGGCGAGCATCCGGGCGACCGGCGGGCTGCGCCGTGCCGCCGCCGCACCGTACCGTGCCACGAAGTATTCACCCTGGAACGCCATCCGGTCCTGGATGGCGATGCCGCCGCCGAGCCGCGTCACCCGTTCCAGGTTCTTATCCGAGATGGTCTCGGCATGGTCGAAGAACCAGCGCAGCCCCTGAAACGGCACCTCCCGGTCGACCCCCTCGAACACGTCCAGGAACCGGCCGATGGACTCGTCGTAGGTGGCATGGAGCCTAAACGGCCAGCGCTTTTCGGCGAGGAGCCGCACCACCTTCTGCAGCTGCGCCTCCATGGTGGGGAGCAGCTCCGGCCGCGGTTCCGGGAAGTCCTCGAAATCGGCGGCGGAGAAGACGAGCATCTCGCCGGCGCCGTTCACCTTGAAGGTATCGCCCCCCTCTCCCGGCGCGGTCATCCCGGTCCAGCGGGCGAAGTCGTCGTACTCACCGCCGGGGCGCTGGGTGAAGAGGTTGTAGGCGATACGCAGGGTGAGTTCGTCCCGCCGCGCCAACTCCCCGATCACGTGATAGTCGTCCGGGTAGTTCTGGAAGCCGCCCCCGGCGTCGATGGCGCTCGTGAGCCCGAGCCGGTTCAGCTCCCGCAGGAAGAGACGGGTGGAGTTCAGCTGGTCGTCAAACCCCAGTTTCGGCCCTTTGGCCAGGCTCGCATAGAGGAGCATGGCGTTGGGGCGGGCGATGAGAAGCCCCGTGGGGTTGCCCGCCCGGTCCCGCCGGATCTCGCCTCCCGGCGGGTCGGGGGTGTCTTTCGTGTACCCCAGGACACGCAGGGCGGCACCGTTCACCAGCGCCCGGTCGTACAGATGCAGCACGAACACCGGCGTGTCGGGGGAGACCCCGTTGATCTCCTCCAGGGTCGGCAGCCGTTTTTCTGCGAACTGGAACTCGCCCCAGCCGCCGATCACCCGCACCCACTGGGGAGGCGGCGTGCGGCGCGCCTGGTCGCGAAGCATCGCCAGCGCCAGGGACAGGGACGGCACCCCGTCCCAGCGCAGCTCCATGTTGAAGTTGAGTCCGCCCCGGATGACGTGGATATGGGAGTCGTTGAGGCCGGGAACGACGGTATGGCCATTCAGGTCGATCACCCGCGTGCCGGCCCCCCGGTACGGCTCTGTGTCCCGTTCGCTGCCGACGGCGACGAACCGGCCGCCGTCGATGGCAACGGAGGTCGCCGCCGGCACCATCGGGTTCAGGGTGGTAATACGTCCGTTGGTAAGTATGGTTTCTGCAGAGGCGGCCGTCATGAGGGCACCTTCCTTTCTTACCGCTCCCCGCGACTACGCGCGGGAACCGTCAGCCGGACCGGACCGTCACGGCTTTTTCCCAATTATCGCCCCGGCAACCACAGCGGTGATGATGCCGTACGGCAGATTCACCAGCAGCAGGTAGACGGTGAACAATATCCCGCCGTGCATGAGTCCGAAATACCCCGCGCCGCGCATGGGGAGGAAAACGATGTACAGCGCCAGCACCGGCGCGAGGACATAGAGAAATCCGACGAGGTACAGCCGTTTCCAGGCGGCCTTTATGATAAAGCCGAACGGGATACCCCACAGTCCGCCCCAGAAGAGCGGCCGATATATCTCCGGCGCCTTCAGGGAGGCCGGGGCCATGACCCCGAATGCAGCACTGATTCCCGCGCCGAACAGAATGAGGCTGAAAAGGACTACGGCCAGGCCACC
The DNA here is from genome assembly GCA_021779095.1 of Deltaproteobacteria bacterium. Lineage (GTDB taxonomy): Bacteria > Desulfobacterota > Desulfuromonadia > Geobacterales > JAJYBI01 > JAJYBI01. Next base: position 53,858 of record JAJYBI010000013.1, read on the forward strand.
CAGAACCCCGGCAGTGAAACAGATTGCCAACCGCTGCAGAAGCGTCAGTCCATTTTCCATCGTGTTGCCCCCTTTGCCTGTTTTCCGGGATTGCCGGGCGGACCGTTTTTCGCTTCCGGGCGGTTTCTCCCCTTTATCCCCTTCACACGGCGCCGTCACCTGACTGGTACGGCGCGGAATGCGGCCTTCCCGCTCATCATGCGGGTTTCAACCCTGCGGCGCACGCCGCATGCATCTCAGACGTGCACCACCTGCCCCCCGTTTACCTCCTGTTGCAAGTATATGCCTGTCGTTCATGAATGCGACAAGGAATCTGTCCGGACCGTTCCTGTCGGCCGGCAACGTCTCGACCGGTTCAGGACGCGTTTCCCCCGCCGCTTGGGTCCGGCCGGCACTCCAGCGCCGCAACCTTGGCAAGGCGCCGCACGTGGCGTTCGGCGCCGCTGAAACTGGCGGCCAGAAAGCTGCAGACGAGTTCCCAGGCCTCGGCATAGCCGACGACCTGGCTCCCGAGACAGATCACGTTCATTGCGTCGTCTTCAACCCCCTGATGGGAAGAATATCCGTCATGGATGAGGGCGGCCCGCACCCCGGCCACCTTGTTGGCGGCAATCGCCGCACCCACCCCGCTGCTGCAGAGCGCGATCCCCCGCGCCACGCTCCCGGCCGCGACCGCCCTGGCAAGGGGGATGATGAAGTCAGGGTAGTCATCCCCCGGATTCAGTTCCCATGCGCCGAAATCGGTCACGTCGTACCCTGCGCCGCGCAGGTCGACGACCATCCTTTCCTTCATGGCGAAGCCGCCATGATCGGCGCCGATGCCGATATGCATCTCCATCTCCTCTTCCGACCGATCCATCGACCCGCCGATGCATCATGCGGAACAGCACCCGTCGACAAAAGACCGTCGCTCGTCATCAGCGGCCGCTCCGACGGCTGACTTCATCTGCATATAGTGTAAGACGATTATGGAGCATTTGCACATGCTCATGGGGAAGGGAAGCCATGACGGGGGATTTGACGAGCGAGGGGGTGTTGGCGGGAGGACAGCCGTCAGAACGCGAAAAGGCCGGATATCAGCCGGCCTCGATTTAAGCGGATCATCTGCAGATGATGTAGTGGCGCCGGATCATGCCCCGCCGGCGATCCAGTGCGCCGCCTCGACGATGGAGGCGAAGACCGGCACATCGGTCGTCAACCTCGCCTTCTCCGTGGCGCCGTATCCCGTCTCCACGAGGACCGGCCGGCAGCCGGCCGCACGCCCCGCCTCCACGTCCACCAGCTTGTCGCCGATGATGAACGACGCGAAGAGGTCGATACGGTGTTCGGTCGCCGCCTGCAGCAGCATCCCCGGCAACGGTTTGCGGCATGCGCAGACCGTACGGTATCGCTCCACCGTCCCGTCGGGGTGGTGGGGGCAGAAGTAGTAGGCGTCCACCGCCGCCCCTTCGCGGGCGAGGAGCCCGTCCATGTGGCGGTGGAGGCGGTGCATCGCCGCCTCGTCGTAGTAGCCGCGGGCGATCCCCGACTGGTTGGTCACCACCACGACCAGGAACCCCGTCTCCTTGAGAAGGCGGATCGCGGCGGGTGCGCCGGGGACGAAGACGAACTCCTCGGGACGGAACAGGTAGTCCCGCTCCTGGTTGACGGTGCCGTCCCGGTCGAGAAAGACCGCCCGTGCCGGTGATGCCGCGCCCGTCATCGTGCCGTCACTTCCCGGAACGGCGGATCTTCTCGATGATGTTCGTGGTGGACTTGCCGTCCACGAACTCCACCAGTTCCACCCGGCCGCCGTAGGACTCCACCACATCGTGCCCCACGACCCCCTCGCGGGTGTAGTCGCCCCCCTTCACGAGCACCTGGGGACGGAGCGTCTCGATGAGCCGAAGCGGCGTATCCTCGTCGAAGATGACCACGTAGTCGACGCAGTCCAGGGCGGCCAGCACGTGGGCCCGCTCCTCCTGGCCGATGAGCGGCCGCTCCGGCCCTTTGAGCCGCCGGATGGATGCGTCGCTGTTGAGTCCCAGCACCAGCAGGTCGCCGAAGCCGCGCGCCTTCTGCAGGTACTTCACGTGCCCCACATGGAGCAGGTCGAAGCAGCCGTTGGTGAAGACGACCCGCCGCCCCTTGTCCTGCTCGGCGGCGATGATACCGGACAGCACGTCCAGGTTCTTGATCTTGGAGTCGCTGTCCCGGTGGCCGTGCCCGACCTCTTCCACGATCTCCCGGGGGGAGACGGTGGAGGTCCCCACCTTCCCCACCGCAATCCCTGCGGCGATGTTCGCGAGCATTGCGGCATCGGCGAACATCCGGCCGCCGGCCAGGGCGAGACTGAACATGGAGAGGACCGTGTCGCCGGCACCGGTTACGTCGAATACCTCACGGGCGGTGGTGGGGATATGGGTGACCGTACCGTCCCTGAGGAAGAGGGACATCCCCTCCTCGCTCCGGGTGATGAGGAGCGCTTCCAGGTCCACCCTGTCCAGGAGCGTCTTGGCCGCACGAACGAGGCTCTCTTCGCCGGTGATGGCGACGCCGGAGGCGATCTCCGCCTCGCGCCGGTTCGGGGTGAGGATCGTCGCCCCGCCGTACTTGCCGAAGTCGTTACCCTTCGGGTCCACCAGTACCGGTATATGCAGGGCGCGGGCGATACCGATGATCTCCGCCAGCAGCCGCTCGGTGAGGACCCCCTTGGCGTAGTCCGAGACGAGGATCGCCCGGAAACTGGGACCCTTCTCCCGCAGATAGGCGCAGATCCGGTCCTCAAACTCGCTTGAAACCGGCTGTTTCGTCTCCCGGTCGATCCGGACGATCTGCTGATTGGAGGCGAGCACCCGGGTCTTCTTGCTCGTGGCCCGCATCGGGTCTTCGTACAGGCCGTCCGTATCCACCCCCATGCCGGTAAAGACGTGACGCAGGACGGTGCCATTGTCATCGGCGCCGATGACGCTGCAGACCGATACGCGGCAGCCGAGGGAGACGAGGTTGTTCACCACGTTGCCGGCGCCGCCGAGCCGCAACTCCTCGCGGGTCACATCCACCACCTGCACCGGCGCCTCGGGAGAGATACGCTCCGTCTTCCCCCACAGGTACTCGTCCAGCATCAGGTCCCCGATAACGAGGAGCGTCAGCTCCGACGCCTGGATGAACAGGGATTCCACATCCTTACGTTCCATGAATGAATTACCTCGCAAGCCGGTCGGCACCCCTCCCCTGGAGCCAGGGGTCGTGATGACCGGTGTTTGTCATGCTTCGGCGAAGAGCCGTTTCTCCAAGAGGTCGCAGATGATGTGAATCATGAGAATATGCCCCTCCTGGATGCGGGGGGTGTCGGAGCTCGGGACCGTGAGTGCGATGTCGACGCACCCCGCGATGGAGCCTCCGTCGCGTCCCAGGAGGCCGACGGTGCGGCAGCCCGTCTGCCGGGCCAGAGCCAGCGCCTGCTGCACGTTGGGTGAGTTGCCGCTGGTGGAGATGCCGACCACCACGTCGCCGGGAACGGCGTGCGCCTCAACCTGCCGGCTGAAGATCCGGTCGAAACCGTAGTCGTTCCCCAGGGCGGTGAGGATGGAGCTGTCCGTCGTAAGCGCTATGGCCGGCAGACCCCGCCGCTCCATCTTGAACCGCCCCACGATCTCGGCGGCAAAGTGCTGGGCGTCGGCAGCCGACCCGCCGTTGCCGCAGAGAAGGAGCTTGTTGCCGGCCCGGTACGTCGCCGCGAGCAGCTCCACCGTCTCGGCAACGAGGGGTGCGAGCCCTGACTGCATGGCGGCGAGCACGGTCCGCTGCGTTTCCATCTGTTCCCTGATATTCTCTATCATCCGTTGCCTCCATATAACCTACACACGATATCTGATCTCGCAACGCCGCAACGAAATCACACCTTGTTACCCCCATACGATCGGACAATGCATTGCCGATGACCCTTTGATTGTATGTCGCGTCGGTGCGCTCGACGCATGAGACAGTTATTCCCGGTTTAGCCGGTCTCGAACGACTCAACTTCCGTCGCGTCCGCCGCCATCGTCCGCTCGAACTCCGCCAACGTCAGGACGCCGGCCATGCCGAATGCGGTGATCGCCCCCGCGGGGGTCACCGCGACGATGCCGGGCAGCTCCTCCGCCAGGCGCTGGAAGGTGCGCCGCACGGCCTTCACCTCGCCCACCATCGGCAGGAACTGCAGCCGGATGTTGTCGTGCAAAAGCGCGTAACCCGCCTGTTTCACCAGACGGGACAGCCGGCGCGGTACCAGCACGACAAGCCGGTCCCCCCGACGGGCCGGCTGCAGGAGCAGCCGGAACAGGGCGTCACACTCCTCGGGAGTGGCGGCCGACGGCATCAGCAGGCAGTAGTTCCGTACCACGCCGTACTGCGCCGCCACACGCTCGCGGCAGCGGACGAGGTGCTCGTTCCGTCGTTCCAGCGATCCGAACTGCGGCTCGGCGCCGGGCCGAACGAACGACGACGCCCGACAGGTGAGGAATCCGGCCTTCATGGCGCGGCGCGAGTACTCCCTGAGGCAGCACTCACCGCCGTCCAGATCGGCGTCGAACCCGCCGATCGTCTCGAACACGGACCGCCGGACCAGCATCGCCGCGAACGAGCCGTGGTCCGCCTCTCCGACGACAGGCGGTGCCTTCTTCACTCCATCGGTATCGAAACGGGGGACGATCAGCCCCGCCTCGGGACGGTCATCGGCGAGCGCCAGGAGCTGCTCCAGCCAGCCAGGGGTCACCACCGAACTCTGGCGGACGATCACGGCATAAGGCGCTTCCGACCGGGCGAGCCCCTGGTTCAGTGCGGCAACGAACCCCAGGTTACGCTGGGAGCTCAAGAGCAGCGCGCGCTCGTCGAGGGACTCCGTCACCTCTTCCAGGAAGGTCTCGGTTTCCCGTTCGCTGCCGGTATCGATGAGGATGAGACGGGCATCGGTGGTCGTATCGATGATGCTGGCAATGCACTGCCGGGCCTCGACCGGGCGGTTCCAGACCGGAATGATTATGTCGACAGAAGGTAGGTACATGTGAAAACCGGGAAAGCACCGCCGTGCATTGCGCGGTGGTGCCGGACGGTCCGGGCGCCCGTCCGGGGGGGGACGGACACCCGGCATCGGGGGTAGATCAGGAGGTAACCGCCACGTTCTTCAGCAGGTTCAGTTCGTCCAGCGCCTTGCCGGAACCGAGCACGACGCAGTCCAGGGGGTCTTCGGCGATGAAGACCGGCAGACCGGTCTCCTCCCGCAGGAGCTTGTCCAGGTTCCTGAGGTGTGCGCCGCCGCCGGCAAGGAAAATCCCCTTGTCCACGATGTCAGCTGCCAGTTCAGGGGGGGTCCGTTCGAGACAGATGCGCACCGCGTCGACGATGGCGTTGACCGGTTCGGAGAGCGCCTCGCGGATCTCGTTGGAGTTGATCTCCTTGGTCTGGGGAATCCCCGAGACCAGGTCGCGCCCCTTTACCTCCATGGTGCGCACCTCGCCACCCGCGTACGCCTCGCCGATCTCGATCTTGATCGCTTCGGCCTTCTGGTCGCCGATCAGGAGGTTGTACTTGCGCTTGATGTACTGGACGATCGCCTCGTCCATCTTGTCGCCACCGACCCGCACCGATTTCGTGTAGACGATGCCGGCGAGCGAGATGACCGCCACCTCGGTGGTGCCGCCGCCGATATCGACGATCATGTTGCCGGAGGCCTCGGTAATGGGGAGACCGGCACCGATGGCGGCCGCCATCGGTTCTTCGATGAGGTAGACCTCGCGGGCGCCGGCGGACTCGGCCGACTCCTTGACGGCCCGTTTCTCAACCTGGGTGATCCCCGACGGCACGCAGATGACGATGCGGGGCCGGACGAGAGTCTTGCGGTTGTGGACCTTGTGGATGAAGTAGCGGAGCATCTCTTCGGTGATGTCGAAGTCGGCGATGACGCCGTCCTTCATGGGGCGGATCGCCGTGATGGTACCCGGAGTGCGGCCGAGCATCTTCTTCGCCTCCATCCCGACGGCACGCACCTTCTGCTGGCCGCTGTTCAGCTTCTGCACGGCCACGACCGACGGCTCGCGCACGACGATCCCCTTCCCCTTCAGATAGACGAGGGTGTTGGCCGTACCCAGGTCTATGGCGAGATCGTTGGAAAACATCCCGAACAGCGAATCGAAAATTTTAAGCATATATCGTCCTTTCACGCCGGCATTGCGGCGCTTACCCGAGTTTTAAGCGCACCATGCTAACAAAAACCCCCCTGCATGGCAAGGGGGTTTTTCAAGGAACTACGGCACGTTGGATAAATTGTTTTCCCCGCCGGCGGCAGGGGAAATCGCACGTCCTACCAGTCGCCGGATGCGCCGCCACCGCCGAAATCCCCGCCGCCGCCGGAAAAACCGCCACCACCTGAACCACCCGAGGAACCGCCCCCCCAGCCGCCATAGAACGGACCGCCGAAGAAGCCACCGCCGCCGCCCCAGCCGCCACCGCCGCCGAAGAGAACGGCGAGCAGGAGTCCGAACGCGAGCCCCACCAGGGCAAGGAACCCCAGCACGGCAAGTGAAAGGCCGGGAAAGGCGAGAAACGCCGTGAGCGGCAGCCCGGCGGCCCCGACGAGCGCTCCCAGGGGGCGGGAGACGGCACCGGCGAAGACGCAGACCACCAGGAGCACCACCAGATACGGGATCAGGGACGGGGTGCGGCCCTGCCGGCGGGACGGCGACTCTTTCGCCGTATATTCCCCTTTTACGACTGCGGCAATCGCGTTCACCCCGGCCACGACACCGCCGTCGTAGTCCCCCTGCCTGAATCGCGGCACCATCTCATCGCGGATGATCCGTCCCGACAGAAGGTCGGTGAGTTTCCCCTCCAGCCCCCGACCGACCTCGATGCGGATCTTGTGTTCCTGTTTCGCGATCAGAAGGATGGCGCCGTTGTCCAGCCCCTTCTGGCCGATACGCCACGCCTCGGCCACCTTGATGGAGTACTCCTCCAGGTTCTCGCCGTCCAGGGTCGGGATCGTCAGCACGACCACCTGGGTGGAATCGGTCCGCTCCAGCGCCGCCAGCTGCCGATCAAGCTGCTGCACGGTTCCGGGCGAAAGGAGCCCGGCGTAGTCGTTGACCCTCCCCGTAAGCGCCGGAACATCCAGGCACGACGCGGACGCCGGCAACAGCACCAGCAGAAGGAGTATGCAGATGAGTCTCTTCACGCCAAAGCTCCGAACCCCATCAGAATTTCACCTTCGGTGCCGTCTGGGCCGCCTCGTCCGCCTTGTACGGCTCCTTGCGCGAGAGGTGCAAAAGAAGCGAATTGGTGAGGGAATTTGGGAAGATACGGATACTGGTATTGAATTCCTGTACCGCCTGGTTGTACCGGGTCCGCGCCACGTTGATACGGTTTTCCGTCCCCTCCAGCTGGTTCTGCAGATCCATGAAATTCTGGTTCGCCTTCAGGTCAGGATACCGCTCCACCACGACCATCAGCCGCGACAGTGCCCCCGACAGCGCGCCCTGGGCCTGCTGGAACCTCGCCAGCGCCTGGGGATCGCTCACCAGGTCCTTCGACGCCTGGATCGAGCCGACCTTCGCCCGCGCCTCGGTCACCGCCTGCAGGGTGTCGGACTCGTGTTTCGCATACCCCTTCACCACCTCCACGAGGTTGGGGATGAGGTCGGCGCGACGCTGATACGCGGCCTGGACGTTACCCCAGGCGGCAAAGACCGCCTCTTCCTGCGCCTGCATCTTGTTGTAGCCGCAGCCGCTCGTCACCAGCAGAACAGCCGCCATCATTGCCAGAAATATCGTGCGCATCGTTTCCTCCCTGAAGTTGTGTGTGGTTATCCGGCACTCCGCTCCCGGCGCGGAAGCCGTCCGTCATCGCCGTACCGGACCTTCATGACGATAAGCAGGGCGTAACAGGCAATGGAAAAGGCGTTGGCAAGGATGAGCGGCAGGTCGTTCAGCACGATGCCGTACACGAGCCAGAGCACCATCCCGATCGTAAGCAGCACCGGCTGCCAGATGGAAATATCCCGGGCATGACCGGTCCGCCAGGTCCTCACCACCTGGGGAACGGCCGCAAGGCTCGTGAGGGCCCCCGCCACCAGGCCGATACCGGTAACAAGATCGCTCATCGTCACTTTTTCCCCGTGAAGTCAGAGGCGGCCCAGTCGATCTGGGACATCATTCCCCGAAGGACCGCCACCTCCCGCGCATCGAGCCCGGCACGGGCGAAGACCCGCCGCAGCGTGCGCATGAGGTGAGCAGGGTTTTCTGGGTTCAGGAAACCGATCCGCAGAAGCGTCCGTTCCATATGCTCATAGAGCGGCTCCAGCTCCCGGGAACCGGCCAGGTCGCGGGACGCGGCCTGCCACTCCTCCTCCGCAGGTTGCGCGCCGAACAGCTCGTAACAGAATATAAGCACCGACTGCGCCAGATTCAAGGAGCCGTAGTCGGGACTGGTGGCGATCGTCGCGTGCCAGGTGCAAAGCGACACCTCGTCGGTAGTAAGGCCGCTGTCCTCGCGGCCGAACACGATTGCGGCACGGTCGCCGCCATCACCGGCCACGATCTTCCGGGCGACCTGTGCAGGGGAATAGATCTCCCGCCGGTATTTGCCGTGACGTCGGGTGGTGGCAACCGACACGGACCTGTCGGCGAGCGCATCCGCCAGTGTCGGGAAGATTCGGGCAGATTCCAGCAGGTCACGCGCCGAAACGGCGAACTTGAACGCCTCGGGGTGATCGACGGGGCACGGGTTGACGAGGCGGAGCTCCGTGATCCCCATGTTCTTCATGGCGCGGCAGACCATCCCCACATTGCCGGGACTCTGGGGTTCCACGAGGACGACGGAAACCCGGTTGTTCAGTTCCATTGTGTATGCTCCACGGTTTCGAGTGTCAGCCGGCAGCTTATCGATCCCTGGCGTTCCGTTTCATCCTGCCGAGGCGTTCCCTGGCCGCCCCCCGCCGCCGCCGTGCAATGACGAAATGCATCACCCACGCAAGCGCCATCAGCGAGAGAAGCAGTACGACAAACAGGTTTTCGTAGCGGTTCAGGTCTTCGACGAAGAATGCGGCACTCTTGCCGAACAGATAACCCGCCGACGAAAACAGACCCGCCCAGAGAAGTGCGCTCAGCAGATTGAGCCAGCAGAACCGCAGTGCGGGAAAGCTGCTCATGCCGAGGACAAGGGGGAGCAGGATTCGGAACCCGTAGGTATAGCGGGAGATGAAGGCAACAAAGGTACCGTACCGTTCGATAAGGCGCAAGGCCTTTCTGAATTTCCGGGAAAAGGCGGTGAACAGCTTCAGGAACAGGACTCCCTGCCACCGGCCGAGATAGAAATAGAACTGGTCGCCGCAGAATCCCCCGAGAAGAGCCACCAGTATGACCCCGGCGAGATGCAGGTGCCCGCGGGAAGCCCAGAAGCCGGCAAGGATGAGTCCCGCTTCCCCCTCCATGAAGGTCCAGAGGAACAGTATCCCGTAGCCGTACTGCTGGAGATATGCAAAAACCTGCTCCTGCACGGCTTCTCCTGTGGTGATACCCGACAACACCCCGCCGGTCCTGCAGAGGGATGATTGTCCAACGTTTCAACCCTCAACGCAACCGGCCTGTATTCGCTCAGAATGCAGGCCGGTTACAGACGACTAACCCGGAAGAACGGCGGCACCCCCTGTCACCGTAGGAGGCGGTAAAGATAGATGAACGAACCGCCCGCGGACAGGCCGGACAGGATGCCGGCAAAATCACTGACGGCGCGAGAGAATCCGACCCTCATCCGGAACGCCTCGGCAGTCGTCGGGACGCCGACGTTGGTGAGAAACACCTGCCAGTCGGAGTCCCATCCGTACACCTGCAGGTAGAGGTCCGCCCCCTTCCAGAGGAAGATGAACAGAAAGACGATGCCGAAGGCGATGAAACCGTTGGCCATGGCCGATCCCTTGATCTGCAGATAGATCTTCCTGATCAGCTCAATGTTGACGATGCAGAGGAACACCCAGGTGCTGTTTTCGATCATCTTGATATGGCGCAGGATAACGTAGGTGGGGGTCGGGTTGATCAGGACGAACACGACGGAACCGGCGATGATGCCGAGGATGGAGAAATAGACGACCGGCTTGCTGCCACCCACCTCCATGGTACGGCTGAAGACGTAATACTCGAGGAATCCGTGGGTCATGACCATGATGGAGACGGTGCCGATGATGTAATGGATCGCCTCCAGCTGGGGATAGTCGGCCCAGGGGGCGAGCAGATACATCTGACTTACGAAGATCAGGAAGAACCCCATGGAGATACTGGTCCAGACCCGGGCGTTGCCCACGCTGAAATAGAAACTGAGCAGCCCCGCCAGGAGCCAGCAGATCACCTGGATCTGCGAAATCATACTCGTACTATGCAGAAAATCCATTATCCCCCCATGCGGACAGCATACGCATTCGATCAGATTCGCCCGGCGATCTCGCTTCTCATGGTATCGATCATCTCTTTGATCTTTGATGCGCTGGTGAGCAGTTTCGCGGCCTTTTCAATCCCCCCGAGGAATTCGGTGGTCTTCGACTCGCTCATAAGACAGCTGCGCCCCCCCCGGTCGGTCAGCTCCTTGTCCACCAGGTTCCGGGCGACCTTCCCCAGGTAGGCAACGGCGATCTCCTTGAGGTCGTCCTCCAGTTCGAGAAGTATCAGGTCGCGCTGCTTGTTCTCCCGCTCCTCGGCCTCTTTGCGCAGTTTCTCGCGCTCCGCATTGAACCGGGCCTGACTCGATTCCCAGAGCTTGCCCACGTTGACCATCTCCAGCAGGTCGTACATCATCAGTTCATCGGCCGGCTTGGTGGAAAGGACGTCGATCTTCGCCCCGGGTAGTCCGGCGATCTTCTGCGATTCGCTCGCAGAGGTCTCGATATCCTCGGCGCCGTCGTGGAAAAAACCGAGGGGGCTTCCCTCCTTGTAGAAGATGAGCGCCGTACGGTTCTCGGTGTAGATGCGCAGACAGCCGTTCAGCTGCTGCACCTTGAGCTTCTCCAGGAGTCCCTTGACGTCGATCAGCTTCAGTTCCTGGGCACGATACAGCATCTCGCCGTGGAGAAGTGCATGTAGCCCCATCACGAGATCCCTGGAGAGGCGGTAGACGCTCAGGCTGCCACCACCCGTAAAAATATGGGTACACATCCCCGCGATCGCTTCAAGACCGCTCAGCCCGCCGTTCCCCTGATCGAGCTTGGCGCTGATCAGCTTGCCCGATTCGAAGAACAGGACGCTGCTCGCCGCGGGAAAGACAAATCGCACGTATCCGGTGAATCCGCCCTGCTTGAGCTTGGCTAGCATGTCCGGCAGCAGGATCTTTGCGGCGGGAACATCCTCATGTAGCGGTGTTCCCTTGGGAAGAAGAAACATCCAGCACTCCTCACAACAGTCTGGCTAAGGGGTGACAACAACATATCACGCCCGGTCATGCAGGTACCGCATGACCGTATCGTCGCGGTGCATGCGAGGCATCCGCTTCCCCGAACAGCACCGGCAAACCTTATTTTATATACTCAATAAATGGCTCCTAAGCAAGGATTAACTCCGCATCGCGCCGGGTGCCCGATCAAAAAAAAACCCGGCGGGGATACCGCCGGGCATCTGAATCAAATGAACGTGGAACGTTTATCCCTGTGCCGACAGGGCCTTTTCGTATCCCATCTGGAACGCCTTCTTGTTCAGCTCGATGAACGCCTCGGGTACGCGGGCAAGGACCGCCTTCTCCGCGCTCTCCTTGGAAACGACCCCCGTGAGGGCCACCATCGCGCCCAGCGCCACGATGTTGGCGACGATCTCACGTCCCACCTCGTTTTTGGCGGTGTTGATGATCGGGAATGATACCGTCTTGTAATTCCCCTTCGGCAGGGTCTTCACGAGGTCGGAATCCACCAGCAGCACGCCCCCCTCCTTCAGGTCGGAGGAGTACTTGTCGCAGGCCTCCTGGGTCAGCGCCAGGAGCGCATCCACCACGGTCGCCTTCGGGTAGTCGATCGGCCCGTCGGAAATGATCACCTCGGACTTGGAGGCGCCGCCACGGGCCTCGGGACCGTAGCTCTGGGACTGGACCGCCTGCTTACCGTCGTAGATCGATGCGGACTCGGCCATGATGACCCCGGCCAGAATGAGCCCCTGGCCGCCCGCCCCGGAAAATCTCAGTTCATATCTTCCAGCCATCTGTTTTCTCCTTTTGGCTTTTTTGAATTACTTGGCGCCCTTGGCGCGCTCGATGACCTTCGCGTACTCGTCGGTGTACTCGGGCCGCTCTTCCTTGTACAGCACGCCCGTCAGCACCTTACCCTGCAGCTGCTCCGGAGACATCTTCTCGGCGGCCTTCACCGGTACGGCAATCTCTTTCAGGTGGTTCATCATCTCGATAACCGACTTGAACTTGTTGCGGCGGCCGTAGGTGGTCGGGCAGTCGTCCAGGATCTCGACGACGGAGAACCCCTTGTGCTGGATCGCCTCGGCGATGAGCTTGTCGATCTGGTTCGCATGAAATGCCGTACCCCGGGCGACAAAGGTTGCGCCGGCGCCAATGGCAAGCTTGGCGATGTCGAATGCCGCATCCGGATTGCCGTAAGGGGTCGTGGACGCCTTGGCGCCGGTGGGGGTCGCCGGGGAGAACTGTCCGCCGGTCATGCCGTAGATCTTGTTGTTCAGGATGATGTAGGTCATGTCGATGTTGCGGCGACAGGCATGGATGAAGTGGTTGCCGCCGATGGCGGTGCCGTCGCCGTCGCCGCCGACCAGGATAACGTCCATCTCCGGTTTCGCCATCTTCACACCGGTGGCGAACGCCGCAGCACGACCATGGGCGGTGTGCAGGGTACAGCAATCCATGTAACCCGGCAGCCGGGAAGCGCAGCCGATACCCGACACGATTGCGGTGTTTTCCTTTTTCAGCCCCACCGTGTCGATGGCGCGGATCAAACCCTTCATGACAATGCCGTGGCCGCAACCGGGGCACCAGATATGGGGCAGCTTGCCGGGGCGAATATATTTCTCGTAATCGAATGCCATGTTACTTGACCTCCTTCATCTTGTCGAGAATCTGGCCGGGATTGATCGGCTCGCCGTCCACACGGAAGATGCCGTGCACCGGAGCGTTCCCTTCCACGACGCCCTTGACGACGCCGGTAGCCATGCCGAGGTTCATTTCGGGGGTAATGAAGGCCTTTACCTTCTTGGAAAGGGCCAGCAGCTGTTTTTCCGGGAACGGCCAGAATGTGATAAGGCGGAAAAGACCGGCCTTGATTCCCTGCTTGCGGGCTTCGTTCACCGCGAAGCGGGCGGACCGGGACGTGGAGCCGAACGCAACGACGACGATCTCGGCATCGTCAAGAAGATACTCTTCGTACTTGACGATATCATCGACATTACCGTCTACCTTGCGGACCTGGCGCTCTTCCTCCGCCTGCACGATGGCGGCCTTGGTGGTCGGAAAACCGTCCTGCATCTTGTTGAGACCGGTAACGTGGAACTTGTACCCGGACCCGAAGGCGGCCAACGGCGGCACATCGCCGAAGGAGGTATCATAGGGTTTATACTGTTCGGGCTGAACGGTGGGGACCGTGCGCTCGATTACTGCAACCTCGCCCGGTTCGGGGAAGACAATCCGTTCACGCATATGCGCGACAATCTCGTCCGGCATGACCATGACCGGGGTACGGTATTTTTCGGACAGGTTGAACGCGCGAATCACCTCTTCATACGTCTCCTGGACAGATGCCGGCACCAGGCAGATGGCAGGATGGTCGCCATGGGTACCCCATTTGGCGCACATGACATCCGACTGGGAAGGACCGGTCGGCATCCCCGTGGAGGGACCGCCACGCATGACGTTGTAGATGACACAGGGAATTTCCGCTATGCAGGCATAACCAATCAGCTCCTGCTTGAGTGAAAGGCCGGGGCCCGACGTGGAAGTCAACGTCTTGGAACCCGCAAGCGCCCCGCCAATGATGGCGGCCATGGCGCCGATCTCGTCTTCCATCTGGATGAATTTGCCACCGACCTTCGGCAGTTCGGCGGACATGACTTCGGCCACCTCGGTGGACGGCGTAATGGGATATCCGGCGAAAAAGTTACAGCCCGCGTACAGTGCACCCTGGGCGGCAGCTTCGTTACCCTGCAAAAAAGCAACTTTCTTTGCCACGGTTACTACCTCCTGTAAGATATTTATGCTGTCACTTTAATTGCAAAATCCGGACATCTCAGTTCGCACTGCATGCACTTGATGCATGCCTCCAGGTTTTTCACCGATGCGACGAACCCCTGCATCTCGAGCACCTTGGTCGGGCAGAACTCGACACAGATGTGACACCCCTTGCAATACTTCTCGATGATCTCAATGGTCGGAAGCTTTTTTTCCATCTACGTTGGCTCCTTTACTGGAATAACGGCTAAGTCACGAGGACATTTCTGTATAGCACTCTTTGTATACGATTACAATACGGGCGTCTCACATTAAAGCCGCCTACTGTTCAACCGGCTCCGATACGGAAAAAGAAGGGCCTGTGCCCTTCTTTTTCCCATATCCCGGATGCCGTTTCCACTTATTTCAGGCTGTCCACCAGACTCTTGACCGCGGCGACCGACTTGTCCATCATCGCCTGCTCCTCCGCATTCAGCTTGAACTGTACGATCCGTTCCACGCCGTTCTCGCCCAGCACCGCCGGAACCCCGACGTAGTAGCCGTTCACGCCGAACTCGCCCTGCAGGAAGCAGCAGGTCGGCAGCACCCGCTTCTGGTCCTTCAGGATCGACTCTGCCATGGAGATGGCAGAAGATGCCGGACTGTAGAAGGCGGAACCGGTCTTCAAGAGCGCGACCACTTCGCCGCCCGCCTTGCGGGTGCGATCAACCATGGCTTCCATGACTTCGGCGGCCTTGGCGGCACTGCCATATTTCTGCTCCAAAAGCTCCATGACCGGAATGCCGTTGACGCTGGCGTAACGTACCAGCGGCACCATGTCGTCACCGTGGCCGCCGAGGGTCATTGCGGTAACGTCCTTCACGGATACGCCCAGCTCCCAGGCGATGAAGGAGGCAAAGCGCGCGGAGTCGAGCACGCCGGCCTGTCCGATGACGCGGCTGTAGGGGAAGCCGGTGATCTTCTGGCAGAGAGTCACCATGGCGTCAAGCGGGTTGGAGATGACGATGACGAATGCGTTGGGAGCGTTGTCACGGATACCTTCGGCGACGGAGGTCATGATCTTGGAATTCACCTCGATAAGGTCATCGCGGCTCATCCCCGGTTTACGGGGAAGTCCGGCGGTCACGATAACCACGTCGGCGCCCGCGATATCCCTGTAGTCCTGGGTCCCCTTGAGGCTGATATCGAAACCGTCGACCGGTGAAGCCTCGGCGATGTCAAGCATCTTACCCTGCGGCATACCTTCGACGATATCGAACATCACCACGTCGCCCAGTTCACGCAGCGCTGCAAGCTGGGCCAGTACGCCACCGATCTGTCCACCACCGATAAGTGCAATCTTTTTCCGTGCCATCTGTCGTTCCTCCTTGGATAAATTGGTCAAATGCTCCGTCGTGATTTAAATGGCGTCTATAATGGCGTTGAACGTCGCACTGGGACGCATCGCCCGGGTCGTCTTAGCCTTGTCCGGATGGTAGTAGCCACCGATATCAACCGGGCTCCCCTGCGCAGCCATGAGCTCCTCGTTGATCGTGCTCTCTCCGGCAGCGAGCCTCTCGGCAACCGGAGCAAAACGGCTCTTCAGATCGGCGTCCTTGGACTGCGTGGCCAGCGCCTTTGCCCAGTACATGGCCAGGTAGAAGCTGCTGCCGCGGTTGTCGATTTCGTTGACCTTGCGCGACGGCGCCTTGGCGTTCTCCAGGTATTTCGAGACGGCTTCATCGAGGGTCTCGGCCAGTACGGTCGCCTTCGGGTTGCCGGTGTTGGCGGCGATCATCTCCAGGGAGGGAACCAGGGCGCAGTACTCGCCGAGGGAGTCCCATCGCAGGTGGCCTTCCTTGAGGAACTGCTGGACATGCTTGGGGGCCGATCCGCCGGCGCCGGTCTCGAACAGGCCGCCACCGGCCATGAGCGGCACGATGGAGAGCATGCGGGCGCTGGTGCCGAGTTCGAGGATCGGGAAGAGATCGGTCAGGTAGTCACGCAGTACGTTGCCGGTCACCGAGATGGTGTCCTCGCCCTTGCGGGCGCGTTCGCAGGAGAATTTCATGGCATCGACCGGCTTCATGATCCGGATGTCGAGACCGGCGGTGTCGTAATCCTTCAGGTAGGTGTTCACCTTCTTGATCAGTTCGGCATCGTGGCCGCGATTTTCATCGAGCCAGAAGATCGCCGGCGAGCCGGAGGCCTTGGCGCGGTTGACGGCAAGCTTGACCCAGTCCTGGATCGGGGCGTCCTTCGCCTGACAGGCACGGAAGATATCACCGGCCTGCACTTTCTGATCGAGCAGGGTCGCGCCGGCGGCATCGACGACGCGGATGGTACCGGCCGCAGGCGCCATGAAGGTCTTGTCGTGGGAACCGTATTCCTCGGCCTTCTGGGCCATGAGCCCCACGTTGGAGACGGCGCCCATGGTAGCCGGGTTGAACTGGCCGTTCTTCTGGCAGTCTTCGATGATCGCCTGGTACATGGTGGCGTAGCAGCGGTCCGGAACCATGGCGACGGTGTCCTGCAGCTCGTCGGCCTTGTTCCACATCCGGCCGCCGTCGCGGACTACAACCGGCATGGAGGCGTCGACGATAACGTCATTGGGAACATGCAGGTTCGTGATGTTCTTGCGGGAGTCGACCATGGCCAGTGCCGGACCGGTTTCATAGCATTTGTCGATGTCGGCCTCGATCTCGGCCTTCTTGTCGGCCGGCAGACGGTCGAGCTTGGCCAGGATGTCGCCCAGCCCCTGGTTCGGGTTGGCACCGATCTCCTTAAGGGCGGCGGCATGCTTCTCCAGGGCATCCTTGAAGTAGACCGAAACCGCGTGGCCGAACATGACCGGGTCGGAGACCTTCATCATGGTCGCCTTGAGGTGCAGGGAGAGGAGTACCCCCTTCTCCTTGGCCTCTTTCGCACAGGCGGCATAGAACTCGCGCAGCTTGGCGACGTCCATGTGGGTGGAGTCGAGCACTTCGCCGGCCTGGAGTGCCAGCTTGTCCTTGAGGACGGTGACGCTGCCGTCGGCGGCAACGAACTCGATCCTCGCGGTGGTGGCTGCCGGCAGGGTGGTGGCAGTCTCGTTGCCGTAGAAGTCGCCGTCGGACATGAAGGCGACACGGGTCCTGGAGACCTCCGGCCAGGGCTGCATCATCCGGTGAGGGTTCTTCTGGGCAAACTTCTTGACCGACGCGGCAGCACGGCGGTCGGAGTTCCCCTCGCGCAGCACCGGGTTGACGGCTGAGCCGAGCACCTTGGCGTAACGGGCCTGGATCGCCTTCTCGGCGTCGTTCTTCGGCTCCTCCGGATAGTCGGGCAGATCGTACCCCTGGGACTGGAGTTCCTTGATGGCCGCCTGGAGCTGCGGGACGGAGGCGCTGATATTGGGAAGTTTTATGATGTTGGCGTCGGGGGTCTGGGCCAGTTCACCCAGTTCCTGCAGGTAGTCGTGGATCTTCTGATCGTCCTTCAGCTTGTCGGGAAAGTTGGCGATGATCCGCCCGGCGAGGGAGATGTCCTTCGTCTCGACCTCGATGCCCGTTCCCTTGGTGAAGGCCTGAACGATGGGGAGCAGTGCATAGGTTGCCAGTGCGGGTGCTTCGTCAATGTCCGTCCAGATGATCTTAGAAGTCTTTGTCGTCATGTACCTCTCCTTAGTTATTATGCCGGTATCACCCGACCAGATCGACTGGCAATTTCATCACGTTGCCGGTGCATCTGACATACGCGTGACACCGCAAACCGCTGTTTCAAAATCCTGCGCGAATCCAAACGGTGTAACCGGCGCCAATCGCCGGACACCATCCACAACAAACAGCAGTCATTTCAACATGTTACCAACACCAGCCAAAACCGAATTTAACCACGGTTAAAAATTTTGTATACAGTATACAAAACATTTTACACTGTCAAGAAAAATGTCAAGTTGATGAATCGCCATACAAGGAGCTCTGCAAGGAACTGCCGGTGAAAAAAAAGGGGGGGGGTTAACGAAGGGGTTTTTCCTGGGCATACCGGCGTGCTTCCGCCAGGTCGTCGCGACTCACGCCGCGGGGGATGCGCAGGACCTGACCGGGCCACAGATGCCGCGGATCACGGATCTGGTCCCGATTGGCTCGATAGAGGAGGGGCCACAGCATGTTGTCGTTGTATACTTCGGGGAGTGCCGAGATCTGGGGTAGGGTTTCGCCCCTCTTTACCGTATGAAAGGTGGGTAGCGGCTTTGCCGGCTGCCGGGCTCGTTCGGCGGCCCGGCGCGCCTCTGCTGCAGCACGCGCCGCCTGTTCGGCCCGGGCCTGCTCGCGGGCACGCTGCTCCTCTTCCCGCTGGCCATTCAGACGACGTTGCTCCTCTTCCTGCCGTTTTTCCAGCCGGCGCCGCTCCTCATCCTGCCGGCGGGCGGACTCGATCTCGCGCGCCACCCGTTCAGCGGCGAGCTTGCTTTCGATATACTCGCTTTCGAGAAGCGCCATCTGGTAGTAGCGGTCCGCCTCCTCAACCTCGCGGCCTCCGGCAAGTGCCTCCGCACGTTCCACCGAACGCGACGCACTGTCGAACTCTGCGGGGTATCGGGTATCCCCGCCCGCCTTGCGCACCTCACTGAGTTTCAGTATGGCCGCCATACGCCAGCGCGGGACGGCGGTCGCACAGGCCGTCAGGAGCGACATCGCGACCACCGCCAGAATGAACATGATCCGCACTGGCAGAAACCGGTGCGCCATGCTACTTGACGGTCATCTTGAGGGCGAGCTCGCGCAGCTGCTTCGCATCCACCACCGACGGCGCGTCGGACATGAGACAGGCCCCCTTCTGCGTCTTGGGAAAGGCGATAACGTCGCGGATCGACTCGCTGCCGGTCAGGAGCATGACGAGGCGGTCCAGGCCGAAGGCGATGCCGCCGTGGGGCGGCGTACCGTAATCGAGGGCATCCAGCAGGAAGCCGAACTTCGCCCGCGAATCCTCCTCGGACAGGCCGAGCATCCGGAACATGAGCGCCTGGATCTTCTCCTGGTGTATCCTGATGGAGCCGCCGCCGATCTCGTTGCCGTTCAAAACGAGGTCGTACGCCTTGGCCCGGCACCTGCCGGGATCGCTCTCCACGTACCCCAGGTCCTCGTCCATCGGCGCGGTGAACGGGTGATGCACCGCAGCCCAGCGCTTGTCGTCCTCGTCCCACTCGAGAAGCGGGAAATCGGTGATCCAGACGAACCGGAACACCTCCTTGTCCAGGAGCCCCAGGAGCCCCGCCAGGTGGTTGCGCAGCTTGCCGAGCGAGTCGTTCACCACCTTCGGTTTGTCGGCGACGAACAGGAGCAGGTCTCCCTCCTCCGCACCGAACGCCTTGTCCATCTCGGCGATCTCCTCGGGGGTGAAGAACTTGGCGATGGGGGACTGCCACCCCTCGGCGGTCATCTTGACGTAGGCGAGCCCCTTGGCGCCGTAGATCTTGGCGAACTCGGTGAGGTCGTCGATCTCCTTGCGGGACATCCCCGCGCACCCCTTGGCGTTGATCCCCTTGATGATGCCGCCTTTTGCTGCCACGTCGGCAAACACCTTGAAACCGGAGGTCTTCACGAGATCGGTCAGCTCAACCAGCTCCAGCCCGAACCGGAGATCGGGGTTGTCCACCCCGAAACGGCGGATCGACTCGGCGTAGGTCATCCGCTCGATGGGGAGCTGGACGTCGACCCCCTTCGCCTCCTTGAAGATCCGGGCGATGAGCCCCTCCATGACGCGGATGATGTCGTCACGGTCGATGAACGACATCTCGCAGTCGATCTGGGTGAACTCCGGCTGGCGGTCGGCACGCAGATCCTCGTCCCGGAAACAGCGAACGATCTGGAAATACCGGTCGAAACCGGACACCATCAGGATCTGCTTGAAGATCTGGGGCGACTGGGGGAGCGCATAGAAGGAGCCCTGGTTGATGCGGGAGGGGACGAGGAAGTCGCGGGCACCCTCGGGGGTGGACTTGGTGAGGAACGGGGTCTCGATCTCCAGGAAACCGTTGTCCGTGAGATACGTGCGGGTCAACTGGGCCACCTTCGACCGGAGGATCATGTTCTCCTGGATGGCCGGACGACGCAGGTCCAGATAGCGGTACTTAAGCCGGATGTTCTCGGCCACGTCCACATAATCGTCCAGCGTAAACGGAAGCGGCTTGGAGCGGTTCAGCATCCGGCAGTCCTTGACCCGGATCTCCACCTCGCCGGTTTTCATCTTCGGATTGACCGTACCCTCGGGACGGGGGATGACCGTCCCCCTGATGGCGAGGACGTACTCGTTGCGGATCGCCTCCGCCTTGGCGTGGGCGGCGGCATCCACCTCCGGGTCGAACACGACCTGGGCGACCCCCTCGCGGTCGCGCAGGTCGATGAACACGAGTCCGCCGTGGTCGCGGCGGCGCAGCGCCCAACCCATCAGGGTTACCTCGCGGCCGATATCCGACTCGGTCAGCATCCCGCAGTAGTCAGTACGTTTCCAGTCCCCAAGAAAATCAATCACGGTGCATCCTCCCGACGTTATATGTGCGCGTCCAAAATCGAGGCAGTATACTCAAAACCGGTCACCTCTTCAAGATTATTCCCGCATCAGGTTCGCCGGCAATGAAAAACCCGCCGCTCAACTCTGACGGGCGTGATGCATGCACCTTACGGAGACAGATGTATCCTTCAGACTACTGCCCGGAAACCAGGCGTTCCACATCTCGCTCAACGAGATCATGACAAGCCAGTTTCCGTCTCCAGGCTTTCGGCACGCATCGTACGCCGTGCAGCGTTCCGAGCCACGCACCGATCATCGCCGCCCGGCCGGCACTGTCGCCGCCGGCACGCGCCGTTTCGAGAATGGCATCGACGAATGAGGTCTCATACCGGACGGCCGCATGAATCGCCGCCGGAAAGCTGGACGCAAGCGGGCACGACTGACCGAACCGCTCCGTCGCGTTCCGCACCGACAGATGCGCCGCGGCCAGCGCTTCGCGTATCTTCTGGGCCGGTTCCCCCCCCGTGATCCTGGCGGCCCGCCCCAGCGCCTCTTCCAGACCACACCCCGTCAGCAGTTCCCGCAGGATGGTCGCATGGGCCTGGGCATACTTGACGGCCCGTGGGCTCGCCTGACAGACCCTGGTCGCGGCGGCAATGCGGTCCAATAGCCCCGGATCGTCGGCATGGGCGACCAGTACCGGCGCCAGCCTCGTCACGGTAGCCGGCTGGTCGTCGTCGGCACCGGACTGGAACGAGAACGGCTCGCCGGGGTGATCCGCGCAGAACGCCCGGTAGTTCGCCAGCGTGTCCCGTGTCGCATGGTCAATATAGCCGGTATAGGCGTCGGAGCCGAAGAGCGCAACGAACCGCCGGCCGAAGTCGACGGCGTCGAACCTCCCCTTTTCCGCGACGGACTCCAGCATGAGGAGCGCCGCATCGCCATAATGGGTCAGCTCTCCCGGCCGTTTCCCCCAGTGGTAGTGCCCTTCCAGTGGGGGGTCGAACCCGATGATCCCGTCGGGATAGCGGCGGGCGAGCTCGTTCAGATCATAGATCCAGTGACTGCCGAGACAGGCGGCATCCCCCACGAACTGCCCCCAGATGGCACCGCGGCAGCGGTCAGACTTCATGAACGGCATCTGCATTCACCTCCGGATAACGACGATAACACTGCCCGTACGGCGCCCCGCCACCGGCTACCCCTTCCCGTTCTTCTCCAGGAACATCTTGACCAGGTCGATGGGAACGGGGAAGATGGTGGTCGAGTTCTTCTCCGCCGCAATCTCCGTCAGGGTCTGCAGGTAACGGAGCTGCAGGGAGGCCGGCTCCGCCGCCAGCACCGTTGCCGCCTGGGCGAGTTTTTCCGACGCCTGCAGCTCCCCTTCCGCATGGATCACCTTGGCGCGCCGCTCCCGCTCCGCCTCGGCCTGCTTGGCGATGGCCCGCAGCATCTCCTGGGGGAGGTCGATGTTCTTCACCTCCACGTTGGAGACCTTCACCCCCCACGGGCCCGTATGGCGATCGAGGATCTCCTGGAGCTCCTTGTTGATCTTCTCCCGGTTCGCCAAGAGTTCGTCCAGTTCCACCTGACCGAGGACGCTCCTCAAGGTCGTCTGGGAGAGCTGGCTTGTGGCGTACAGGTAGTTTTCCACCTCGACGATCGCCTTCTGCGGCTCCATGACCCGGAAGTAGATCACCGCCGATACCTTGACCGTCACGTTGTCGTGGGTGATCACGTCCTGGGGGGGGACATCGAAGGCGACGGTCCGCAGCGACACCCGCGTAAGCCGGTCGATGCCGGGAATGATGAAGAACAGCCCCGGTCCCCGCACCCCCGCCAGCCGGCCGAGCCGGAACAGTACCCCCCGTTCGTACTCGGGAAGGATGCGCACCGCACTGGCGAGAAACATGATCGCCAGGATGGCAAGAAACAGCACCGGTACGTAATTGAAGATATCGAACATCAGAGAACCTCCTTGGGACATGTGAAACGTCTCTGTCTGTATCAGCTTGCCTGCGTAACCTTTTTCACCCGGAGCTGCATCCCTTCCACCGCCTCCACGACCACCGGGTCGCCGGCGGCGATCGCTTCGTCGCTCCGGGCATCCCAGTATTCACCCCGCACGAAGACCCGCCCCTCCGGCGCGATGGGACCGTCCGCCCTCCCCTGCTCCCCCACCAGCCCTTCCGCTCCGGTTACGGGGGTACGCCGATGGGCCTTCACCGCCTTGGCGACGATGACCGTGAAGAAGAGCACCGTGACGAGGACGGTGGACAGGATCACGCTCCAGGAGAGTCTCATGGTGGGCTCCGGCGACGGAAACAGCATCAGCGAACCGAATATCATGGCGATGATCCCTCCGACCGTCAGCATGCCGTGGGAGACGATCTTGATCTCGGCGATGAACAGCACCAGCGCCAACAGTATCAACAGTACCCCCGCGTAGTTCACCGGCAGGGTCTGCAGGGCGAAGAACGCCAGAAGTATGGATATGCCGCCGACGACACCCGGCAGGATCACGCCGGGGTTGGAGAGCTCGAAAAAGATGCCGAGGATGCCGAGCATCATGAGCATGTAGGCGACGTTCGGGTTGCCGATGACGTTGAGTATCCGCTCCCGCGTGCTCATCTCGGCGGAGATGAGGGGAGCGCCCGCCAGCTGCAGGACGATCTCGTGACCGTCCCGGACTATCCGGCGGCCCTCCAGCTTCTTCAGGAGATCCGTCCGGTCATTCGCCATGAGGTCGATGACGTTCCCCTCCAGCGCGGACTCTGCACTGAGGGAGATGCTCTCGCGCACCATCTGGCGGGCCAGCTGCACGTTGCGCCCCCGCTTGCGGGCGATCCCCTCGGCGTAGGCCTCGGCGTCGTTCAGGACCTTCGTCTCCATGGTCTTGCCGGTCTCGCCGCCGAGGGACACGGGATGAGCGGCCCCGATATTGGTACCGGGCGCCATGGCGCAGACATCCGCCGCCAGGGAGATGATCGCCCCCGCCGACGCGGCACGGGCGCCGGACGGCGCCACGTACACCACCACCGGCACCTCGCTGGCGAATATGTCCTTCACGATCTGCCGCATGGCGGTGTCGAGCCCGCCGGGGGTGTCCAGCTCGATCAGCACCATCCGGTCGCCGTTTTTGTTGGCATCGTCGATGACGCGATGCAGGAAACCGGCGGTCACCGGTGTGATCGGGTCGTCTATGCTCGCCACCCGGATGCCCGGCTGCCCCGCCCACAGGAACGTAGCACAGAATACGATGAAGAGTGCGAGCCGGATAGCTGACCGCATCGTGCCTCCCGCTTTCGTCATTATCGAGTATACCGTAGTCAGGAACGGTACAACAGGAGCCGTCGGGTCGCGACAATGACAATACCGCAGCGGTACGCTCCCGCCGTCGGTCGCCCCTGCAACGTCATCCGAAACGGACGGCGATCTCCTCACGCGGTTTACGTCCGTTGGGGGACTCCATCTGCCGCAGGTCGTCGGGGAGCTCCGCGGGGTCGCCGTGCCGCCCCACCGCCACGGCGGCGATTACCTCGAACTCCTCCGGCGACAGCTGCAGCAGCCCGTACGCCTTCTCCTGGCTGAAGCCGGCCATGCCATGGGCATAGAGTCCGAGCCTGCGTGCCTGCAGCGCCAAGGACATCCAGGCGGCCCCGGCATCAAACACGGCATGCCGGTTCGGTTTTCCGTTGTGGCGGAACGTGCGTCGAGCCAGTACGAAGAGAAGAAGCGGCGCCTGCCCCGCCCAGCGGCGGTTCTTTTCCACCAGCACCTCAGTGAACTGCGCCCTTCCTACCGGCGAGGTCGCGTAGACGAAGAGCCACGGCTGTTCGTTGAAACAGGACGGCGCCCAGCGGGCGGCTTCGAACAGCATGGCGAGCTGTTCTTCGGATATGGGGTCCGGCGACATCGCCCGGGGTGACCAGCGGTCGGTGAACATGCTGTCCACCTCCCCCTGCGTCTGACGGGTATTCCTGATCATATCCGACATATTACGCCCCTGTGGATTCAGTCGATCTGTTCTACCAGATAGTTCTGGGGTCCCATCTGTTTGATCTGATCGAGCTGGGACTCGATGTTGTCGATATGCCCCTCCTCATCCTTCAGGATCGATTCGAGCAGTTCCCGCGTACCGTTGTCACCCACCTCCACCGCCAGCCGGATACTGTCGTTATACCCCTTGATGGCGCCCTCCTCCGCCAGATGATCGTTGGCGTGCATCTTCGGCACCTCGGCACCGATATGGACCTTGTTGAGCTTGCTCACGATCGGAGTTCCCTCGAGAAACAGGATGCGGTCGATCAGCTTTTCCGCATGCTTCATCTCGTCGATGGACCGTTTGCGGATCATCTCGTGCAGCCGCTCGTATCCCCAGTTTTCGCACATCTCGGCATGGACGAAATACTGGTTGATGGCGGTCAGCTCCTCCGCCAGCCGCATGTTCAGATGCTCGACAATCTTCACGTTCCCTTTCATCCGTGCCTCCTTATCCGGAAATATGGACTCTAGTCGTGGACCGGGTCGGATTCAAGTGAACCAGACTCCGGAGAAAGGTCAAGGGCGAACCTGGGCGGATTCGATGTTATGGCAGAGAAAAAGTAAAGGCCCGTCGCATTGAACGACGGGCCTTTTGACGAATCATGATTGCAACCTGCTACGCACCGGTCCGCACCTGGCGGACGTAGGAACTGCTCCGCTGTTCGGCGAAGGAGAGGTGCTCCATCATCGCCTCACGCGCCCGCTCCGGATTCCGGTCCCGGACCGCCTCGAAAATGCGCCGGTGATGGCCGTAGAGCGTGCGGTGGTCGTCCTCAGTGAGATAGACGGCGCGCCAGACGCTCTGCTGGAACTCCTTCATGGCGTCGAAGATGGACTGCATCATGTGCAGCCAGACGATATTGTGGGTCGCCTTGGCGATGACGATATGGAAGTTGGCGTCCAGGTCCTCCGACGGTTTCATCCCCGCCAGATTCCCCTCCATGGCGGCCACGATATCCTCCAGCTTGCGCAGGTCCTCCGGCAGGGCGCGCTGGGCGGCATAAAACGCGGTCCAGCTCTCCATGCAGGTGCGCACCTCGATGACGTCCAGTGCCCGCTCCTGCTCCCCCCGGATGATGTCGGTGAGGGCGTTGCCGCTTGAACCATCCATGAGGGACTTCACGATGGTGCCGCCCCCCTGGTACGCCTCCACCAGCCCCGAGGCGGCGAGCATGTTGAGCGCCTCCCGCACCGACGGACGGGAGACGCCGAACATCTCGGCCAGTTCCCGTTCCGGGGGAAGGCGGTCGCCGGGGGCGAACTCGCCG
Organism: Deltaproteobacteria bacterium; assembly: GCA_021779095.1. Taxonomy (GTDB): domain Bacteria; phylum Desulfobacterota; class Desulfuromonadia; order Geobacterales; family JAJYBI01; genus JAJYBI01. The sequence goes on from JAJYBI010000013.1 coordinate 79,804, forward strand.
GACATGATGGACGAGCGGATCTGCTCGGCAATCTGGGCGGAGATCTTTTTCGGCCTGATGGGGGTAAAGCTCATGGACGGTCCGTAATGAAAAGGGGTAGATGCCCCTCTTCAATACATCATTTTCCTGGGAGGCGCAACCGCAATCACGGCGCGGGAGCGGTGCCGTTCATGCTCCAGAGGAGGAGTTCCGTCAGGTGGATGACCCGGACCGGCTCGTTCCCTTCCGCCAGCGCTTTTTTCAGCTGCAGGAGGCAGCCGGGATTGCCGGTCACGAGATAGCGTGCACCGGTCTTCCGGATATTTGCCACCTTGCGCCCCAGCACCTTGTCGGACATCTCCGGACGCTCGATGTTGTAGGTACCGGCACTGCCGCAGCAGGCGTCCGCCTCGTTCATCTCCCGGTAGTCCAGTCCCGGAATGAGCTGCATGAGCCGGCGCGGCTCCTGCCGAATCCCCTGGCAATGGGCGATGTGGCAGGGATCGTGGTAGGTGACGGCGATATCCATCGGTTTCAGGAGCGGCGCCAGCCTCTCCGCGTTGGCATCCAACAGCTGGGAGATGTCCCGTACCTTGCCGCTGAACTCTAAAGCCGCCGGGTCGCCGTGCAGGTGGTGGCCGTATTTCTTCAGCTCGGCCCCGCAGCCGCCGCAGTCGGTGACGATGCTCGCCAGCTCATATCCGGCAAAGAGCTCCGTATTGAAACGGGCCGCCGCCTCCAGCCCCTGCCGGTCCGCCGCCAGCATGTTCGGCGCGCCGCAGCACTTCTGCTCCTTCGGCGTCACCACACGGTAGCCCAGCGCCGACAGCAGCTGCACCGTGGCGAAGCTCGCCTCGCTGAAGATGAGGCTCATGACGCAGCCGAGGAAGAACCCCACCGTGCCCCGTTCTTCCCCCTTGGCCGGCGTCACCTCCTGCAGGGTCCGGCGCAGCGGCTTGCCGGGAAGTTGCGGCAGGAGCCCCTCCATCCGTTCCAGCGGGGCGGGGAACATCTTCAGAATCCCCAGCTTCCGCACCACCCGCTGCAGGCCGGAGCGCTGGTACAGGCGCATGGGTACCATGGAGCTCTCCAGCCGGTCCGGATGGGGCACGAGCCTGCGGAGCACCAGATCCTCCATGAAGGAGAGACCCTCCCCGTCCTTCTTCTCGCACCTGAACTCGGCCACCAGTTCGCCGGCGTTCACCCCGCAGGGGCAGGCCGAGGCGCAGGCCTGGCAGTCGAGACAGAGGGAGAGGTACTCCAGGAACCGGTCGCTGACGGACAGCTCCCCCTCCTGGAACTTGCGCACCAGGGCGACCCGCCCCCGGGGCGACGCCGTCTCCAGGAAGGTCTCCCTGTAGGTGGGACAGTGCGGCAGGCACATCCCGCACCGCATGCAGTTGATCAGCTTTTCGTAATCCATAATGACCTCAACACCTGCCACAGAGACACGGAGACACTGAGAAAAACAGAACGGCAATGGCACACAGAAAATGCGGAAACTTCGGATAACGGCGGATCAGGCAGAATCTAAGAAACAAATTCTCAAGACAAGAATTCGGGTTTGATCCGCAGTTATCCGCCTTCTCAGATTTGATCCGTGTACCATTCGATTTTAAGGTTTCTCTGTGTCTCCGTGTCTCTGTGGCAGAAGTTCCTAAATGACTTTTCCCGGATTCAAAATTCCCTTCGGATCGAAGGCGCTCTTGATCCCCCTCATCACCTTGAGGCCCGATTCCCCCACCAGTTTCGGCAGATATTTCTTCTTGGCGACGCCGACGCCGTGCTCCCCGGTGATGGTCCCCCCCATGGCGATGGCGGCATCGAAGATCTCCTCGAACGCGGCATGGGCCCGGGCGATCTCGTCCCGATTCCGTTCGTCGGTGAGACAGGTGGGATGCAGGTTGCCATCCCCCGCATGGCCGAAGGTGCCGATGAGGAGGCCGTACTTCTTCGCCGTCTCCTGGATGAACTTCACCATGGGGGCGATGCAGCTGCGCGGCACGGTGGCGTCCTCCAGGATGGTGGTCGGCTTGAAGCGCGCCAGGGCGGAGAGCGCCACCCGCCGGGCGGTGGCCAGCTTCAGCGCCTCGTCATTGGAACCCGCCGTCTGGAAGAAGGAACAACGGTGCTTCTCGCAGATGGCACGGATCGCCGCCGCATCCTCCTCCACCACCGCCGGATGCCCGTCCACCTCGATCAAGAGCACCGCCTCCACGTCCAGCGGCAGTCCCACACGGGCGTAGTCCTCGACGCACCTGATGGTGACCCTGTCCAGGAACTCCAGGGTCGCGGGAATGATCCGGGCGGCGATGATGCGGGAAACGGTGAGGGCCGCCTGCTCCAGCTCCGGGAAGTGCACCAGCATGGTCTTCTTCGCTACAGGCTTCGGAATCAGCCGCACCATGACCTCGGTGAAGATACCCAGCGTCCCCTCGGAGGAGACGAGCAGGTCGTTCAGGTTGTAACCCGCCACGTTCTTCACCGCCTTGCCGCCGCTCTTGAGCAGGTCGCCGTCGGGGAGCACGGTGGAAAGCCCCATGACATAGTCGGAGGTGACCCCGTACTTCAGGCCGCGCAGGCCCCCGGAGTTCTCCGCCACGTTCCCCCCCATGGTGGAGATGTTCATGCTGCCCGGGTCGGGGGGGTAGAAGAGCCCCCGCGCCTCAACCTCTTTATGCAGGGTGCTGGTGATGACCCCCGTCTCCACCGTGGCGGTGAGGTTCTCCTCGTCGATCTCCAGTATCCGGTTGAGCCGGCTCGTCTGGAGCACCACCCCGCCGCTGAAGGAGATGGAGCCGCCGGACAGGTTGGTGCCGGAGCCGCGCGGGGTGACGGCGACGCCGGCGCCGTGACAGAGCGCCATGATCCGCGCCACCTCCCCGGTGGTGGCGGGGAGCACCACCGCCCCGGGACGGCTCTCCAGTTCCGGCGTGGAGTCGTACCCGTACACCGCCAGCGACTCCCGGTCGGTCAGGGTATGCTCGGCGCCCGCGATGGCGGCAAGCTCCTTCAGAAACGACTGATCCATGTTGTTTCCTTTCCGTGGCTTTTCATGGTTCCCTCCGGTCGATTATATCAGCTGATTCGACCGGCACTCGGCCCGGGCCGGGGCGTTCCCCATGGTATCCGGCAACCTGTCCCCTCACCCGCGGCGACTTGCCGGTTCGCCTGCCGACGTCGACTCGCATCCCGGCTGCGCCGTCTCCTGCAGAACGACAGCCGGTGATGCGTCACGGTGATACAGATCAGGGGATCATCCAGGGGACGACATAGGCCTGGAGTACCACGATGATGCCGGCAATGGTGGTCAGGAATATGGCGTGCTTCAGCGCGAACCCGAACAGGTTCCCCTCCTCGCCGACCAGGCCGGTCGCGGCGCAGGCAACGGCGATGGACTGCGGCGAGATCATCTTCCCCATGACGCCGCCGCTCGAGTTGCCGGCGCAGGTCAGGAGCGGGTTCAGGCCGAGCTGCTCGGCGGTCACCTTCTGCAGCCCGCCGAAAAGCACGTTGCTGGAGGTGTCGCTGCCGGTCAGGAAGACCCCGAGCATGCCGAGGAAGGGGGAGAGGAACGGAAACAGCTTGCCGGCGGTGGTGAAGGCCATCCCCATGCTGGTGGTCATGCCGCTGTCGTTCATGACGAAGGCGAGACCGACCACGGAGGCGATGGTAAGGGCGGGATAGCGCATGTCGTAGAGCGTCTTGCCGAGGACTTCGACGAACCCGCCGATCCCCACCCCGCAGATGAAGGTGGAGAGGATGGCGGCAATCAGGATGGCGGTACCGGCGGCGGACATGAAGTTGAGGGCGAACTTGGCAGCGAGCCTGGACGGGAGCTGGTCGGCGAGATCCTTGCCGAGCGTCTTGAGCCGGTCCTTTTCGATGGTCTTCGACGTCACCAGGTCGTCGGCAAGCTTACGTATCGCCTTCTCCTGCGCGGTGATGGCGTCGTAGGCGGCCAGGCGCTCTCCGGTCAGGACCGGAACCGTGCCGGGGAGCGACCGGTCGACGGCAAGCAGCCTTCCTTCCAGGGCGTTCAGCCCGGCGAGAGAGGCGGCGAGCTCGGCCTGCTTCGGGTCGGCCGGCGACAGGAGTGCGGTCTGCCGGGCGATCTCTGCCTGTACCGCCGTAATCTTCCTGATCCCCTCTTCCGGCGCGGAGACCTTCTTCACGATGGCACCGTCGAGCCCCGCCACCGGGACCACCACCTGGCTCTTGTCCAGAACGGACTTGACCGACGGAACCCCCCAGATGAGGACCATGACGGTGAGAACCAGATAAGGTGCCCAGGCGCGGAAAACCTCGCCTCCCGTATAGTCGTGGTTCTCCTTGCCGGCGAATTCCGGTTCGTGATCGAAGGTCCAGACCGTCTTGGGATGCCAGACCTTGAGCAGCAACACCAGCGCCACGAGAGAGGTCAGCGAGGCGATGATATCGGGAAGATAGGGGCCGAGATAGCTGGCGCACCCCCACTGGGCCACGGCAAATGTCACCC
>JAJYBI010000014.1 GCA_021779095.1 Deltaproteobacteria bacterium
CCTCATCCGGCCTCCGGCCACCTTCTCCCAGAGGGAGAAGGGGTTAGCGGAAGATCAGCGCTAATCAGGAACCTATTTGGCCGACATGTGGCTTTTTCTCGACAGGAAACGCGACCGTAACCCGCAGGCCGGTCTGGGCCTGGTCGTTCGCCCAGCCAAGACTGACCATGGCCCCGACCCGGTCGGCGATGGTCCGGACGATGGACAGGCCGAGACCGGAACCGATTTCGTCGCTCCCCAGGATGCGGTAGAACGGATCGAACACCCGCGCCCGTTCCGCCTCGGGGATGCCGGGGCCGTTGTCCGCCACCACCACCGTGATCGCCTCGTCGGCCGCCAGGACCGACAGGTCGACGCGGCCCCCCGACGGCGTATAGCGAATGGCGTTATCCACAAGATTCTTGATGAGCGAGAACAGCTCGACTTCGTTGACGAGGAGTCGGGCATCCGTATCGCCGACCACGCCGAGGTCGATCCCCTTCGCCTCGGCCAGCGGCATCAGCTCCTCCAGCACCTGCCGGAATAGCCGCTGTACCGACTGGACCGACATGGGGCGACCGGGCGCGACAGCGGAGGAATTGGCCCGTGCCAGCGCCAGCAGCTGTTCCAGCAACCCCCTGCCGCGCTCGATCCCCTGCCGCAGCACGCCGAGCTGCTCATGGGCGGCCGAAGAGAGCTTCATCTGTGCCAGCCGTTCGGCCTGGAGCGAGATTGCCGTAAGGGGGGACCGCAACTCGTGCGCCGCATCGGCCACGAAACGGCGCTGGGCGTCCATCGCCTGTTCGACGCGCCCGAAAAGGCGGTTGATCGCCTCCACGAACGGCCGGATCTCGACGGGGAGCGGTTCGGGGGCGATCGGGTGGAGCTCCTGCTCCCCGCGCCGATCGATCTCCACCGACAGGTCGGCGACCTTCCGGAAGATCCTGCGCACGAGCAGGGCCACGACCAGCAGCATGACCGGCACCAGGATCAGGAACGGCAGCAGCGTGCGGAGCGCGCTGTCCCGCGCGATCTCGTCGCGGACCTCCGTTTCCTGGGCGACGGCGATGCGCTCGCCGCCGGCGAGGGTCCTGACCATGACCCGGTAGGTGACACGACCGATGCCGACGGTCTGCAGACCGTCACGAAGGTCCGGCGGCAGCGCCAACGCCGGGTTGCCGGCCGTGCCGACACCGCCGGCGGGAGGTACGGAGAGCATCTGCACGAAGACCCGAGATTCCGGGTCGCTGACGGCAACCCGGCCGAAACCTCCCGCGGGCACGGGCAGGTGATGCCGGTCGAACATGGTCGCGACCTGGCGCAGCACGTCGTCCTGCAGTTCATGGGCCTCGTTGAATGCGGAGATGAAGGCGATGCCTCCCGCCACCAGCGCAATGATGAGGATCGCGTACGACAGCCAGAGGGACAGCCTGGTCTGCAGGGAGTTCTTCATCTCCCTTTTGGCACCATCCATCCGACCCCCCTCACGTTCCTGATCACCGCGCTCCCCAGCTTCCGGCGCAGGGCGTGGATCAGGAAATCGACGGCATTGCTCTCCACCTCCTCACCCCAGCCGTATATCCGCTCCTCCAGCTCGCCGCGGGACAGGATGGCGCCCGGCCGGACCATCAGGGCCTGCAACAGCGCAAACTCCCGGTTGGACAACTGCACGGCATCGCCATCGGGCAGACGGGCCGCGCGGGTCGCCGGATCGAGCGACAGCACGCCGTTGGTCAGAACCGGTACGGCAACCCCCCCCTTGCGGCGCAGCACGGCCCGCATCCGGGCAAGCAGCTCGGACATCTCGAACGGCTTGATGAGGTAGTCGTCCGCCCCGCCGTCCAGTCCGCCGATCCGGTCGTCCAGCCCGTCGCGCGCCGTGATGATGAGGAGCGGCACGGGGTTGCCCCCGCCGCGAACGGCATGCAGCAGTTCCAGGCCGCCCATGCCCGGCAGGCCGAGGTCGAGCAGCACGAGGTCGTACTGCTGGCAGTCGAGCGTATCCAGGGCGGTGCGCCCGTTTTTCACCCAGTCGGCGGCGTAGGATGCATCCTTCAGCGCCCCCTGGACCGCCGCTCCGATCATCGGATCGTCTTCCACCAGCAGAACCCGCATATCCCCCCCTGTCGCGTTGAGGGCGTCAAACGGCGGAGACGCGTTCAATCCGCCCATGGCGCCCGACCTCCAGACAGGAAGTATACCGTCAATTTAGGTGATGGCATGGCGGCAGAGTTCAATGGCATTTTTCCGCCGCCCGGTGTTCGAACATTACGATACAGGCAAGAATGGTGGTGAGAAGCACCGCCGACGCACTGTACCTGCTCAGCGCCAGTCCACCGGCATTGAGCGGCTTGTCGAGAAAATCGCCTACCACGGCGCCCAGCGGGCGAGTGAGGATGAATGCCGTCCAGAACAGCAGGGTGCGGGATGTTTTCGTCCAGAAATACGCCGCCACGACGAGCAGCAGCAGGACACTGAACACCACCACGCCACCGCCATACCCCAGGCCGGCCGAATCGGCCGTCCAGTCCCCCAGCGCCGTACCCAGGGTCTGGGAGAACATGATCGTCACCCAGTAGAAGATCTCGGCCTGCGGGGAACTGACGGTGTCGACCGCTACCGAGCCAAGCGTCCGGTACCAGACGGCGAGCGACGCCAGCAGCAGGGCGAACAGCAGGGTGGCTCCGCCGGCGTAGCCGATGCCGAGGGACCTGTCCGCAAAATCCGCCAGCGTGGTGCCGACGGTCGTAGTGGCGATGATGGTTGCCCAGTAGAGCGTCGGGCGAAAGCGGCGCGCCCTGATCTGGGCAAAGACCGCGACGGCGAAGACGACCGCGAAGATGGCCGTCCCGACGAGATAGCCGAGGTGCATCGACATGGAGACGGCATCGCCGCCGGTTTCCCCCAGCGTGGTGGCGGCGATCTTCATGATCCAGAAGACGAGGGTAACTTCAGGGACTTTGGTCACGGTACGTTCGGTCGCGTCGTTCATGATGAATTCCTCTGTCGTGCAGGTTATTGGCGGCACCGCATCCGGTTTCATTCCGCAAGGTGCCCACCCGGATGGGGGGCGTATCGACTCCCACCGCGACAGTAACCCTACGCCATGAAAATTAGCCCAGCGTTAGGACAGATAATTTTCTTCCAGCGGTGGCGGCAGTTATTGTATCACAGGAAACAATCGGGGTCGGGCTCCAGGTCGGGCGAGGGGATCGGATGTAGCCTGGCGGGATGGCGCAAGAGAGAGCATAGGTGTCATGAGAGAGCATAAGGCTACACATTTCACAAACTCTGCCCTCTGTTTCTGTCATATGTGTAGTTCTGACACCATTATTATCTGTGACAGTGAGTGACTATATCAGAGAATGACAGTAAGGCAAACCTGACCGGGTAGGTTTCCCCGAGCTGAGGGAAGGTCGCCGGTGTCAAGCCTGCAGAACTGCAATTATGAGTCTAACCCGCTAACATTACGTACAATCAGTTGCTTGCGTGCACTTTTTTGCAGTTTTGCAGGCTTGACCCCAAAGCTTCCCCTTCTCGCATAACTTGAGAGAGCTGACCGGCCGATTCTGTTCTTGGGCCGGTCTAGCGCTTCGTTGTGCTGCTACTCCTCATCATGCCAATCTGGCTCTATATAGCCGAAATCTACATCAGACGGCAAATATATCAATTCGTAATCCGAAACTTCGACCTCCTCTAAACCCTTTTCAAAATCCCCAGACAATGTAAGTAGTATTTCAGTTTCAAAATCCAAGTCTGTAGTGGCAGTGGTACCTGACATAGGAACGTACTCTCGGTCAATTGAATCCCACGCAGACAGAGAAAAATGACATGAGACTTCAGCTTCAACTTTAATTTTTAGTTCGATAACTACTTCGTCAGCCTCGATTTCTACTGGTTGAAGGATTGCCTTACCCTTGTCCGTAATTATCTCAAAATCTTTAAAATCTACTTCGACATAATCGGCTTCAAAGTAATAGTCAGCTCCTGCATCAGCGGTAAGGTCAAGATCTGGAAGCTTGTAACTGAGGTAATCATGAATGGCATCGATGATTTTGTTAGCCTTACCATTTGGTAAATCTTCTGCTAGTTTCATGCAAAATGCGTATGCGTTATTTCTCGGCTGGAAAATGGCAATTGCTTCTGCTAAGTCAGAAACAACATCAATGTATTCGGATTCTTTCCCGAAATCGGCCCAATCGCCATCAGCTGAGACAGCGACAATTTTAACTCCCTTATCCTTCGCCCATGCTTCAAGGGTCATGAGTGCAATAGCGTCAGGGAACTCGCTCTTTTTCTTACCCGAATCACTAAAAGGTGCCTTGCCTGTGAAATACTTGTCGAGCAACGTTGGCATGTCAATATTGTCGGTTGCAGGCACCACGAGAAGGCCCGTGTTATCTATGAACCGATCGACTCTTTCAGTCACAATTTTTTCATCGTCTCGGCCATCTAATATTGTTTCCCTCGCTTTAGCTATTATTTCAGCGTCGACAACTAAATGCGTTTGACATTCCTTGAACGATTTTTCAACCTGAAGCTTTACCTCTTTGACTTTTTTAGTTAGATGGTTTTTGAGTTCCCTTAATATAATTTCAGAAAGTACCAAATCGGCTGGACTCTCCTTGAATTGTGCCAGCTTTTTAAAAAGCCCAGACTCCAATTTCAACCCGTTACCGTCAAAAATTGAGGTGTCTATCGTAATTGCTCCATAATCCATCTTCTTACCTCCATATAATCTGCACAACTCGTTATTGACGAGTTTCCCTATACAAGTAATTTACCGGCCATATAGGTAATTTATTACCCATATAAGCAACCACACAAGTTACCGGTATAGGCAATTTATAGTTTACCTCACCCCTACGGCCGTCCTTTTCGAACCCATCCCGGTTTTCCACGTTCATCAAGAACCATGAATACCCTGCCATGTCGTCATGAACCACGACGGATGATTAACAGAATCTACTTCCAATCCATCCACCCGTCAAGGCATGTTTCTCCACTTGTGCATTATTCTCCGGCATCGGCTGCCACCGCCTCCCCTGCCACAATAACCACCACCTGCCCGGATTTTCGGCAACCGTTATATATCTAAAAACATAACGTGCAACCTCCCTGCCCCACACCGCGTGCAATTCCGGCACGTTACAAAAACCGGTGTCCGTTGGCATGCGTTATGTAATGCTAAACATAACGAGACGACGGCCGTCACCGGCGATGCACAGTGCGGTGCATTGTCCCCGGCGCGGCGGCCGCACCCACCCACCACCGGCAGCGACGCCACCACCCGCACCACCGACTCCGGCAGACCACGCCGGCACCACCCCGCGAACGGCCCCGGGCAGCAGCACCACTTCCATCACGAAAGGAACAGCGCCATGCATCGCACCGCGGGAATCGTTACAGCCCTACTCATCGCCTTCTCCTGCATCGCCCGGACCGCCGGGGCGAAAACCCTGGAGGACGTGCTGAAAGAGAAAGGCGTCATCACGGAAGCGGACTACAAGGAAATCACGAAAAGCAGCCCGTTCGCCTACACGCCCGGCAAGGGGTTCACCGTCACCTCGTCCGACGATAAGTTCCGGCTCTCACTGGGAGGGCGGCTCCAGGCACGGTACACCTTCACCGACCTGGACGACAACAGTTCCAAACCCGATTCCAGCAAGCCGGAGGTCCGCCGGATGAAGTTCTGGATGAAGGGGCACGCCTACACGAAGGACCTCACCTACCTCCTGCAGGTGGACTTCGTAAACGGCGGCTCGTCCAGGATGCTGGAACACGCCTATCTCAACTACAAGTTCCTGGACGAGGTCCAGCTTCTCGCCGGCCAGACGAAGGTGCCGTTCGGACGGCAGTGGCTCAACTCCTCCGGCGCCCAGCAGTTCGTGGACCGCTCCGCCGCCTCCGATGCCTTCCGTCCCGGATACGACGCCGGCGTGAAGCTCCACGGCGACCTGCTGCACGGGATCACCACCTATGAATTCGGGGTCTACGGCGGCGCCGGCCAGAGTGCCGTGCGGAGCTCCAACGACAACGCCATCGCCGCGCGGGTAACGGTGAATCCGTTCGGCAGGATGGCCTACGGCGAGGGCGACCCGGGCGATACGCCGCACCCGCTCCTCTCCATCGGCGCCGACTACTACGGCAACACCCTGCAGAAGACCACCGCCACTGCGCTGGAGACGAACAACATCACCCTCGCGGGTTCGGGCGGCTGGCTCGGCAAGGGGCTTTCGACCTTCGCGACGGGGGAGAAGATCGACATCTCCTCCTACGGCGTCGATGCGGCGTTCAAGTGGCGGGGGCTCTTCGCCCAGGGGGAGTATATTCTCGGCCAGGCCGACGGCACGAGTTCCGGCAGGCTGCTGCGCGCCCAGGGGTTCCACGCCCAGGCGGGCTACTGCGTCATCCCGAAGACCCTGGAACTGGCGTTGCGCTACTCCTACGTGGACCCGAACCGGGACGCGGCCGACGACCTCCGGACCGACGTCCAGGGGGCCGTTTCCTGGTACTTCGACAGGCAGAACCTGAAGCTCCAGGGGGACGTGACGGACAGCCACCTCCAGCATGCGACCGGCCCGACGGACGACATGATCTACCGGCTGCAGGCCCAGGTTGTCTTCTGACCCCACCGCAGGGGTCGATCTGCCGCCGCTTTTCATTCCGGGCTGTACAGGCGGCACGACAGCGGTATAGTTGTTTCGAAGGTTCACGGGGGACCATCGGTCAACGGGGGAGACGGCACCACACATGAAACGCACACCGAACGACATGAGGCTCTCCGGCGCCCTCTGGCTCGACCGGGCCGAGTACCGATACCTGGGGGGGGACCGGATCACCCTGCTGGAGAAGATCGACGAGCTCGGCTCCATCACGAAAGCCGCCAAGGCGGTGGGGATAAGCTACAAGACCGCCTGGGACACCGTCAACTCCATCAACAACCTGGCGGAGAAGCCGCTGGTGGACCGCCTCACCGGCGGCAAGGGGGGCGGCGGCACGAGCCTCACCGCCGCGGGGAAGAAGATCGTCGAACAGTTCAAGACCATCCAGGAAGAGCATCGCAGGTTCCTGAACAATCTGGAGAGCAGGCTCGGGGACACCGACAGCCTGATCCAGTTCTTACGGAGGATATCCATGAAAGTCAGCGCCCGTAACACCTTTGCCGGCACCGTCTCTGCCATCACCAGGGGGGCCGTCAATGCCGAGGTCACCCTGTCGCTCAAAGGCGGCGTCCCCCTGACCGCCACCGTCACCAACGGGGCGGTGGACAACCTGGGACTGAAGACCGGCACGGAGGCCTACGCCATCGTCAAGGCGAGCTCCGTCATCATCGGCACCGACCTGCACGACGCGAAGGTCAGCGCCCGCAACATCTTCTGCGGCACCATCGCCAAGGTGATCGAGGGACCGGTCAACACCGAGGTGGACGTGGAGATCGGCGGCGGCACCGTCGTCAGCGCCGTCATCACCCATGGCAGTGCCGCAAGGCTGGGGCTTGCCGCCGGCGGTCACGCCTGCGTGCTGTTCAAGGCGTCCAGCGTCATCATCGGCGTCGGCTGACGCCTGATGCATTAGGGGGCAGATGGGGCAGGTCTGCCCTTTTTTCCGGCAACCGTTATATACCACACACCACAACGAATCGAATAACTACGAGAGGGAACGGCACACGCGTCCGCACCCAGTGCCTCCCGCCGGCCTCCCGCCGGCCTCCCGCCGGCCGACCGGCGGCAGGTTGGTACGGATCGTGCGAAACCGCTGACAGATACTCTACGGATTGCGCCGCAAGCGGCTGAAAGGATTACCACCATGAACGGATTACGCATCATCGTCACCGCACTTCTCTGCACCCTGCTCCTCGCCCCCGCCGCCTTCGCCGGCGAGGTCCGCCTTTCCGTGGCCGCCAGCCTGAAGGACGTCATGAACGAGCTGACCGGCAGTTACCAGAAAAGCCACCCCGCGGTGCGGTTCGTCGCCAACTACGGCGCCTCGGGCACCCTGGCGAAACAGATCGAGCAGGGGGCGCCGGTTGACCTGTTCATCTCCGCCAACCCGAAATGGATGGCGTTCCTGCAACAGCAGAACCTCGTGGATGCCGGCAGTATCGCCGTCTTCGCCCACAACACCCTCGTCGTCGCCGGCACCGCGGGAACGCGGATCGCCTCCATGCAGGACCTGGCGAAGCTGGGAAGGATCGCCATCGGCAGCCCGAAGAGCGTGCCGGCCGGCGAGTACGCCATGGCGGCGATCATGAAGGCGGGGATAGGGAGCCAGCTCGCCGGAAAGCTCGTCATGGCGCGGGACGTGCGGGACTGCCTCATGTACGCGGAGGAGGGGGAAGTGGACGGCGCCTTCGTCTACCGCACCGATGCCCTGCTGGCGAAACGGGCGAAGGTCCTCTTCACCGTCCCGCCGGCACTCTACCCGCGGGTCACCTATCCAATGGGGCTCACCACCGTCGGGGCGAAGAACGGCGATGCAGCGGTCTTCTACCGGTTCCTGCAGGGCGCGGCCGCCCGGCAGATCCTCGGCCGGTACGGGTTCTCGCTGAAATGAACCGGCAACCCGTTCCAAACGCCACCGCTGGTCGTACAACACGGCACGGAGAAAATACGTGACCACCCTGTCCCCCGCCGATTACGACGCCATCCGGCTCTCCCTGAAGGTCGCCCTGACGGCGACGATCTGCTCGCTCCCCGCGGGGTTCGCGGTTGCCTACGCCGTCACCTACCTGCGGTTCCGGGGCAAGGTGGTGCTGGACGTCCTCGTCAACCTGCCGCTCACCCTGCCGCCGGTAGTGGTGGGCTACCTGCTGCTGCTCATCCTGGGCAGGAACGGCTGGATCGGGAGGCTTCTGGAGCACGCCGGCATCCGGATCGTCTTCACCTGGAGGGCGGCGGTGATCGCCTCGGCGGTGGTGGGGTTCCCGCTGATGGTGCGGGCGATCCGGATCGGCATGGAGTCCATCGACGGCCGGCTCATCCAGGCGTCACGCACCCTGGGCGCCCGCTGGTACGATACCCTGTTCACCGTCATCCTGCCGCTCTCCATCCGGGGGCTCATTGCCGGCTCGTCGCTCATGTTCGCCCGCAGCCTGGGTGAATTCGGCGCCACCATCATCGTTGCCGGCGACATCCCCGGCGTGACGCAGACGATCCCCCTGGCGATCTACGACTACGCGAGTTCGCCGACCAGCGAGTCCATGGCCCTGTCGCTCTGCATCGTCTCGGTAACCATCTCGGTCGTCGTGCTCTTCTTCCATGAAATACTCGGCCGCAGACTGGCGTGGAGGGAGTGACGTGGAACTGCAGCTGACGCTACGGAAACGGTTCGGCTCCTTCACCCTGGAAATGGATCACCGGTTCCGGGGGGAGAGGTTCGGCATCTTCGGCAGGTCGGGGAGCGGCAAGTCCACCCTGGCCGGACTGGTGGCGGGACTTCTGCAGCCGGACAGCGGGCTCATCCGGCTCGACGGCGAGACGCTCTTCAGCAGCGCCGAGCGGATCAACCTCTCCCCCGAGCGCCGCCGGATCGGCATCGTCTTCCAGCACCCGACCCTGTTTCCGCACCTGACGGTGGAGGGGAACCTGCGCTACGGGCTGAAGCGCTGCGCGCCCGTGCACCGGACCATCGACTTCAAGACCATCGTGGAGATTCTGCAGATCGGCCACCTGCTGGAACGGGGGGTGGAGAACCTGTCCGGGGGGGAGAAGCAGCGTGTCGCCATCGGCCGGGCGGTCCTCGCCAACCCGCGCCTGCTCATCATGGACGAGCCGCTGTCCGCCCTGGACGACACCTTGCGGTTCCAGATCATCCCCTACCTGCGAAGTGTCTCCGAGCGGTTCGGCATCCCGTACCTGTTCGTCTCCCACTCCCTCATCGAGATGCGCCTGATGACCGACCGGGTGATCGCCGTAGAGGGGGGAAGGATCACCGACGACGCGACGGCGGACCGGCTGGCGAGGCACCTCATGGGCACAAGCATGACCGGCTACATCAACATCCTGCACCTGGGTCCCTGCCGCGCGGTGGACGGCCTGCACGCCTGCCGGTGGGGGGACGGCGAGCTGCTGATATCCGCCGGCTGCAACGGAGAGGCGACCACCTTCGAGCTCTCGTCCAAGGATATCATCCTGTTCAAGAAGCACCCGGAGGCGATCAGCGCCCGGAACCTCCTCCCCTGCACCGTCGTCGACACGTTCGCCTCCGGAACCCGGACCGGCGTCGAACTGGCGTGGGGGAGTGCACGTCTCGTGGCGGAGGTGGTGCACCAGGCCGCCGCGGAACTGGAAATCGCCCCCGGAAGCCCTGTTTTCGCCGCCATCAAGGCATCCGCATTCCGAAAATTGTACTGATCAAACAGCCCCCGCAATTATGCACAAATATTAGTCATCAATGCCACTAAGTTTTCCACCAGAGCTCCGGCAAACCGGCCGGCAGCAGGACGCACCGCCACAACAGACCGTTATCATGGAACATTTGAGCAGCAAAAGATTCTGGCACGGCATGTGCTATCACTTTGCAAAACTCCGTACACTGTGGTGCGCCCCATATGCAAGGACAGGCAGATACGTCTCTTCACCACACTTGCGGTAAGAGGCGTTTGTTTATCTAAAAATCGCGGAAAGGAGGCAGAATCGTTCGCGCACCGCTGCACCATGAAAGTCTTTCATCTTTTATTATTCAAAGGAGAGTATCGGTTATGAAAAAAATAATCACGAAACTGGCTGCAGCAGCGGCACTCACCATGGCGCTGGCGGCCCCGGCCATGGCGACCCCCTCGACGCAGATCTGGATTCCGTCCACCGACATCCAGGCGTACAAGACCGGGCATCTCGGCATCGACAACTACATCCGGACCACGAGCCACGACGGCGGCAACAACTTCTACGACATCGGCCTGACGGCGGGCGTCCTGCCGTTCGAGAAGATCCAGGCGGAAATCGGCATCGACTACCTGGACGGCGGCATCAACTCCACGGCCGACAAGAGCCCCTTCTACTTCAACGGCAAGATCGGCACCCCGGAAGACGCGTGGTTCAAAGGTTCTCCCGCCATCGCCGGCGGTCTGTACAATGCGGGCACCAAGCTCGGCGTGACCACCCAGAACATCGCCTACGGCCTCGTCGCCAAGACCCTGCCGGTCATCGGCAGGCTCTCCGTCGGCGGCTACCACGGCTCCAAAACGGCGCTGGGCTCCGGTCAGAACAACGGCGTGCTCGCCTCCTGGGACCGCACCATGAGCGAGATCTCCGACAAGCTCTGGATGGCGGTTGATTACCAGAGCGGCAACAGCTATATGGGCGCCCTGAACTTCGGCGTTTCCTGGGCCTTCTCCAAAAACGTGTCGGTCATCTTCGGCTACGACATCTACAACAACACGGATATCAGCACCGGCGGCGGCGGCCAGAACACGTTCACCACCCAGCTGGACATCAATTTCCCGTAGTACGTACCTCCTTCTTTTGTTATGGGGGGGCCACTGCCCCCCACTTTTCGGGGACACACATTTAAGGACACAGCGTTACAGATAATCATATAAACACACTATGAGAGGGTCAACGGCGCCCCTTTCGAGCACCCACGAAAGGAGAGCACCAATGGCCAACGAACAGGTAGAAACAAAAGGCACCCTCGGCCTCACCGGCCTCACCATGAACGCGATGGCGCTGATCGCTCCCGGCGCGTTCCTCTGGCTGACCTTCCAGATGCAGTCTCTCTACGGAGCCCCCATGGCCGGCTGCGCCATGTGGTTCGGCATCCTCTTCGCCCTGATCCTCTGCCTCGCCACGGCATACAGCTACGCCGAGCTGTCGAAACTCTATCCGGGCCCCGGCTCGTCGTACCTGTACGCCGAACAGGCGTTCCTCTCCAAGACCAAGGGGTACAAGTTCGCCCGGGTCGCCAAGTTCTTCACCGGCTGGGCGAGCCACCTGTACTACTGGGTCTACCCCGGGGTCATGGTCGGCGTCACGGCGATCCTCGCCAGTTTTCTCATGGGCCAGTTTTTCCCCGGCACCTTCAGCGGCACCTACAACAGCCCGCTCTTCATGGCCCTCTTCTGCATCGTTTTCGCCCTCGGCGTGGCCTACATCGCCTTCCGGGGCGTCACCGGCACCACCGCCGTCAACGTGGTGATCAACATCGTGCAGATCTCGGCGCTGCTGGTCTTCTCCGTCATCGCCATCGGCTACCGCGCCCAGCACCCCCAGGGCTCCCAGGGGTACCATCTCTCCAACGGCGTTGCGATTAATTACCAGGTCGCCCAGGAGGTGGTGAAGGACGACAAGGGGGTGCCGCAGCCGGTACTGGACGCCAACGGCACGCCGACCGTGGACAAGGACGGCAAGCCGGTCTACCAGATGAAAGACTCCGTGGACAAGGACGGCAACCCCGTGCCGGCGGACAAGGACGGCAAGCCGGCAACCGACCCGAAGCTCGCCGCGCCGTTTACCGTGGACTATTCCGCCGCCGGCGCCGTCACCAAGGATGACAAGGGGGTGGAAACCTTCAACTACCACGCGACGGCCTCATCCGTCGTCGCACCGCACGGCTTCAACTTCATCTTCATCCAGGCTGCCATCGCCATCCTGATCCTCGTCGGCTTCGAATCGGTCACCGCCATGGCGGACGAGGCGAAACATCCGAAGCGTGACATCCCCCGGGCGGTGCTCCTGTCGCTCGTGATCCAGGGGGCGGTCTGCTACCTGATCGAATACTTCGCCGCCAACTACATGCTGCACAACGGCTATACCATGTCCATGGCAGGCGCCTCCGGTGCCCCGCTCGGCGACATGATGGTCATCACCGGCACCTGGCTCTTCGGCAGCTACGCGGCGGGCAAGGCGTTCATGCTCGTACAGGCGTTCACGGTCTTCCTGGCGCTCATCGGCACCACCCTTTCCTGCCTCTCCACCGGCGCCCGCGTCACCTACGCCATGGGGCGCGACGAGGAGGTGGCATCGCACTTCGGCCTGCTGCACGGCAAGACGATGTCCCCCTACAAGGCGATCTGGGCACTGGCGTTCATCTCCATCATCGTCGGGATCGTCACCTGCGCGATCTACCTCGGCGGCACCACCCCGGCGGCCCTGGACAAGCACAACATCTGGTACAGCTTCGGCATCTTCGCACCCGAGACCTACGCAAAGCTCCCGAACACCCTGGTGATCATGACGCTGGTGAGCAACTTCGGCACCTTCCTCCTCTACATGTTCACCTGCATCATCGCCATGGTGGCGTTCAAGGAGCACCACACCTTCAACGGCATCAAACATGTGGTCATCCCGGTCCTGGGACTCCTGGCGAACCTGGCCTGCATGCTCTTCTATCTCGTCGGACCGTTCACGGTCGCGGGGATGAGCTGGAAGGAACCGTACATCGCCCTCGGTATCTGCTCGGTCTGGGGGATCTACGGGGCGCTCTACTTCCTCACGTCCAGCAAGAAGAAGGGGAAAGAGGTATTCCTGAGCAACCCGGTGGAATCGCACTAGTTCTGGTGTTTGCAGCAGATGCGGACAGGGGCGGTTGCCTTCGCGGGTAACCGCCCCGTTACCCGGAGAATATCAGACCGGGCGGCCATTCCCGTTTCAACGCTTGATTTCCGCACGATACGTGCTACAAAACTCCCACTATGGAACTGATCTACGCCGAGCTATCGTCCGTCGGACCGGTACGCGACAACAACGAGGACTTCGTCGGGTTCTGGCAGCCGCAGACCCTGGAGGAAAAGCGCAGCCACGGGGCGGTCGCCGCCCTGGCGGACGGCGTGGGGGGGCTCGACCGGGGCGAGGTGGCCAGCCGGCTGGCGGTGGAAACCGCCCTGCAGACGTTCCGCGAGGCGCCGGAAGGGAAGTCCCCGCAGCAGCTCCTGACCCAGATGTTCAACGCTGCCAACCTGGCGGTGTACGATAAGGCGTCCGAAAACCACGGCAGGTCCCGCATGGCGACCACCCTCTCCATCGCCGTCCTGCGCAACAACCAGATCGTGGTGGGCAACGTGGGGGACTCCCGGGTCTACCTCGTGCGCAAGGCCGAGATCACCCAGCTCTCCACGGACCACTCCTACGTGGGGATGCAGCAGAAGTTCGGGCTCATCTCCGAGGAGG
The DNA here is from genome assembly GCA_021779095.1 of Deltaproteobacteria bacterium. GTDB lineage: Bacteria > Desulfobacterota > Desulfuromonadia > Geobacterales > JAJYBI01 > JAJYBI01. Next base: position 14,088 of record JAJYBI010000014.1, read on the forward strand.
ACGCCAAGACCAGCCAGAACCGGAACATCCTCACCCGCAGCGTCGGCCACGACCCGGTCATCCGGGTGGACGTGGAGGAGGCGACGGCCATGAAGGGGGACCGGATCGTGCTCTGTTCCGACGGTCTCTACGCCCACGTCGCCGACAGCGAGATCGCCGATATCGTCTCCCGCCTCTCCCCTGCCCAGGCCTGCCGCCAGCTGGTGGCACTGGCGGAGAAGCGCGGTACCGACGACAACCTGTCCGTGCAGGTCCTGCAGATCAACGACGTGGAGGAGCTTTCCTATTACCGCGGGGCGCCCTCATACCACAAGTCGGTGGATTCCACGGCCGGCTACGAGCTGCAGCCGGGGCAGACCCTCGACGACCGGTTCTTCATCACCGAGACCATAAGCCGCAGCGGCATGGCCACCATCTTCAAGGCGACGGACCAGCAGACGAAGGAAACGGTGGCGATCAAGGTCCCGTTCATGCAGTTCGAAAGCGATGCGGGGTTCTATTCGCGCTTCGAGCGCGAAGAAGAGATCGGCCTCGGCCTCAGTCACCCCTACATCCTCAGGTTCATCCCCATCGAAGGACACCGCAGCCGGCCGTACATCGTCACCGAGTACCTGCGCGGCTACACTCTCTCGCACCTGCTGAACAGCATGCGCCCCATGCCCGAAAAGGACGCTCTGCCGCTGGCCAGCCGCATCTGCGACGCGCTCGCCTACATGCACGAGCACGGTATCGTGCACCGCGACCTGAAACCGCAGAACATCATGATCTGCTACGACGGCACGATCCGGATCATGGACTTCGGCATCGCCAAGTCCGCCGAGGGGCGGCGCATCACCTTCGCCGGGTTCACGCCGGCGGTGGGCACTCCCGACTACATGGCCCCCGAGCAGGTGAAGGGGAAGCGCGGCGACGAACGGACCGACATCTACAGCCTGGGCGCCATGCTCTACGAGATGGTGGTGGGCGCCACGCCGTTCGAGGCCGAGAACGAGAACATGTTCGTTATCATGAACGCCCGCGTCACCGGCGACCCCGCCGCCCCCCGCAAGCGTAACCCGAACGTCTCGCCCCAGGTCGAGGAGATCATCCTCCACGCCATGGAACGCGAGCCGGGGAAGCGCTACGCCACGGCGGCGGCGATGAAGGAGGAACTGGACGCCCCCGGCACTGTCAGGCTGACCGGCCGCTGCGACCGGCTGAAGAAACCGACCCCCTGGAAACGGGGCGGCAGGAAGCCGCTCTGGATCGCACTGGGGATCGTTGCGGCGGTTCTCGTGCTGGTCCTTTTGATCTGGATGATCGCCCGGCGCGGTCCGGCGCAGACCGTCACCGCTCCGGCGCGGACCGGCGGCGCCGTCAACAAATAGGCCGGCCCGTATCGCATTTTCAACCAAGGAGTACTGCATGACCCTCGTCGCCTGGATCGTATTCATAGCCGCAGCCATCCTGGAGGTGGGCGGCGATGCCGTCATCCGCAAGGGGCTGCGCGGCAGCCTCGTCTGGTTCATCGTCGCCGGCTTTCTGATGCTGGGGTGCTACGGAGTTGTGGTCAACACCGTCAAATGGGACTTTTCCCGCCTGCTGGGGGTGTACGTGGCCGTGTTCGCCGTGGTGAGCGTGCTGGCCGGCCGGCTCGTGTTCAGGGAAACCGTCCCCGCCTCCACCTGGGTCGGCCTCGCCATCATCGTCGTCGGCGGTGCGGTAATCCAGACGGGACACGGCTAGGCCCGATGCCTTCAGTCCGGAAACGTTTTCCGGGCGTCACAGTAGCACCAGTATCTGACGTAAAGGAGCACACCATGAAACATCCGATGCGCATCGTCATCCTCATGATCTGCACCATGGCACTTTTTGCAGGTCTCGCCACCTCCGCCTTCCCCGAAGAGAAACCGGCGGGGCCCCCGGCGACGGCCCCGACTGCCATCGCCGTTAACGCCGATCCGGCGGGCACCAGCACTGGCGGTGTCGCGGACGTGCCGGGGGCGTCGGCGAACGCACCCACAAAAGAGGAGATCGCCAGGGCGGTCGCGACCGAGCCGCTGGCGGTCAAGCTGGCCGACGTCATCGGCCACAACCGGATCGCCATCAACATGGCCTGGACGCTTCTGTGCGGTTTCCTCGTCATGTTCATGCAGACCGGTTTCGCCCTTGTGGAGACGGGTCTGTGCCGCGCCAAGAACGCGAGCCACACCATGGCCATGAACATCATGATCTACTGCATCGGCCTTTTGGCCTACTGGGCCTGCGGGTTCGCCATCCAGATGGGAGGCGTGGGGAGTCTCCCCACCCTCGGCGGCGGCCAGGTCCTGAACGGCGAGTTCATCGTTCATATCTTCGGCAAGGATTTCGGACTTTTCGGCACGAGGGGGTTCTTCCTCTCCGGCGGCACCTATGACGCCTGCGTCTTTACCATCTTCCTGTTCCAGATGGTCTTCATGGACACCGCCGCCACCATCCCCACCGGAGCGATGGCGGAACGGTTCAAGTTCTCCGCCTTCGTCATCTACGGCTTCCTCATGGCGGGCATCATCTACCCCCTCTTCGCCAACTGGGTCTGGGGCGGCGGCTGGCTCGCCAATCTGGGCGCCAACTTCGGTCTCGGCCACGGTCACGTGGACTTCGCCGGCTCCTCCGTCGTCCATATGACCGGCGGGGTCTGCGCCCTGGCCGGGACCATCGTCCTCGGCCCGCGCATCGGCAAGTACGGCAAGGACGGCGTCGCCCGGCCCATCCCCGGCCACCACATCCCCATGGCGATCACCGGGGCGCTGGTCCTCGCCTTCGGCTGGTTCGGCTTCAATACCGGTTCCACCCTGGCCGCCACCGATCTGCGTATCGGCGTCGTCGCCGCCAATACCATGCTCGCCAGTGCCGCCGGCGGCTTCTCCGCCATGCTCTACATGTGGCTGCGCTACGGCAAACCCGATCTCACCATGAGCGCCAACGGTCTCCTGGCGGGGCTCGTTGCCATCACCGCCCCCTGCGCGTTCGTTAATTCCGTTTCAGCGGTTCTCATCGGGCTGATCGCCGGCATCCTCTGCTGCCTCAGCGTCTTTTTCTTCGAACTGTACGCCAGGATCGACGATCCTGTCGGCGCCATCTCCGTGCACGGGGTCTGCGGCGCCTGGGGAGTCCTGGCGCTGGGGCTCTTTGCCGACGGTACCTATGGCGACGGGTTCAACGGAGTGAAGGGGACGGTACGGGGGCTCTTCTACGGCGACTCCGGGCAGTTCCTGGCCCAGTGCATCGGCACGTTCACCGATATCGTCGTCGTCTTTGCCCTGTCCTACGGGGTATTCAAGCTCATCGATCTGGCGATCGGGCTCCGCGTCTCCCGGGAGATTGAACTGGAAGGGCTCGACCATCACGAAGTGGCCGTAGAGGCATATCCGGACTTCAACCAGCGCAGGACCCCCCTCTTCTGAGCCATTCCCACCGCCCCCTCCCGCGCATCTCCACGCGGGAGGGGGCGCAACCCTGTTGCGGGGCGCGTCCCCCACCCCCGACGACGCCGTCCGCGTGCCGCATTTCTGTGCAGCTCCACCAAGATTTAGGCAATTCCGTTCCGAACCCACGCCCCCGTATCGCATATCGGCCTGCAATTTCAATACGTTTACAACGCGGCACGCTTTATGCTTTCACTCGGTCAGAAAATACTACACTCATCGTGGAGGAAAGCAATGAAGCTTATCGAGGCAATCATCAAACCGTTCAAGCTTGATGAGGTCAAGGACGCCCTGAACGAAATCGGCATAGAAGGGATCACCGTCTCCGAGGTGAAGGGGTTCGGCCGGCAGAAGGGCCACACGGAACTCTACCGCGGCGCGGAATACGTGGTTGACTTCATCCCCAAGGTAAAGCTCGAAATCGTCGTCGGCGACGAACTGGTGGCCAAGGTGGTCGAGACGATCGAACAGACCGCCAAGACCGGCCGCATCGGCGACGGCAAGATCTTCATCATCCCCCTTGACGAAGCGGTGCGCATCCGTACCGGCGAAAAAGGGAACGAAGCCATCTAGGCTGCCATAATTCGAAATCCACGAACATCCCGTTCGGAACTCACATCATACTGGAGGTAACCAATGGTACAAAGCCGTATCAAAACATCGAAAGCTATGTCAGCTTCGGCCGTTCCGGCATCCGGAACACCCGCTGGAAAAGGTAGATTTTCCCTGACGACCCTGCTGCTACTCGCGGTGATCGTCATGACGCCGGTGGCAGTTCTGGCCGATCAGGCCACATCACCTGCAACGGCGGCGCCCGTCGTAGCAGTGCAGACTGCCGCAACCTCGGCCAAGAAAGCGGATGCGGCGCCTGCTGCAGTCACCACGGCCGCGCCGGCCGCGGCTCCCGCCCCGAAAAACGTCGATCCGGTGCTCAACACCGGTGATACCGCCTGGATGCTTGTCTCGGCCGCGCTCGTCCTCCTGATGACCCCCGGCCTGGCGCTGTTCTACGGCGGCATGGTCCGCAGCAAGAACGTGCTGTCGACCTACATGCACTCATTCGTGGCCCTGGGGATCGTCGGCGTACAGTGGGCCGTCGTCGGCTACTCGCTGGCATTCGGGCCCGACGCGTTCGGCGGTCTGGTCGGCAACTTCAGCAAGGTGATGCTGCACGGTCTGATAACGTTCAAGGACGGGGCACCCGTGTACGCCCTGTTCCAGAACGTTCCCACCGCCCCCGGCGCCATTCCCGAATACGTGTTCGCCATGTACCAGGCGATGTTCGCCATCATCACCGTGGCCCTCATCTCCGGTACCATCGCAGAACGGGTCAAGTTCTCCACCTACTGCGTCTTCATCCTGCTCTGGACCACGCTGGTCTACGACCCGCTGGCCCACTGGGTCTGGATGTCCGACGGCTGGCTCTTCAAGAAAGGTGCCCTCGACTTCGCCGGAGGGACCGTCGTCCATCTCTCTTCCGGTATCTCGGCGGCCGCGGCGCTCCTGTTCCTCGGCAAGCGGCACGGCTACCCCACCGAGCGGATGGCACCGCACAACCTGCCCATGACCCTGCTCGGCGTAGGGCTCCTCTGGTTCGGCTGGTTCGGCTTCAACGCCGGCTCCGCCATCGTCGGCCCCAACTGCTCCGACGCCGCGGGCGGCCTGGGGGCACTGGCGTTCACCACCACCACGATCGCTCCGGCGGCGGCGGGACTCTCCTGGATGATCGCCGAGTGGATCCATTCCGGCAAGCCGTCGGCCCTCGGTTTCGGTTCCGGCGTCGTGGCGGGCCTCGTCGTCATCACCCCGGCAGCCGGTTTCGTGCAGCCGGGTGCGGCGCTGATCATGGGACTTCTGGCCGGGGTCATCTGCTACGGCGGCATCCTCATGAAGGCGAAGTTCAAGTACGACGACGCCCTCGACGTCCTTGGGGTCCACGGTCTCGGCGGCGCCAGCGGCGCGCTCTTGACCGGCATCTTCGCCACGGTCGGTGCGACCGGTCTTCTGTCCGGCGATTTCAACCAGTTCAAGACACAGATCATCGCCGTCGCCGCCGCGGGCGCCTATGCCTTCGTCGTCACCCTGGCGATCGTCTTCGTCCTCAAAAAGACCATGGGACTGCGGGTCGACAAGGAAGACGAGATCGTCGGTCTCGACCAGACGCAGCATTCGGAAAGCGCCTACAACTAATCGCAGTTTGCATCATGCAGTAACACCGGCACAACACGGAAGGCCGCCTGCATGGGCGGCCTTCTGCGCATCGGCACCGGTTGGAAAACGGCAACAGTTCAGGTCATGGAGCGTCATGGACAGATCGCATACGGATCATATCGGAACGAACGGCGCCATGGAACGGGATCTCCTTGAACAGATGGCGTTCAACGAGAAGATGGCCGAACTGGGGATGCTCGCCACAGGGCTCGTCCACGAGCTCAACACCCCGCTCTCGGTCATCGTATCCGCAGCCCAGATGGTGCTCCGTGAGGAGGAACTCTCCGGATTCGCCCGGGAGATGATCGAGCGGATCGGCCAGGAGGCGACCCGGCTCTCCCAGTTCAGCCGGGGGCTCCTCTCCTTTACCCGCAGAAGCAACGGCGGCGAACAGGAGGTCAACCCCGCCGAGGTACTTCGGGATGTCACGTCGTTTCTCCGTTACGAGGCCCAGAAACGCTCCATCCGGGTCGTGGAAGACCTGGACTTCCGCACCCCCTTCGTCAGCGCCGACCCCAACCACCTGAAGCAGATCTTCATCAACCTCGTCATGAACGCCTTCCAGGCGATGAACGACGGCGGCACCCTTCTTCTCCGCAGCACGACCGGCACCGACGGATGCGTCGAACTGGAGATCGCCGACACCGGCCCCGGCATCCCCGCCGAGGCGGTTGAGCGGGTCTTCATGCCGTTCTATACCACCAAGGCGCCGGGAGAGGGGACCGGGCTCGGCCTGTTCATCACCCGCAAAATCGTCGAGCTCTACGGCGGCACCATCTCGGTGAAGAGCGCACCGGGCCAGGGGACCACCTTCCGGATCACCCTGCCCCCCTGCGCTGACACGACCGCGGACGAACCGATCTCGTCCTGCGCCTGATATTGCCCGCGGAACGGTTTTCTGATAACGTCTCAGCCGTACCCACCTCCCCATTACCAGCAAGTTAACGACCGGAGACACCATGAACCAGTACCTGGCAACGGCCATCGCCGCGGCACGCGCCGCCGGCGGGCGACAGCGGCAGAGCTACGAGCAGACCCATCTCATCGAGTTCAAGGGAGAGATCAACCTCGTCACCGAGGTGGACAAGGCGTGCGAGGAGCTGATCGTCTCCGCCATCCGCACCGCGTACCCGGACCACGACATCATCGCCGAGGAGGAGGACTACGCCCGGCGCGGTTCGTCCTCCGTCTGGATCATCGACCCCCTGGACGGCACCACCAACTACGCCCACGGCTTCCCCTGGTTCTGCGTCTCCATCGCCCTGGAGCAGGAGGGGGAGGTGGTGCTCGGCGTCATCTACCAGCCGTTCACCGACGAACTGTTCACGGCGACGAAGGGAGGGGGCGCCTGGCTGAACGGCCGGCCGATCCGGGTCTCGCAGCGCTCGCCCCTGCGGAGCTGCCTCCTGGCCACCGGGTTCCCCTACGACCGCACTCCGGACAACGAAAACAACTTCGCCCACTTCTACAACTTCCAGTTCACCGCCCGCGCCATCCGCCGCGCCGGTTCCGCGGCCCTGGACCTGGCCTGCGTGGCGGCGGGACGGCTGGACGGCTACTGGGAGTGCAAGCTGAACCCCTGGGACGTGGCCGCCGGCAGCCTCATCGTGCGGGAGGCGGGGGGCCGGGTGAGCGGCTATGGGGGGGAAACGTACGACATCCGCAACCACCGGATCGTCGCCTCCAACGGCCTGATCCACGACGAGATCCTGGCGGTGCTGGCACAAAAAGAGGGCGGAAGATAATCCTTCCGCCCTGACTGACGCTTCAACTGGCCTGAAAAAAGCATTCTCACGCAACGACGCGACGAACGCAACGTAAAATCAGAAGTTTATCTGCACAGGGCCTTTCACCTAGCAGCAAGGATCTCCAGGCCCCCTGGGTGTCTATGCCTTGATTTCGTTGCGTCGTTGCGTGAGATCGCTTTTTCGTGTCGAGGATGAATTTACCGGTAGACCCGCTCGCCGAAGATGGCCGACCCGACCCGCACGAGCGTCGCCCCCTCCTCCACCGCCGCCGCGAAATCCCCCGACATCCCCATGGAGAGTTCCGCCATCGTCACGCCGGGGATGGCGAGCCGCTCGATCTCCCCCGCCAGCTGCCTGAGCTGCCGGAAGTACGGCCGCGCCGCCTCCGGGTCGTCGAAGAACGGCGGCATGGTCATGAGCCCCCGCACCCGCAGATGCGGCAGCTCCGCCGCCTCACGCACCAGAGCGATGGCCTCCGCCGCCGTCGTGCCGCTCTTCGTCTCCTCGCCCGCCAGGTTCAACTCGATGAGGACGTCGCAGCACCTGCCGATCCTGCCCCACTGCCGATCTATCTCCCGCGCAAGAGAGAGCCGGTCCACGGAATGGATCATCGTCACCAGCCCGGCGATCTGCCGCACCTTGTTGGACTGCAGGTGGCCGATGAAGTGCCACTCCACCGGCGCCGTCACCTGCGGCGCCTTGGCGGTCAGTTCCTGCACGTAGTTTCACCGAACAGGAGCTGTCCTGCCGCAGCCGCCTCGTCCACCACCGCGGCCGGCTTGGTCTTCGTCACCGCCACGAGCCGCACGCATTGGGGGTCGCGCCCGGCCCGCCGGGCGGCGGCGGCGATCCGGTCATGGATGGTGGCGAGGTTGGATGCGATGGTCATGAATAACTCTTTCGTCAGGATGCCTTGGAAAGGACGTCCGCAGCCCACTGGTTGATGCTCATGCCATGGGCCTCAGCCATCATCGCGGCACGGGCGTGGACCTCGGGGGGCACTCGCAGCATCAGTTTGCCCGAATACGGCTTCTGCGGCGCCCGACCGACCTTCTCGCAGGTGGCGAGATAGTCGTCCACGGACTCCTCGAATGCCGTCCGCAGATCCGTGACGGACTCGGCGTGAAAGCCGACGACGTCCCGTATCCCGGCGATGTGGCCGATGAAGCAACCGTCTTCGTCGCTGTATTCGATCCTGGCGGCATATCCCTTGTAATGCATAGTGCTCATGGTCTTACTCCTGCGCTCTCCAGGAAAGCGCGGGCATCGCGCACCTGGTACGGCTTCGCTTCCCTTGCCGGATGGGGCCGGTGGAAGGTGGCGATAATGTCATTCAGCACAAAGCGCACCCGCGAACCACTCCCCTCAATGGTCTGTGCACCAAGCGCAACAAACAGAGCCTCAATACGACGCCATTCCAGGGTTGCAGGAACCGGTTGTGAAAAAATGGCTTCGATGGTCTTCCGGTGGGCCTTGTTCATGGGGTGATAGTAGCAGACAGACTATCGATGTGCAATCATATTTTGATAGCACCCACCAAACGAGCGACGCTGGCATAGCCCCCTCGATCCGCCGCGTCATCCGGGCCTCCCCCTGGCTGACGAAGTTCTTCCGCCTTGTCCAGCGGACACAAACGTACGCTGTCCCCCGCATCTAATCACGGGGCGCACGTTTGACCGTCGCAACGGGGACCTCGGAGGGAACGCCGAACGGGGCGACCACCCGCCGATGCAGGACCTGCCAGGTCTCCGTATCCGGGTACGCTTCCAGGCGGATCGGCCGGCACCCGCCGACAAGGGACGGGCGGAGCCGGAAGAGCGCCATCCAGAGCGCAATGACGATGCGCGACCACGCAGAGACGCCTTCCGTGAGGCTCACCAGACAGAGCAGACCGCCGGGACGAAGCACGCGCCGGGCTCCGGCAAGGAAGGCCGCGATATCGGCCCCGGACAAGAGGTCCAGCAGATAGCAGGAAACCACCCGGTCGACCGACCGGTCGGAGAGAGGAAACCGGATGGCACCGTCCGACTGAACGACGGTCGCCCGCCCGGCGAAAGCGTCGAGCCGCTCCTCTGCGAGGGCGACCATGACGGCACTGAGATCGCAGCCGAGGTACGTAGCGGACGCCGGCAGCTCCTTTTCCAGGAGGCGGGCGGCGAATCTGCCGGTGCCGCAGCCGAACTCGAAGGCGTTTTGTGCCTCGCGAAACCGGGAAGAGGCGACCAGATCGTCCAGTGCCGGGTTCTCATAGAACCCCTGGCTGTCCTGCTTTCTACCGAACCGGTCGTAGAACGCCCGCGCTTCGGCGGTGGTCAGCACCGTCTGCGTTTTGACCATGTTCCCCGCTTTGCCCGACATAACGTCCGTTTCCGCTGGAGCTGGCCTCGCGCCCGGCCTAGATCGCTCCCAGCTCCCGCAGCGCCGCAACCACCTCGCACAGGGGGAGGCCGACGACGTTGGTGTACGACCCTTCGATGCGCCGCACCATGTGGGCCGCGCCACCCTGGATGGCGTAGGCCCCCGCCTTGTCCAGCGGACAGCCGGTGGCGACGTAAGAAGCGATCTCGGCGTCGGTGAGCTCCTTGAAGACGACGGAGGTCGAGACCGCTTCCGTCAGGACCTTGTCCGCCGTGCGGTCGACCACGGCGTAGCCGGTGACGACCTCGTGGGCGCGGCCGGAGAGTTTCCTCAGCATCCGTACCGCGTCGGCGTCGTCCTTTGGTTTCCCCATGATCTCGCCGTCGCACAGGACGATCGTGTCGGCGCCGACGAACCAGCGGCCGTCCTCGCGCCGCGCCACCTCCTGCGCCTTCTCCCGCGCCAGCCGCAACACATGGGGCACCGGCTCCTCACCCGGCAACGGCGTTTCGTCGATATGCCCCGGCACCACGTCGAACCGGATACCGGCGGATTCCAGGAGTTCGCTCCGCCGGGGGGAGGCGGAGGCGAGGATGATGAGTCGGTCGCTATTCACGCTTTTTCTCCTTCTGTCGTTCCTGCAGCGTCTGCCGCCGCGCCTCTTCCTCCGCCCAATGCTTCTTCCAGTCCTTCTTCCGGACGAAATGGAGGACCACCCCGCCGACGAGGATCATCACCCCCCAGAAGAGCTGGGTGAGCTCGCCGGTGTAGATCCCCGAGCCGAGGGAAAAGAGCCCCATGAGGAGAAGCAGCGCCTCCAGGGAGAAGAGCCGGCCGACCAGCGATATTTCCTGTTTCTCCTTTTCGTCCATCACGTCTTCCTCCCCATACCGGCCAGCCAGCCGTCCAGCTCCGCCAGCGCCCGCTCCGCCAGCTTCTCCCGCCGCTCCTTCTTCTTCACCCGCCCCGGCAGGTCGGGGAAGAGGCCGTAGTTCACGTTCATCGGCTGGAACTGCTTCACCTCGCGGTCGGTGATGTGCCGCACGAGCGCCCCCAGTGCCGTGGCGGCGGGGGGTACGGTGAGAGGCATCCCAGTAACCAGCGCGGCGGCGTTGATCCCCGCGAGATACCCGCTGCCGGCGGACTCCACGTACCCCTCCACCCCGGTGATCTGCCCGGCGAAGACGATGCGCGGGTCGGCCGCCAGCTGCTGGGTGGGCAGCAGCAGCCGCGGGGCGTCGATGAAGGTGTTGCGGTGCATGGAGCCGAGCCGGACGAACTCGGCGTTCGAGAGCCCCGGAATCGTCCGGAAGATGCGCCGCTGCTCCGGCCAGGTGAGCTTGGTCTGGAACCCCACCAGGTTGTACATGGTGCCGGCCCGGTTCTCCAGCCTAAGCTGGATCACCGCATGGGGCTCCCGGCCGGTGCGGGGGTCCGTCAGCCCCACCGGCTTCATCGGTCCGAACCGGAGCGTTTCCCGCCCCCGCGCCGCCATCTCCTCGATCGGCATGCACCCTTCGAAGTGTACCACCTTCTCGAATGCGCGCGCCGGCACCTTCTCCGCCGCCAGCAGCGCATCCACGAACGCCTCGTACTGGGCCTCGTCCATCGGGCAGTTGAGATAATCGTCCCCGTCCCCCTTGCCGTAGCGGGAGGCGGCGAAGATGACGTTCCGGTCGAGGGAGTCGGCGGTGACGATGGGGGCGATGGCGTCGTAGAAGTAGAGGTACTGTCCGGTCATCGCCCCGATGGCCGCGGCCAGCCGGTCGCTGGTGAGCGGGCCGGAGGCGATCACCACGATCCCCTCGGACGGAATTGCATCTACCTCGCCCCGCCGGATCTCGATGAGCGGGTGGTTCTCGATCCGCTCCGTGATGTACGCGGAGAACAGGTCACGGTCCACCGCCAGGGCGCCGCCGGCGGGGACACGGGTGGCGTCCGCGGCCGCCATGAAGAGCGCGCCGCCCCGCCGCAGCTCCTCCTTCAAAAGCCCCACCGCGTTGTCCAGGGAGGCGCCCCGCAGGGAGTTGGAGCAGACGAGCTCGGAGAGCCCGGGAAGGCTGTGGGCCGGGGAGTAACGGTCCGGCTTCATCTCGAAGAGGGCGACGGGCACGCCGCGCTGCGCCGCCTGCCAGGCGGCCTCGCACCCGGCGAGACCTGCGCCGATGATGGTTATTTTGTCTTCCAAATGGAGACCTCCTGCGTAAATAACTCCCCCCGGCCCCCTCTTAAAATAAGAGGGGGAGAGAAGCATTCCGAACCCTATTCCATATTCCGCCGGAGCGTTCCTCCCCTTAGCTAAGGGGAGGACAGGAGGGGTTACACGCCGCAGCCATCCGGGCAAGAACCCCCTCCATCCCGCCCATGACCTCATTGTTCCAAAACCGCCGCACCTGGATGCCATGGGCATGCAGATAGTCAGTCCGCGCGGCATCAGACTCTCTCTGTTCAGGCTCGTTATGCTGGCCACCATCCAGCTCTACGGCAAGCCGAATTTCCGGACAGTAGAAATCGGGGATATACGGACCGACGCTGTATTGTCGGAAGAACTTCAACCCTAGGAACTGCCGTGCGCGCAGCCGGTTCCAGAGGAGCTTTTCGGCCTCGGCTGATTGTGCCGCAGCCCCCGGCGCCGCGCTTTCAGGATTGGATCGTTCTTCAGGAATCTCATCCTTCCGTGTCTCCGTGGCAGATTTTCAGCCTCGATACAAGAAAGGCGGAACTCGCGTCCCGCCTTCCGGTCATTTGGCCTTGGGTTCCTTCCCCCCGAGCTTGTAGTCGCATCCCTCCTTGGGACACTTGAGGAACTCCCCTTCCCGCTTGTAGACCTTTTTCACCAGGAGCGGGAAGCCGCACTTGGGACAGGGCTCTTCCACCGGCGGGTCCCAGAGGGCGAACTTGCACTGGGGATACCGGTTGCAGGAGTAGAACATCTTGCCGTAGCGGGACTTCTTCTCCGTCAGCTCCCCTTCCCTGCATTCCGGGCAGACGACGCCGGTCCCCTTCGGTTTCACCAGCGGCTGGATGTTCTTGCAGGCGGGATAGCCGGAGCAGGCCAGGTACTTGCCGTAGCGGCCGTCCTTGATGAGCATCGGGCTGCCGCACTTGTCGCACTTCTCCTCCGACAGGACCGGCTCCGCCGGCGCCTCCTCCGCCCCCTCCTTCTCCAGGTTGCGGGTGTAGCGGCACCCCTCGCGGTAACCGGTGCAGGCGATGAACTTCCCCCGTTTCCCCAGCTTCACCGCCAGCGGCTTGCCGCACTCGGGGCAGGCCTCGTCCAGGGTTTCGGTGGTGAGCTCCTCCTTGCTGACCTCCCCCTCCTTCGTGGTGAGGAGCGACTTGAACGGCCCCCAGAAGTCGTGCAGGAGCGGTTTCCACTGCATCTCCCCCCGGGAGACCTGGTCCAGCTCCTCCTCCAGCCCGGCGGTAAAGTTGTAGTCCACGTACTTGGTGAAGTGGTTGGTCAGGAGGTCGTTCACCACCATCCCCACGTCCTCGGGGAAAAACCGCTTCTTGTCGAGGCGGCAGTACTTGCGCTCCAGGAGGGTGTTCATGATGCTGGCGTAGGTGGAGGGGCGGCCGATGCCGTACTCCTCCAGGGTCTTCACCAGGGTCGCCTCGGTGTAGCGGGGCGGCGGCTGGGTGAAATGCTGCTCGGGGAGAAGTTCCTTCAGCTCCAGGATGTCCCCTTCGGTAAGCGGCGGGAGCTTCTGCTCCTTGTCGTCACCCTTCTCCTCCGGCATCTCGCTGTCGGAGGCGGCGTCGGTCCCCTCGATGTACAGCTTCATGAAGCCGGCGAACCGGATCACCGTCCCGGCGGCGCGGAACGTGTACCCTTTTCCCGCCCCGATATCCACGGAGGTCTGGTCCAGGAGCGCCTCGGACATCTGGCAGGCCACGGTCCGCTTCCAGATCAGGTCGTAGAGCCGGAACTGGTCGCTGGAGAGGTACTTCTTCACCTCCGCCGGGGTCTTGGAGATGTAGGTGGGGCGGATCGCCTCGTGGGCCTCCTGGGCGTTCTTGGACTTGTTCTTGAAGAAGCGGGGCTTCGCGAGGGCGTACTCCGTGCCGTAGAGGGAGGTGATGACCTGCCGCGCCTCGTCCAGCGCCTGGGTGGAGAGCGCCACGCTGTCGGTACGCATGTAGGTGATGAGACCGACGGTCCCCTCTCCCACGTCGATCCCCTCGTACAGCCTCTGGGCGGTGGCCATGGTCTTCTTGGCGGAGAACCCGAGCTTGCGGGACGCCTCCTGCTGCAGGGTGGAGGTGGTGAAGGGGGGCGACGGGTTGCGCTTGCGCTCGCTCTTCGTGACCTTGTCCACCCGGTAGGCGGCGGCGGAGAGGGTCGACACCAGCCCGTCGGCGGCGTCCTTGTCGGGGATGTCGAACTTGCCAAGCTTCTTGCCTGCCGCCTCCACGAGGCCGGCGCTGAACGGCTTAGCCCCCTTCCCGGCGAGCGACGCCCCGATGGTCCAGTACTCCTGCTCCCGGAACGCCTGGATCTCCTTCTCCCGCTCGCAGACGAGCCGGAGTGCCACCGACTGCACCCGGCCGGCGGAGAGGCCGTAGCGGATCTTCTTCCAGAGGAACGGCGACAGGTTGAAGCCGACGAGGTAATCGAGGATGGAGCGGGCCTGCTGGGCGTCCACCAGCTCGGTGGAGATGTCGCGGGGGTGCTGCACCGCGTCGACGATCGCCCCCTTGGTGATCTCGTGGAACACCACCCGGCGGATCGGGATCGACGCCTTCTTCTTGTCCAGGCCGAGCGCCGCCAGGAGGTGCCAGGAGATCGCCTCTCCCTCGCGGTCGGGGTCGGTGGCGAGCAAGAGGGAGTCGGCCTCCTTCAGTTCCTTCTTGATGGCGTCGATATGCTTCTTGCTCTCGGGGAGGACGGCGTACTTCGGTTCGAAGTCGTGCTCCACGTCGACGGACCCCTGCTTGCTGGGGAGCGCACGCACGTGGCCGAAGGAGGCGAGCACCCGGTATCCGGGGCCGAGGAACTTTTCGATGGTCTTCGCCTTGGCGGGCGACTCGACGATGACGAGGTGGTGGGACATGAATTCACCGTTTCGTTGTAGAGATTAGGCTGGCCCGGAACCGTCCGGCACGGGTGGGGATATGTCGGGAAGGCACGCCGGGAAGGATCAGGCCAGGGAAAAATGCTTGCCGGGAAGCTGGATTACCGTCCCCTTCAGCTCCAGGTTGAGTAACATAGCGGAAACCTCCCCGGGTGTCAATTCGGTTCTGGAACTCAGCTCGTCGATGTGGAGCGGGCCGTCAGCCAGCAGGGTATAGAGGGCAGCCTCCTGCGGAGAGAGGCTGAATCCGGGCGTCTTAGGCGCAGCCCCTGTGTGATGCCCGGCCCGGGGCAGCTCCTCCAGGATGTCTTCCACCCCCTGCACGAGCTTGGCCCCCTCTTTGATGAGCCGGTTGGCGCCGCGACTGGAGCCGAAGTTGATGTTGCCCGGCACGGCGAACACGTCCCTTCCCTGGTCCAGGGCGAACTGGGCGGTGATGAGGGAACCGCTGTTCTCCGCCGCCTCCACCACCAGCACCCCACGGGAAATGCCGCTGATGAGCCGGTTGCGGCGGGGGAAGTTCTCCGCCAGCGGCTGGGTTCCCAGGGGGAACTCGGAGATCAGCCCCCCCTTTTCCGCCATCTCCCCGAACAGCGCCCGGTTTTCCGGCGGATAGACGATGTCGATGCCGCAGCCGAGGACGCCGATGGTCATCCCCCCCGCCTCCAGCGCGGCACGATGGGCCGCCGCATCCACTCCGCGCGCCATCCCCGAAACCACCGCCACCCCGTTGCGGGCCAGCTCGCCGGAAAGCCGTGTGGTGGCCAGGATGCCGTAGCTGGAGGCACGACGCGAGCCGACCACGGCCACGGCAGGGTCGATGGTGTCCAGCTTTCCCTTCAGATAGAGATAGGGGGGAGGATCGGGTATCTCCAGGAGTGGTTTGGGGTAATCGGGATCGAGGAGGGTAACGATGCGGACCCCGGTGCGACGGACCGCGAGGCACTCCTGCTCGGCGGCCTGGCGGCCGTCATGGGAACGGATGGCATCCGCCGTGGCAGTGCTCACCCCCCTCACCTGCAGGAGCGCGTCACGAGACGCCCGGAAGACGGCCTCCGGAGAGCCGAAACGCTCCAGCAGACGGCGGAAGGTGACGTTTCCTACCTGCGGTACCGATCTGAGAGAGATCCAGAAGAGATGTTCCATGGGACGCAAAAAGGGGGCCGGCTGACGGCCCCCGCGAGAGTGTTATTTGTCGCTGCGCATCTCCAGCCGGTCGCCCCGGTAGATGGCATCGATGCTTTTTATCACGAGAGCCGTCGAGCTGTTGTCGTTGATCCCCACGATCACCACGGCGCCGAGCACCTCGGCGGGCAGGCGGCCGACGGGCATGTCCACGAACTTCGGATCGGGCTTCACATCCCGGACCACGTAGAGCAGGTTGCCGACCTCCGCTCCCTGGTTCCGACCGAGATCGGTATAGACGATGTCGCCGGGGACGATAACCTCGGAGTTGTTGCGCGTCTCCACGATGTAGCCGGTCAGGTCGCGGTCGCTCGCCTTAAGGGTCACCTCCCGGCGTCGGTCCTTGTACGGCATGAGGAACTCGCCGGCACTCACCTCGCGGTACGACTTGGTGATGATCGCCTTGGAGGAGTTGTCCTCCAGCTCGCTGAGCTGGAGGGTTCCGAGCGGCAGTACGCGGTACCCCATGATCTCGTTCGTCACCGGATGGCTCACCGCCTCCAGCTTGGTATAGATGGAATAGCGGTCTCCCACCCTGGCACCCTGACGACGGCCGATATCGGTGTACACCACGTCGTCGTCACCCACATTGACCCGGTCCTGGTAGGTGCCGATGATGTATCCGGACGGCAGCTGCTTCTTTTCCATCAGAAACCCTTCACCGCCGGTCACCATGAAGGTTTTCTCCGGAGCTGGCGCCGGTGCCCCGGCCTCGGCATTCGGAGCGGCAGGCGCTGCAGGCCGGCCAACCGGCTGCTGGGGAGCGGGCTCGATCTCGATATGGTCTTTGTAGACCTTCAGCTTCTGCCCGGGATAGATAAAATGGGGATTGGTGATATTCGGATTGCGGGCCCACAGGTCGGGCCAGTAGAAGGGATCGGACAGGAACCGTTGCGACAGTCCCCACAGGGTGTCCCCTTGCTTGATGACATAGACCGTCGGCTCATCCTGTGCCGCCAGACAGCTCATCGGCACGGCACCCAGTGTCGCGACCAGCAGCAGGAAAACTACAAGCGATCTCATACGCACCTCTCGAATGGGTTACTTGCGGCTCAACCGTTCCCGCGCCTTGTCGGCCGCCGGGCTTTTGGGATACTTCTCGATCAGGTTCTCCAGCATGACGCGCCCTTTGTCGTCGCTGTGCATGGCGTACAGGGTGTACGCCGCCTTCAGCATGGCATCGGGTACCTTCTTCGAAGCCGGATAGTTCGAAATAACCTTCTGGAACGCATCCAGGGCAAGGGGAAGGTTCGACTGGGTATAATGGCACTCCCCGATCCAGTACTGCGCGTTGGCGGCAAACTCGCTGGCGGGATAGGTCTGCATGAACGAGGTGAATGCCTTGACCGCCTCGTCGTACCTGTCGGAACTGTACAGGCCATAGGCCTTTACGTAGGCGTCCTGGGCGCTGTCCTTTTCCTTGACCGCATCCCGGTTCACCACCTCGCCCCTAGTCGCCGGGGGGGCGGTTTTCACCTTCACCTCGCGCGCATGCAAGGCGTCCAGCGACTCCCGCAGATCTTTCTGCCCCGCCGTAAGCCGTCCGATGTCATCACCGTTGGCGCGGACCTGCTCCTTGATCCTCAGCAATTCGCCGGAGACGTCGGCCAGCTGGGCATTCATCGCCTTGTTGCTTTGAAGCAGGTTCTCGATCCGGGATTCCATCTCCGCCTGCCGCTTCACCATGACATCGTCTGCGGCGCAGCCGGCAAGTGCCGCGCCGGCGACCACCGTTGCCACCAGCCTGTACCAGTGCTTCATAACCCCTTCCGTGGCAAAAGTTATCACCATTAAAGCGTTTTAGCGGCCCTTGTCAAGGACAAAGCACCCTTTGGGGTTTTTTTGCCGGGGGAAATATGCTAGTATCATCACCGCTTTTGCACATATCATTCCCAACACCGCCCGACTCCCGGACCGACCGATGCCCTCCACCACGACAGACCATGCACAAGCCTGAACTCCTCGCCCCGGCGGGGAACATGGAGAAACTCCGCGTCGCCGTACATTACGGGGCCGATGCGGTCTACCTTGGCGGAAAGGCGTTCGGCCTGCGGAATCTGGCGGACAACTTCACCGTGCCCGAAATCGCGGAAGCGGTCGCCTATGCCCATGCCCACAACGTCAAGGCCTACCTGACGGTCAATGCCTACCCGGACAACGCCGGGCTGGAGCGTCTCGCCCGTTTTCTGGAGGAGACCGCCCCGATCCCGCTGGATGCCTGCATCGCCGCCGACCCCGGCGTCGTCGACCTGATCGGCGAGATTACCCCCCACCGCGACATACACCTCTCCACCCAGGCCAATACGGTCAACTGGCGGAGCGCCCGGTTCTGGGAAACGCGGGGGGTGAAACGGATCAACCTGGCGAGGGAGATGTCCCGGGAGGATATCCGGGAGACCCGGCAGCGGGTCGGCATCGAGGTCGAGGCGTTCGTCCACGGCGCCATGTGCATCTCCTATTCGGGGCGCTGCCTCCTCTCCAGCGTCCTGAACGACCGGTCCGCCAACCGGGGGGAATGCACCCAGCCCTGCCGGTGGAGCTACGCCCTCGTCGAGGAAACCCGGCCCGGCGAATACTTCCCCGTCATGGAGGACGGCAACGGCACCTTTATCTTCAACGCCAAGGACCTCTGCCTCATCCGCCATATCCCCGACCTGGTGACGAGCGGCGTCCACTCCCTGAAGATCGAGGGGCGTATGAAGAGCATCCACTACGTCGCCTCCGTCGTCCGGGTCTACCGGGAGGCGCTGGACCGCTACTGCGAGGACCCCGACGGATACGAGTTACGGCCGGAATGGCTGGAGGAACTGTGCAAGATCAGCCACCGCGGCTATACCACCGGCTTCTACCTCGGCCCTCCCCAGGACGTGGATCACGCGTACCGGTCCGCCTACATCCGCAGTCACGACTTCGTCGGGGTGGTGGAGGAAGTGGTTCCCGACGGCACCGCGCTGGTTGGGGTACGCAACCGGCTCCGCGCCGGCGAGGAGATAGAGGTCATCGGTCCCCGCATGACCGCGCACCGGCAGATCCTGGACCGCATGACGACTCCGGACGGAACCCCCGTGGAAACGGCGCACCCCAACCAGCGGATCAGGCTGCGGCTGCCATTTCCGGTGGCCCCGCTGGACCTCCTGCGGCGGGAAAGAGGCGAAAACGGTGCCGCTCGCCGAATCGATACATATAGTATACTGCCCTAACTCAGGGCTAATTTTCATGACGTAGGGTATACATACCATTCCAACGACGCAAGGACCCCCGCAATGGCATCACTCCGACGTTTTCTGACCGACCGCACCGGCCGCGCCGGCCGCGACCTGGCGTTTCTCACCATCAGCTGCGGGGCGGCGTTCTTCATGCTTCTCGGCCGGCTGCCGCTCATGAACCCCGACGAGGGGCGCTACGCGGAGATCCCACGGGAGATGCTGGAGCGGGGCGACTTCATCACCCCGCACCTGAACTACGTGAAGTACTTCGAGAAGCCACCGCTCCTCTACTGGCTGAACGCCCTCTCGTTCCGGATCTTCGGCATGAACGAGTTCGCCGCGCGCTTCTTCTGCGCACTCTGCGGCCTCCTCACGGTCCTCCTCGTCTACCATGCGGGACGAAAGCTGTTCGACCGGCGCACCGGTCTCCTGGGCGCGCTGGTACTGGGAACCGCCGCCGGTTTCGTGGCCCAGTCGCGCATCGTCCTGACCGACATCCCCCTGACCCTCACCATAACGGCAACGTTTCTCTTCTTCCTGCTCGCGGCGCAGGAAGACGAACCGCGCAAGAGCCTCTACTGGTACCTCTTTTATACGGCGGCAGCGCTTGCAACGCTCGCCAAGGGGCTCATCGGCTTCGTCCTGCCGGGCGGAGTAGCCTTTTTCTACATGCTCTTCACCGGCCGCTGGCGCCTGTTGCGGCAGATGCGCCTCGTCACCGGCATACTGCTGTTTCTGCTGATCTGTGCCCCCTGGTTTGTCGCCGTATCCCTCAAAAACCCCAACTTCCCGCATTTTTTCTTCATCCGCGAGCATTTCGAGCGGTTCACCACGAAGATCCACCACCGGTACCAGCCCGACTGGTTCTTCATCCCGATCCTGTTCGGCTGCTTCCTCCCCTGGAGCTTGCTCCTGCCGGAGACGTTACGCCGGTTCTGGCGGGAACGGCGGTCCCGCGGCGCGGAAAAGCGGCTCTACCTGGCCATCTGGGCAGGGCTCGTGTTCGTATTCTTCTCCATCTCGGACTCTAAGCTCGTCCCCTACATCCTGCCGGTCTTTCCCGCCCTGGCGCTCCTCATTGGGGACCGGCTCTCCACTGCCCTGGATGATCCGGGCGACACGCTCCGCGCCACCGCACTGGCAACTGCGGCACTCCTCGTGCCCGCCGGGACCGGCGTCATTCTCTATCCCCATCTGGCGGCGAAGCCCGGTATCAGCACCGTTGCGGCGACGGTGCTCGGCTCGATTCTCGTGATCCAGGGGATATCGGCCTATACCGCCGCCCGCCGCCGGAGCGTGACGCTTCTCGTGGCGGGGCTTACGGCGAGCGCCTGGCTCTTCTGCCTCGTCGGCCCGTCGCTGGTGTTTTCCTCCGTCATCGCCCACAAGAACTCCAAGGCGCTCGCCGCGGTCGCCACCCGGTACGCCGAAAACGGCGCAACCCTCGCCAACTTCGGCAACTACGACCCGGACCTGATCTTCTATTCCGGCAGACGGGTCGTCCAGGTAACCGACCCGAACGAACTGGAGTTCGGCAGCAAACAGGGTGACCAGTCCGCCTGGTTCCCGGGGGTGGAACAGTTCCGGCAACGGTGGGACTCGCCCGAAAAGATTATCGTCCTCGTCATGAAGTCCGAATTGGACGGCTTCCGTCAGGCCATGGGGAGTCCGGGCATCGTCGTGGGGGAAAGCGACCGGAAGATCCTCCTCGCCAACCGGCAAGGGTAACGGCTTTTCCAGACAGCTGTTGGCAAACCGACCGTTTTGTGATACGAAGTACCTTTTCAAGGAGACCCCTGTGCGCAGCCAGTTCCTCCCCTTTTCGACACCGACCATCGACGACGACGAGATCAACGAGGTCGTGGATTCCCTCCGCTCCGGCTGGATCACCACCGGTCCCAAGGTGAAGCGGTTCGAGGACGCCTTCCGCGCCTACGTGGGAGCTCCCTTCGCCGTACCGCTCAGCTCGGCCACCGCCGGGCTCCACCTGACGCTCCTGGCGCTGAACATCGCGCCCGGCGACGAGATCATCACCACCCCCATGACCTTCGCCTCGACCCTGAGCATCCCGGTCCTCTGCGGGGCGAAACCGGTGCTGGTCGACATCGAGCCGGGGACCCTCAACATCGACGTGGCAAAGGTCCGCGAGAAGATCACCCCGAGGACGCGTGCCATCATCCCGGTGCACTTCGCCGGCCAGAGCTGCGACATGGACCCGCTCCTGGAACTGGCCCGGGAGTTCAACCTCACGGTCATCGAGGACGCCGCCCATGCCGCCGGCACGGAGTACAAGGGGAAAAAGATCGGCTCACTGAACACGATCTCCATCTTCTCGTTCCATCCCAACAAGAACCTCACCACCGGCGAGGGGGGGATGGTCTGCACCGGCGACGAGGCGCTGGCGGAAGAGGTCTCGCTCCTCAAGTTCCACGGCATGAGCCGGGAGGCGTGGAAGCGGTTCGCCGCCAGCGGCAGTCCCAACTACGACATCATGCTCCCCGGCTTCAAGTACAACATGATGGATATCCAGGCGGCCATCGGCATCCACCAGCTGCCGAAACTGGACGGTTTCATCGACCGGCGCACGGAGATCGCCGAGCAGTACAACCGGGAGTTCGCCGACGTGGCGGAGCTGGCGCTCCCCGCCTACGCCCCCTACCCGCAGCGCCACGCCTGGCACCTGTACACGCCGCTCGTACGGATCGAGCGGCTCGCCATCGACCGGGACGGGTTCATGGCCGAGCTGAAGAAGCTGAACATCGGCTCCGGACTTCACTACAAGGCGATCCACCACCACGCCTGGTACCGGGAGCACCTCCCCCAGCCGGCAGGGTCGCTCCCCAACGCCGACTACGCCTCCGACCGGATACTGTCGCTGCCGCTCTTCCCGCGGATGACCGACGACGACGCCCGGGACGTGGTGGAGGCGGTGAAGGACGTCATCGCGAGGAACCGGAAATGACCCCGTATCTCTCCGTCACCGTTCCCGTCTACAACGAGGAGCTGAACCTGCGCCCCCTCATGGACCGTCTCTACCCGGTCCTGCAGCGGATGGGGAGACCGTTCGAGATCATCTTCACCGACGACGGCAGCCGCGACCGGTCGCTGGAAATACTGAAGGGGATGGCCGGGCAGTATCCGGAAGTAAAGGTCATCGAGTTCAACGGCAACTTCGGCCAGCACATGGCGCTTCTCGCCGCCTTCGAGGAGAGCCGCGGCGAGATCGTCATCACCATCGATGCCGACCTGCAGAACCCGCCGGAGGAGATCCCCAAACTGGTGGCGGAGGTGGAAAAGGGACACGACGTGGTGGGAAGCATCCGCCAGAAGCGCCAGGACACCTTCTTCCGCCGTACCGCCTCGCTCACGGTCAACATGGTCACCCGCAAGATGACCGGGATGCAGTTGAGCGATTACGGCTGCATGCTCAGGGCCTACCACCGCAACGTGGTGAACAACATAAACCGGTGCCAGGAATCTTCCACCTTCATCCCCGCCCTGGCCCAGACCTTCGCCGCCAGCCCCGGCGAGGTGCCGGTGGCCCATGCGGAACGTGCGGAAGGGGAGAGCAAGTATTCCCTCTACAGGCTGGTCCGGCTCAACTTCGACCTGATGACCGGCTTCTCCGTGGTGCCGCTGCAGCTCTTTGCCCTCATGGGAATCCTCACCTCCCTCTTCTCCGTGGGGTTCGCCATCTTCCTGATGGTCCGCCGGTTCATCGTCGGCGCCGAGGTGGAGGGGGTCTTCACCCTCTTCGCCATCCTCTTCTTCTTCATGGGGATCACCATCTTCGGCATCGGCATCGTCGGCGAATACGTGGGGAGAATCTACCAGGAAGTGCGCAAAAGGCCGCGGTACGTGGTGCGGCGGATACACGGCCAGGCTGACTGACGAAAACCTGCCTCAGAGACACGGAGACACAGAGGGAGCACAGAGTATGACCACCCTGTTCATCACCTTTGCCGTTATTATGGTTTTAGTGATTGTAGTTTCGACTGCTTTGCGGTTTATTTTCAAACGCCCAATAGGAGAAATCATTTCCGACTGGCTTGCACAGTCCTTCTGATTTTCTCCGTGTCTCTGTGTCTCTGTGGCAGATTTTGAAGAGATTTCCATGAACAAGATCGTCGTCTGTGCATACCATAACGTGGGATACCGCTGCCTGGAGGAACTGCTCCGGCAGGGGGCGGAGGTGCGGCTCGTCTTCACCCACGAGGACTCCCCCACGGAGGAGATCTGGTTTCGGTCGGTGCGGGAGCTGGCGGAGCAGCACGGCATCCCGTACCTGACCTCCGACATAAACCTCCCGGCAAACGTGGCGCGATTGAAGGAGATCGCCCCGGACTTCCTTCTCTCCTTCTACTACCGGAACATGATCCGGCCGGAACTGCTGGAGATCCCGCGCCGCGGGGCGCTCAACCTGCACGGCTCATACCTGCCGCGCTACCGGGGCCGGGTGCCGGTGAACTGGTGCGTGATCAACGGCGAGACGGAGACCGGCGCCACCCTCCACTACATGGTGGAGAAGCCCGACGCCGGCGACATCGTGGACCGGGAGAAGGTGACGATCGGGTTCACCGACACCGCCTTTGACGTCTTCAACAAGGTCACCGACGCGGCGGTGACGGTCATCAGCCGCGCCTGGCCGCAGCTTCTGGCGGGAACCGCCCCGCGCATCCCCATGGATCTCAAGGCGGGGAACTACTGCGGCGGTCGGAAGCCGGCGGACGGAAGAATCGACTGGACGAAGCCTGCGGTCGCCATCTACAACCTGGTCCGCGGCGTCACCCATCCCTACCCGGGCGCGTTCACGCATCTGGACGAACAAAAGGTCGTCATCTGGTCAGCATGGCCTGTCGAGGGAACGGGCGCACCGGGGCGGATCGTCTCCACGTCGCCGCTCCGCGTCGGCACCGGCGAGGGGCTCCTGGAGATCAGATCGCTGCAGATCGAAGGGGAAGAGGAATTGACCGCCACTGAGTGGGTTGAAGGGAAAACATCGGAAATAGTGTTTTTCAAAACATAACTCCCCCTGTCCCCCTCTTGCCTCAAGAGGGGGAACCGGGCTTCCTCCCCTTACGTAAGGGGAGGCCGGGAGGGGTTACAACGGACAACTGCTGCATTCCATGAATACAATCACCCGGTTTCGATAACGCCGCGGACGGCCCGTTATCGGAGCCGCAACAAGGAGAAAGCTGAATGAAGGTACTCATATTAGGCGTGAACGGTTTCATCGGCAACGCCCTGACCCATCGCATCCTCACCACCACCGACTGGGAGGTCTTTGGCCTGGACATGGCCTGCGACAAGCTGGAGCGCTCCCTGGGTGATCCCCGCTTCCATTTCCTGGAGGGGGACATCACCATCAACAAGGAGTGGATCGAGTACAACATCAAGAAGTGCGACGTGGTGCTGCCGCTGGTGGCCATCGCCACCCCCGTCACCTACGTGAAGGACCCGCTTCGGGTCTTCGAGCTGGACTTCGAGGAGAACCTGAAGATCATCCGCCAGTGCGTGAAGTACAAGAAACGGGTCATCTTCCCCTCCACCTCCGAGGTGTACGGCATGAGCCCGGACCGGGAGTTCGACGAGGAGACCTCGCCGCTCCAGCTCGGCCCCATAGCCAAGGAACGGTGGATCTACTCCTGCGCCAAGCAGATGCTGGACCGGGTCATCTACGCCTACGGCGCCCACGAGGGGCTGAAATACACCCTGTTCCGCCCCTTCAACTGGATCGGCCCCAAGCTGGACTCCATCTCCACGGCCAAGGAAGGGAGCTCCCGGGTCCTCACCCAGTTCCTCTACAACATCCTGGCCGGTGAGCCGATCCAGCTGGTGGACGGCGGCAACCAGCGCCGCTCCTTCACCTTCGTCGAGGACGGCATCGGCTGCCTCATGCGGATCATCGCCAACGAGAACGGCTGCGCCGACGGCGGGATCTTCAACATCGGCAACCCGACCAACGATCTCTCCGTGCGGGAACTGGCGGAGAAGCTCATCGCCCTGGTGCGGGAATACCCCGAGTACCGGGAAAAGGCGGACGCCTGCAAGATCGTCGAGGTATCGTCCGGCGAGTTCTACGGCGCCGGTTATCAGGACATGCTGACCCGGGTGCCGTCGGTCAAGAACGCGAAGGAACGGCTCGGCTGGGAGCCGACCACCACCATCGACGACGCCCTGAAAAAGACCCTGGATTTCTACCTCATCGAGGACCGGGAAAAGATCCAGCACCTGCTCTAGGCGCATCACCTTTGCAAAAACGACGAACGGCCGCTCCCCCAGGGAAGCGGCCGTTCGCACGTCAGGCGCCTATTCCGGCCAGCCGGAGCGGCGGCGTCCCCTCCGTTGCTGCTTCACCTTGTACATCCGCTCGTCCGCCAGCCTGAGCGCCTCCATGATCGTTCCCGACTCAAGCGCAGTCGCCCCGCCGACGGACAGGCTTATGCAGGTCTCTCCCGCCCCCCCCTTCGCCATGCACATCACCTCGTCGATACGGGCAAGGGCGCGTGCCAGCGCCGCATCGTCCGTCTCGGGCAGGAGTACCACGAACTCGTCCCCGCCGATACGCGCCACGACATCCTCCGACCGGAACAGGGAAGAGAGCATCTGGCCGGACCGCTGCAGGAGCAGGTCGCCGGCGGCATGCCCGTAATGGTCGTTGACCAGCTTGAGTTCGTCCAGGTCCATCATGATGACGCTGACCGGGAAGAGCCGGCTCCGGTTGAGCCGCTCCAGCTCCATGTCGAAAAAAGCACGGTTGTACAGGCCGGTCAGGGCATCATGGGTACTCATGAAACGGAGCGCCTCCTCCACCCGCTTCCGTTCCGAAATATCCTCACAGACGGCAACGACGCCCAGAGGGCGTCGGTCGGGGTCGTACACCAGCGACGAGATCATGTAGACGGGGAAGACCGAACCGTCCCGGTGCCGGTTGACGCTCTCCCGCCCAAGCATCACGAACGATTCCGGCTGGATCCGTCGTTCTTCCGGGCATTCCTGCGCCGCAAATATCCGGCAGTCCTTCCCCACCAGCTCCTCCACCGCGTATCCGTGCATCCGCGCCTCGGCAGGGTTCGAGTACAGGATCGTCCCCTTCAGGTCGGAGATGGTAACACCGAGGGGGATGGTCTCGATCGCCTGTTTGAGGAGCCTGAGCTCCCGTTCCGCTGCACGCTGCTCCCGGCGCCGCCGGAACTCGACGAGTTCGCGCCGTATGGCCGGGGCAAGCCGCGACAGGTTTCCCTTCAGGATGTAGTCGTGGGCCCCGGCGCGCATCGCTTCTACGGCCACATCCTCCCCCGTCTTGCCGGAAACCATGATGAACGGGATGTCCAGTTCGCGCTCGCGGGCGAGGCGCAACGCATCGATGCCGCTGAAACTGGGGAGGATGTAATCCGACAGGACCAGATCCCATTCGGACGCCTCCAGCGCGGATTCCATCTCCTCCCGCGATTCCACCCTGCGCGAGCGGCAGTCGAATCCCGAGCGTTTCAGCTCCCACAGCAAGAGGGCTGCATCATCCGGGGAATCCTCAACGAGCAGCATACGCAAGGGTGTCATGCAACGCTCTCCCCAACCGGCACCAGCCCGGGCACAAAGTGGAAGGTCGCCCCCATGCCGGGCACCGCATCGCCGCGGCGAGGATCGTGGAACCTTTCGTAACCGAAGGGATGCGGGCTGAAATTGATCCCGGGAACCTGGTCCCGGATCGTCTGGTTGACGGACCGGAGCCGCAGGTCGGGACCGGTCAGGGAGATGCCGCCCCCGACGCCGGAAAAGATGGCGGCGTACATCCGTTCCCTCCGCCGCAGTTCATCCACGGCCTTCCGGCGCCCGCCGAACTCGCGCTGCAACCGTTCGTCGGCCAGGGTGAGCTCGCGGTTCCGCTGACGCACCCTCTCCTCCCGGTCCGGCGCAACGCGCAGAACCGGGCTCGGATTCTCCTCGGGAAACGCTTCCATGGCTTCACACCCCATCGGTCATGGATAGCACCGGCTACCGCAGCTCTCCGGTCTCGACATCCTGTCGATCGCCACACCAGGCCCTCCCGTCCCGGCTCAGATCGCTGAAACTATACCATACTATTAACAATGTTTCACAAGCAGAAAAACAGTATCGTTACACCGTTCAAAAACAGGCTTGTCACTCCCCCCGAATGCGGGTAGATTGCAGAGGTAGCATCACCCATGCGAAAGGGCGCGAACCGACCCACATGACCGACCACACCATCGCCATCAAGATCGACGTGGACACCTACGAAGGGACGCGGGACGGCGTCCCCCGCCTCGTGGAGATCCTCGGCCGGCACGGCATCCGGGGCACCTTCTACTTCTCCCTCGGGCCGGACAACTCCGGCAAGGCGATCCGCCGCATCTTCACCCGCAAGGGGTTCCTGAAAAAGATGCTCCGCACCAAGGCGCCGTCCACCTACGGGCTGAAGACCCTGCTGTACGGCACCCTCCTCCCCGCCCCCATGATCGGGGAGCGGCTGCCGGAGGTGCTGCGGGAGACGGAGCGGGCCGGCCACGAGGTGGGAATCCACTGCTGGGACCATGTCAAGTGGCACGACTACCTCCCCTGGATGACCAAACAGATGGCGCTCATGGAACTGGGGCGGGCAAGCGCCGCCTTCGAGCGGATCATGGGGCGCCGCACCGCCGCCGTCGCCGCACCGGGCTGGACCGTCTCCGCCAGCTCGCTGGAGGTACAGGACGCCATGGGACTCGCCTACTGCAGCGACTCCCGCGGCAGGTCCCCCTTCTATCCGGTGTTCGACGGCCGCCGGTTCCGGACCCTCCAGATCCCCACCACCTGGCCCACCATGGACGAGGTCCTGGGGGAAAACGGCATCACCGCCGATACCGTCAACGACCTGTACCTGTCCCGCCTCACACCGGGGCTGAACGTGCACACCATCCACGCCGAGATGGAAGGGAAGTCCATGGCGCATGTCTTCGACGACCTCCTCGTCCGCCTCAAGGAGCGCGGCTGCCGGTTCGTCACCCTGGCGGAGGCGGCGACAGAGGCAATGGTGTCCGATCCCCCCCGCTGCGTCCTCGCCATGGGAGAGCTCCCGGGCCGGGCGGGGCTCGTGGCGATCCAGGGGGAGCCGTGTCCGTGACCGGTTCTATCGTGCGCTACTTCCGGATGAACCGCCGCGACCTCGCCTACCTCAAGTTCATCCTGGAAGGGTACGACAACATGTCACTGCTCTCCACGGTGGATGCCCGGGAGGGGATCGTCAGCCTGACCATTCCGGCGGGTTTCACGGCGGACATGGCGGCGCTGGTGACGGCGCTCCAGCAGGAGATCGAGCTGACCGAGCTGCCGCCGGATGCGGTGATCCCAAACTCACCCCCGCTACAAACCGGATACGCGGGATAAGCGGATGCAATCCGATAGCGGTGGATCATCCTAAATCGGTCTCACGCAACGCCGCACCAAAAGTAGGCGCTACTAAGCGACGAACGCAACGAAATCAAGACATTGCATTCAAGCTTCTCTTGCCGGCAGGAATATACCCGTTACGGGTAAGCTTCTGTCATTACGTTGCGTCGTTGCGGCGTTGCGTGATCAATTGATGTTTTTCCGGTTTGTTATATGGTTGTGGTTTCAATCCGCCTTTATCCGATTTTTCCGCCGTTTCCGCGTACCATTGCCTTGTAGTTTGTAAGACGTCAAGAAAGGGACTGACATGCTCGACAGCTTCGACATATCCGCCATCCTGCGCCGGGCCCTTGCCGGCGGGGGCGAGTTCGCCGACCTGTACTTCGAGGAGAGCGCCGGCACCTCCATCGTCTGCGAGGACGGCAAGATCGAACGGGTCATGGCCGGCACCGACCGCGGGGTGGGCCTGCGGGTCATCTCCGACCTGCGCACCGCCTACGCCTACACCAACGAGGTGACACAAAGTGCGCTCCTCGCCCTGGCAGAAACCTTAAGCCGCGCCGTGAAGGGAAAACGGTTCGACGGCGCCATCGACCTGCGCGCCAAGGTTCAGGGTCCCGGTTTCCCCATCGCCATCCATCCCGACTCCGTCCCGCTCTCCGACAAGGTGGCCATGGTGACCCGCTCCGAACAGGCTGCCCGGGGGGTGGACCCGCGGATCAGGCAGGTGATGGTGGTCCACCGGGACGGCCGGATGCGCGGCCAGGTGGCCAACTCCCTCGGTGAGTTCTGCGAGTTCGACCGCACCGCCACGGTCTTCCTCACCCAGGCGGTGGCGGCGGAAGGGGGCGTCATCCAGACCGGCTACGAGCCGATCGGCGGCTTCAAGGGGCACGAGATCTTCCGGGAGCATCCGGCGGAGGAGATCGCCCTTATGGCGGCCAGGCGGGCGGTGATGATGCTCGGGGCGCGCAAGGCGCCGGGCGGGCTCATGCCGGTGGTCCTCTCCTCCGAGGCGGGGGGGACCATGGTGCACGAGGCGATCGGCCACGGCCTGGAGGCGGACCTGGTCCACGCGGGGATGTCCGTGTACAAGGGGAAGCGCGGCGAGCAGGTCGCCTCGCCGCTCGTCACCGTGGTTGACGACGCCACCATCCCCCACGCCCGCGGCTCCTTCTCCTTCGACGACGAGGGGGTGCGGGGCGAGCGGACGGTGCTCGTGGAGAACGGCATCCTGAAAGGCTACCTGTACGACCGGCTCACCGCCATGAAGGACGGTGCCGTCTCCACCGGCAACGGCCGGCGGGAGTCCTACGCCACCCGCCCCATCGTGCGGATGAGCAACACCATCATCGCCCCGGGGGAGTCCGACCCCGCCGCCATCCTGCGGGAGACGGACCGGGGGCTCTTCGTCCGGAAGATGGGGGGCGGCCAGGTGAACACCGTCACCGGCGACTTCGTCTTCGAGGTCACCGAGGGGTACCTCATCGAGAACGGCCGGCTGGGGGAACCGGTCCGGGGGGCGACCCTCACCGGCAACGGTCCCGAGGTGCTCAAAAGTATCGAGAAGGTGGGGAACGACCTCGGGTTCGGCATCGGCACCTGCGGCAAGGACGGCCAGGGGGTGCCGGTGGCGGACGCGCAGCCCACGTTGCTCATCTCGGAGATAACGGTGGGTGGCGCGGCCTGACCTGAAAGGCTTTGCCACAGAGACACAGAGTGCACAGAGGAACGCGGAGAAAACGGAAAGGCCTTATCCACAGTTTTTTACAGGTTAACCCCGATATAAAAGTCTGGTTTTAATCTGTGAAAATCTGTGTAATCTGTGGATAGAGCTTTTGACGTTACCACACCTGAAAGGAAACCCGCATGAAAGGAAGCCAGACCGAAAAGAACATCCTCACCGCCTTCTGCGGCGAGAGCCAGGCGCGCAACCGCTACACCTACTTCTCCGCACAGGCGAAGAAAGAGGGGTTCGTGCAGATCGCCGCCATCTTCGAGGAAACCGCCAACCAGGAGAAGGAACACGCGAAAAGGCTCTACAAGCTCCTCCCCGGCGGCGAGGCGGAGATCGTCGCCACCTTCCCCTCCGGCGTCATCGGCACCACCGCCGAGAACCTGAAAGAGGCCGCCGGCGGCGAGCACTACGAGCACACGGAGATGTACCCCGGCTTTGCGGCAACCGCACGCGAGGAGGGGTTCAACGAGGCCGCCGCGATCTTCCTCGCCATCGCCGTGGCGGAGAAGCAGCACGAGAAGCGCTACCTGAAGCTCATGGAGAACATCGAAAACAACGCCGTCTTCCACCGGAACGAGCCGGTCGTCTGGCGCTGCCTCAACTGCGGCTACACCCACGAGGGGAAGAGCGCCCTGGAGAAATGCCCCGCCTGCGCCCATCCCCGGGCGCACTTCGAACTGCTCGGCGAGAACTGGTAGCGGTGCGGCAGCCGCAGGGCCGCCGATTACAACCGTCGCCGGAGATGGAACATGGGCATCGTCGCTCGCCTTTTCGGAACGGGGGGAGCTCAACGACGCATCCCTGTTCCTGATCGTCACCGAGATCGAAAATGCGCTCTCCCCGGCGGACTAGCCTCCTGCACCATAGGCCGGGGAGCATTCACTGCCTCTTGTCATTCGGGGGGGCTTCTCCCTCCTGAAAACGCTTGCGGTTTCCACGTTACCGGAGTAGTTTAATGAGAACCGGCGAGACGGAACGGATACCGTCCCCAGCGTCTTCCATTCCATTCCGGAGTACCGTTTCATCATGAAACGAAACCCCCTCGCCGCCCGTCCCGCCGCCAACAGGTTGGCGAAACTCACCGCCACCTTTGCCTTCATCGGCCTGGTCCTCATCCTCTTTGCCACCGTACGTTTCGACATCAAGGGACATTTCGACGGTCTGTTCCTGTTGCAGGGGACGAACGGCTGGCACTATGAACTGAAAGACGACCTGTACGTGGGCGACGGCGACCGGATCATCGCCAGTCTCGATTTCGACGACCCGCGCTACCGGTTCTTTCGGAAGGTGCATCCGAAACGGCCGTCCTCGCCGTATCTCTACTACGAGTGGGATGCGACCGACGGCAGCGGATTTTTCCGCAACATCCTCCCCAACGGCATGCAGATGCTGACCTGCTTCGGCAGATACATGGACGACGACAAGCGGTATGTCCACGGACTGTTCGTCGGCGGCGGCCTGCCGTCGAGCATCGCCGGCGGCGACAACACCTTCATGGACAACACGGGAATGGCGTTTTACGACGGCACCCGCTGGTATCATGTCTGGTGTAACGTGAACGAGGCGATTGTGGCGCTCCCCTCGAACCGGATCATCTCCCCTTCCGGCTGGAAGTTCCTCGGCAGCAAGGTCATCGACGAGAGTTCCAGTTCGGTCGTCGTCTCCAGCAGCCACCAGGTCGACCTGGACGGCGTGCCGTTGCGCATCGACCGTTACGTCTACCTCAACGCCGGCGACAGCTATTTCGTGATCACCATCAAGCTGACCGACATCGGCACCGTACCGGCGCGCTACACCTACATCTACGGCGACGAACCCTGGGTCGGCAACTACGGCTCGTCCGCGGGGAACGTGGGATGGGTGCAGGACAGGATGATCAACTACGAAGAGGTCATCGACAGCACGAAGTACTCCTATGCCGGCATCTACGACTACGGCAACGACGCCATACACGAAGGACACACCTTCACCGGCACGGCCAACTTCATCCAGTGGTTCGGCAGCGACCGACCGACGGTGTTCTTCTCCAACTCCGCCAGCCTGCTGTCGCCATCGCTTGGCAAGCGGAAGGTCCCGCTGGCCAGCAACGCGCGGTTCATCGGCGTCCAGTGGACCGACCGGACGCTCGCTCCCGGCAAGTCCACCTCCTACACCCTTGCCATCGGCATGGCGCTCCACGACCCGGCCCGCCTGCTGCCCGTAAAGCCGGCCATCAAGCTGGATGCGTTCCGCTGATCCGGCCGCCCCCATTACCCCGCAGCGACCCGCCTTAAAACATCTTGCAAATTACCCGATTGGTGCTGTACATATGAGCAACGTCTCAGCGGCAACCCGCGCCAGGTTCCTTATACCAGGGACCTGCCATATTACTCACATCAGGAATATATCCCTCATATTGGGAACTTATCCCCCATATGGGGAAACATACTAATAATTGGTTGAACAGCAAGGAGAAAATATGATCAAACGATATCAAGTCTTTGTCAGTTCAACATATACAGATCTTCTTGAGGAGCGTTCAGAGGTAATGCAGGCATTGCTCGAACTGGATTGTATGCCAGCAGGAATGGAATTGTTTCCAGCTGCAAACGAAGAGCAATGGAATTGGATCAAAAGGATAATTGATGAATCTGATTATTATATGGTTATTGTAGGCGGAAGATATGGGACGGTTTCCGAAGCTACAGGAATGAGCTATACCGAAATGGAGTATAGGTATGCGGCAGAATCCGGAAAACCTGTTATTGCATTCTTACATGAGAAACCGAGTAAGATTGAAGCTGGTAAGACCGAACAGTCTCCTACCAGCAAGAAAAAACTTGAGCAATTTAGGAAGCTTGTTGAGCAGAAACTTTGCAAGTACTGGAACAGCCCCGCTGATCTTGGTGCTAAGGCTAGCCGGAGTATAACTCAGTTGATCAATAGGATGCCAGCGGTTGGTTGGGTCAAGGCAGACCTAATTGACGAAAACGCTTCGGCTGAAATCTTAAAATTGAAGAAACATATTGAGCTGTTGGAAAGAAAACTTGAAATAGCTGGTGAAGAGCCTGTAGGAGTTGAAGACCTTTGCAGCGGCGGTGATAAGTTTGAAATCGAGTTCAGCTTTATCACGAAGAAGCCTAAAAAAGGAGCAAACCAAAACGTCTATTATGTGAAAAACGGAGAACACGACCATAAGTACGTAACGACTTGGGACAAAATTTTTTCTGACCTTGCACCAGAAATGATAAATCCATGTTCGGAATTTAAGGTACTGAGAAGACTTAATGGGTTTATTAACGACGGCACTGCTAGGTATTTCGAGAAAACTTACACACAAATGAAAATAGAAGATGTACGTGTTTATTCCGACTCTTTTGATGTCATCAAGATACAACTGCGCGCGTTAAGACTTATTACCATAGATGAGAAAGACAATTGGTGCCTTACGCCTTATGGGGATTCCTACATGAACAAGTTACTCGCCGTGCACAAGGGACAACCAGCGGCGACAGCAGACAAGACTGCTGCGCCTTGAGACGTTTTCCAACACGAGAATAACCCCATGACACATCAACCATTCTTCTACCCGTCAGCCATCTTCTGCCTGCTCTCCCTGCCACTGGTGCTGTCGCTGGTCCCACCCAACCGGCTGTACGGCATCCGGACGCCGAAGACGCTGGCTAACGAGCAGGTCTGGTACCGGGCAAACCGGTTCGGCGGCTGGCTCTTCCTGGCGTCGGGAGCGGCGTATCTGGCGTTCGCAACGCTCTTCCCCATGACCGGCAACCACGACCCGCGCTTCACGCTCTGGCTTGCCCACCTGGCCCTGTTTCTCCTGCCTCTGGTGGCGAGCCTCATCGGGATCATGCGGTTTGTCCGCAGACGGTGACGATGCGCAGGACCGTCGGAAGAGCAGACCAGCAGGAGGTAGGCGCCGCGGCGGTCGAACCCCATCGGGCCGCCGGCGTGCGGGGCGGCGAAATTGAGTCCTTGCATTGACCTTTTTACCGGTCTATATTTTGACCATAAAAGAGATTTGCCCAGGGAGCCAAAACCATGAAAACCATTTCCATCAGTAATGACATTGTCCCGATTGCCGAATTCAAAACCAATATTTCCAAGTGGTTCAAAACCCTCCAGACATCGGGACACCCACTCATCATTACCCAGAACAGCAAACCGGCCGGGGTACTGCTGTCTGCCGCGGATTACGATGAACTGGTGTACCGGAAGGCATTTCTCGATTCCGTCGAGAGAGGGATTGCAGATGTTGACAGCGGGCGAACCCTTACAACGGAGGGATTACGAAAGTCTCTTCAGGCACGAAGAAGCGCGGGTAATCCATGAACGTGACATGGTCGCGTGAAGCCGGTGAAAATCTGGCCGAGATCGAGGAATACATTGCACGTGACAGCCCGGAGCGCGCTGTCCGGTTTGTTGATGCCGTGATTGACCATGCAGAAGAAATGTTGGCGGACAACCCTAGAAGCGGCAGGACGGTACCGGAAACGGGCAATCCCGACATCAGAGAGCTTATCTACCGGGGATACCGCATCGTGTACCGGTTGAAGGGGGATGTTCCGGAAATACTCACCGTTTTTGAAGGGCATCGGTTGTTGCGACTCGATGAATCCGGCGAATAGAGATGCGTCCCGATACGAACAGGTGAGAGGCTATACGCGGCAATCCGGCCACCGCTTCACCACCGTTACGAGAACACCATGACCGAATTCACCCCCATCGGCGTCATCCACACGCCATTCACCGACAAAAAAGGGATGCCGATCCAGCCCGCGGGGGCGGCCGGCGTGCAGGGGACCGTCGAGCTGCTGCCGGAGTACGCCCCGGGACTGCAGGACCTGGACGGCTTCTCCCACATCATCCTCCTGTACCGGTTTCACGAAAGCCGCGGCTACGACCTGCGGGTGGTGCCGTTCCTGGACACCGTGAAGCATGGCGTCTTCGCCACCCGTGCGCCGCGGCGGCCGAACCCCATCGGGCTCTCGGTGGTGCGGCTGATCGGCATCGAGGGAAATCGGCTGACGGTGGAGAACGTGGACATGCTGGACGGGACGCCGCTCCTGGACATCAAGCCGTACGTGCCGGCATTCGACACGCAGACCGACGTGCGGACCGGCTGGCTGGAGGAGGCCGGCCGCCGGGCGGTTGACGCCCGCTCCGACGGCCGGTTCGGGGGGAAATAACCGGCGGACGGCGTCCGAACGACGCCCGCCGAAAAGGGATTGCTACCTGGTCCCGTTGAACTTCTTCTCGTTGGCGCACGCATCGATGTTCCCCATCCTGCACGCCTTGGTGAAATCCGCCAGCGCTTCCTTTTTCTTGCCGAGCCCGACATAGGTGACGCCGCGATGATTGTACGCCTCGGCGTAGCCCGGCTTGAGTGCGATCGCCCGGCTCAGGTCCTTCTCCGACAGCTCCAGCTGGTCGTTCTGCCGGTAGGCGCGCCCACGGACGAAATACAGGGCCGCGGAATTCTTTTTCAGCGCAAGTGCTTTCGTGTAGTAGCCGATCGCCCCGGCGTAGTCACCCTTCTTGTTGAGTTCCACCCCCTGCTGATACAGCTCCTGCGCTTTCGACACCTTGCCTGCCGCGCCGCATACCGATGCCGCCGAAAGCACGACCGCCACCATAAACCCGCAGATGATCCGCATACATACCCCCCGAAATTTTTGCGCCATTGTACCGGATTGAGCCTTCCTGCACAACGACAGGATTCACCGAACGCCGGCCGGATTGACCGGCCACACCTGAACGAAAGGCCGCCAGGGCAATCCCGGCGGCCTTTCACAGTCACAATCAAAGCGTTAACCACGGAGGGCACAGAGTAACACCGGTAAAATGCTTCCTGATTAGCGCTGATCTTCCGCTAAACCCTTCTCCCTCTGGGAGAAGGTGGCCGGAGGCCGGATGAGGGAGATTAAATCAGCCTGTTCCCTCACCCTAGCCCTCTCCCAGAGGGAGAGGGGACTTTTTAAAAGTCTAGCGGAAGATTGATGCTAATCAGGAAATGCACTGCAACTCTAATCGGTGAAAATCTGTGTAATCTGTGGATAACGGATGCGAGCCGCTATTCGCACACCTTCGCGGAGGTGATGAACACCGGTTCCACCGGCACGTCGGAGTGGCCGGCCTTGTGCCCGGTCTTCACCTCGCGGATCTCGTCCACCACGTCCATCCCTTCCACCACCTGGCCGAAGACCGCGTAGCCGAACTCTTCCGGCCGCTTCCCCTTGTAGTCCAGGAACGCGTTGTCCACCACGTTGATGAAGAACTGGGAGGTGGCGCTGTCCACCACGGCGGTACGGGCCATGGCGAGCGTCCCGCGCAGGTTCTTGAGCCCGTTGTTCGCCTCGTTCTTGATGGCGAACTTGGTCTTCTTCGGCTCCATGTTCTCGTTAAGCCCCCCCCCCTGGACCATGAAGTTCTTGATGACCCGGTGGAAGGTGAGGCCGTCGTAGTAGCCGTCCTTCACGTAGGAGAGGAAGTTGCGCACGCTGATGGGGGCCTTCTCCTGAAACAGTTCGATCTTGATGGTCCCCTTGGAGGTCTCCATGATCACCATCGGATTGGTATCTGACATCGTCGTCTCCTTTTTCGGTGTAGTCTCTGGCTGGTTTTCTATCACAAAAGTGCAGAAAACTGAATAAAAATCATTCCTTAAAAGCGTGAACCACAGAAGGTACAGAAAGTTCTCCCTTCCCCTTCAAGGGGGAGGCCAGGAGGACCCAAAGGGCCTAAAGGGGATGGGGCACATTCTGGCGCATAAACCCATCCCCACCCTACCCCTCCCCTTGAAGGGGAGGGAATCTTCTAGGTTCTCCTCCGTGTTCCTCTGCAATTAGTGCTTTTGAAATGAGATGCTATTATTCCCCCAGCATCGCCTTCATCCGCGAGAAGAAGTCGTCCGCCAGCTGCGCCTCATCCTCGGGGGATTTCGTCCCGGCCACGGCGCCGTTCTGCAGGTTCACGAGCTCCGCCGGGATCTCCTCCAGGAACCGGCTCGGGAGCCGCTCCTGCATCTTGCCGTATTTCTTCCGGTAGAGGCAGCGGGTGATGGTGAGGTGGCGCCGGGCCCGGGTGATCCCCACGTACATAAGCCGCCGTTCCTCGTCCAGGGAGAGCCCCTCGTTCAGCGACTTGCCGTGGGGGAGGATCTCCTCCTCCAGCCCGACGAGGAAGACGAACGGGAACTCCAGCCCCTTGCTGGAGTGGAGCGACATGAGGGTGACCGCGTCCTCGCCGTGCTCCTTCCTGTCCTTCCCCTGCCGGTCCTCGTCCAGGAGCGCCACCCGCTCCAGGAACATGGTGAGGGTGGCGCCGAAGTTCCGCTCCTCGAACCCGGCAAGCGAATTGACGATCTGCTCCACGTTCTCCACCCGCCGCCGCGCCGCGTTCGGGTCGTCGTTGGTGCGGTACAGCTCGTCCTCGATCTTCAGCCGCTTGAAGAGCCCCGCCACCCGGTCCGCCAGCGGGCCGGGGGCGCGGAACCGCTCCGCCTCCTCCGAAAGCAGCGCGTGAAACGCCAGCACCTTCTCCCGCACCGCCGGGGCCGTGTCGCCCATCTCCCCCACCCGGCCGAACGCCTCGTACAGGGTGATCCCCTTTTCCTGCGACCACTGGTTGATCCGCAGGAGGGTCGTGTCGCCGATCCCCCGGCGGGGGAAGTTGACGATCCTCAAGAGCGACTGCTCGTCCTGCAGGTTGTCCAGCACCTTCAGATAGCAGAGGGCGTCCTTCACCTCTTTGCGCTCGTAGAACTGCATCCCGCCGATGAGGACGTAGGGGATGGACTCGAACCGGAGCTGCTCCTCGAAGGCGCGGCTCTGGGCGTTGGTGCGGTACAGGATGGCGAAGTCCTTGTAGGTGAGCTTCTGCTTGAAGCACTCAAGCTGAATCCGCTCCACCACCGTCGTCGCCTCCTCCTCGTCGTCCACGGTCACCACCAGGTCGATGGGGCGCCCCGGGCCGCTGGCGGTCCAGAGGGTCTTGTCGTTGCGCTTGGCGTTGTTCCGGATGACGCTGTTGGCGGCGGCGAGGATGTTCCCCGTGGAGCGGTAGTTCTGCTCCAGCTTGATGACCCGGCAGCCCGGGTTGTCCCCCTCGAAGGCGAGGATTTTCTCCACGTCGGCGCCGCGCCAGCCGTAGATCGACTGGTCGTCGTCCCCCACCACGCAGAGGTTTTTGTACCGGGCCGAGAGGAGCGAGATGAACAGGTACTGGGAGGGGTTCGTATCCTGGTACTCGTCCACCATGATGTAGCGGAACCGCTCCTGCCACCGCTCCCGCACGTCCGGGTGCTCCTGCAGGAGCTTTACCGTCAGCATGATGATGTCGTCGAAGTCGATGGCGTTGCAGGCCTTCAAGGCCGACTGGTAGCGGGGGTAGACCTGGGCGGCCACGGTCTCCACGTCGTCGCCGTAGCGGATCGGGAACCGGTCCGGCCCCAGGAGCGCATTCTTGGCGGCGGAGATCTTCCAGAGGACCGCCTCGGCGTCGATCTTCTTGCCGTCCAGGGAGATGTCCCGCATCACCTGGCGGATCGTCCCCACCTGGTCGGAGGTGGAGTAGATGGCGAAGTTTTTCTTGTACCCCAGCCTGCCGATCTCCCGGCGCAGGATGCGCACCCCGAGGGAGTGGAAGGTGGAGAGGATGATCCCCTCCCCCCGCTTCCCCACCATGGCGTGCACCCGCTCCTGCATCTCCCGGGCGGCCTTGTTGGTGAAGGTCACCGCCAGGATGTTCTCCGCCGGGACGTTGCACTGCTCCAGCAGATAGCAGACCCGGGTGGTGATCACCTTGGTCTTGCCGGAGCCGGCGCCGGCGAGCACCAAAAGCGGCCCTTCGGTGTGCCGCACCGCTTCGCGCTGCTGGGGGTTGAGGGTGGAAAGGTCGATCATGGGTTTCCTGTTAGAAGCTGTAACCACAAGGGCACGGAGGGACAGAGAGACGCGGGAAATCCATGCAAACAGCGGCTGACTAAGTTTTCCTCCCCCTTCAAGGGGGAGGTGAGGAGGGGGATGGTGTACTGCCAGGTGGATCGGCCCCATCCCCACCCCTGCCCTCCCCTTGAAGGGGAGGGGGTACCCGCATCCCAGTATCGGTACCGGCGGACGACAACAGATACCAGAGCGGCAGCGGCAATGCAAGTAGGCTAATTGCATGCCAAGTAACCTTCCCGCGACCGAACAGCCTGTACGGTTTTTCTGGCTTTTTCAACCGGGACGGGCTAGAAATGCCGGAACGTTACCACCACAGGAGCCGACATGTTTTCCGGCATCTACCTCATCGTGAACCCCACCTCCGGCAGCTACTCCCCGGCCCGGATCGACCAGGCGATGGGGATCCTCGCCCGGCACGGCATCGAACCGCAGCTTCTGGAGACCGCCGGCCCCGTCGACGCCTCCCTCTTCGCCGCCCGGATCTGCCGGGAACAGACCTCACCCCTCATCATCGTCGCCGGCGGCGACGGCACCGTGAACGGCGTCCTCAACGGGCTGGAGCCGGGGAAGGCGGCGCTGGCCGTGCTGCCGGTGGGAACGGCCAACGTGCTCGCCCGGGAACTGGGGATCGCCTCCCTGGAGGACGCGGCGGTCCGCATCGCCCGGGGGGAGACGAAGGCAGCGACTGCGGGGTGCGTGGAGGGGAAAGGATGGCGGCGGCTCTTCATCCTCATGGCGGGGGTCGGCTTCGACGGCGCGGTGGTCGCCGGGGTGCGACTTCCCGAGAAGCGGCGGTTCGGCAAGGTGGCGTACCTCCTCTCCGCCGTTCGCTGCCTGCGGCAGGGGGAACGGGACCGGCTCCGGGTCGTTGCCGGCGGCCGGACCATCGGCTGCCATACCGTCATCGTCTGCAACGCGGCGCACTACGGCGGCGGGGTCCGGATCGCCCCCGGCGCCGACCTCTTCCGGCCGGACCTTCGGGCGGTCTGCATCACGCAAGGAGGGGCGGGACCGCTTGTCCGCCTGGCCGCACGCCTGCTCGCCGGCAGAAAACCCGACATGCGGGGAGTCGAGACCGTCACCGCGCAGGAGTTCACCATCGACGGCACACGCCCCGTGCAGCTCGACGGCGACCCATTCGGCTCAGCGCCGGTAACGATCCGGGCTCTGCCGGGGTTCGTGCGGGTCGTGGTCTAGCCCCGGACGCGACGACTGCGCTTCACACCCACCAGACGGCAATGCCGATGCCGATGATCCCCAAAAGGGTCAGTGCCGCAGCCGCCAGCACGCCGCGTCGCAGCCCCGCAAATGCGGCGCTGTATCCCGCCTTGAGCAGGTTGTTGGACGACAGCGCCACCAGTATCGCCGCAACGAGCGTCCGCATCCCCATACCGGCCCCGCCCCCCTGGGCGAGACTCAGCACGAACGGGTCCACGTCCGCCACCCCCACGGCCGAAGCCAGCCAGTATATCCCCCTCTGCCCGAACTCGGACTTCACCCAGGTGGACGCCAGCGAAATGATGATGAACAGCGCGGCGAAGACCAGGGCGGCATTGAGTTCCAGAGGGTTGACGGGGGCAAGCGCCATTCCCCCCGGTCCGCCACCGGTGCCGCGCAGATAGCAGAGCGCCGACAGCAGCAGGCCGAAGACGAAAAGCCCGAGCAGCAGCGGCGCCAATACCAGCGCCAGCCGCACGTTGAAGACGGAGACCACGATCACCACCCGCAGGAACATGATGGACGAGGCGAGGATGATGGCCGCCTGAATCCGGCGCTGGGCGTTCCGGTCGTCCTGGTGGAACCGGGACAGTACCACCGTCGTGGCGGTGGAGGAATAAAGTCCCCCCAGGATCGCCGCCACCAGTACCCCATGTCCCGGAGAGACGTATTTCTGCACCAGGTAGCTGCCGTAGGAGAGAGACGACACGACCACGACGGCGAGCCAGACCTGGTAGGGGGTGATGGTCGTGAGAGCAGTCACCGGATGGTTGGGAAGGATCGGCAGGACGATGCCGGTCAGGACGAGAAACTTGGCGAGGGTGAAGATCTCTTCCGAGGGGATGTTCCGGGCGAAGCTGTGCAGCCGCTCCCGCAC
Source organism: Deltaproteobacteria bacterium (assembly GCA_021779095.1). Lineage (GTDB taxonomy): Bacteria > Desulfobacterota > Desulfuromonadia > Geobacterales > JAJYBI01 > JAJYBI01. The sequence goes on from JAJYBI010000014.1 coordinate 55,482, forward strand.
GCCGATCAGCAGCACGCCGAAAACGGTGAACCCCACCGGCACCCAGAACGGCTCGCGCATGACGATCGGACCGAGCAGGTAGACGAGGAGGTTGCTGGCGGGGGAGATGAGCCCCGCCCCGGCCTCGCGGGTGGACAGCTCCCGCGCCCAGCGCGCCTTGTAATAGGCGTGCAGCCAGGCGGCAAGCCCCAGCAGCCCTGCGCTGAACGCGCTGGCGTACGCCGGTTCCACCAGGTAGAGGCCGAGCCCGAGAAGCGCCAGCAGCGGGAAGGTACGGATGCCGCCGGGGGGCTTGATCGGGCTCTTGGCGTAGAACTCCTCGTAGGCAAGTCCGTAGAAGAAGGAGAGCCCCAGGACCAGCGCAATCTGTTCCACGTTCAGTGCAAAAGGCATGGCATGTACCCGTGAGAAGGGCTGTCGCGGCGGGCGACGTCCGCCCCGCGCCTCTCTTCACAGTATCCCATCCCCCCCGATTGTCAATCGACACGGCTGCCGGCGCGGCGGCAGGCGGCGCGCACGATCTGCCGGAACCAGAGCCGGGTGAGGAGCGACGCGATCAACGCGCCGATCCACGAGTTGATGAGCGGATAGACCCAGCGGTCGAACCGGCGCAGGGACCGGTGCGTCTCCCCACCCGGCGAAAGCCCCCGGCGGAAGGCACGCCGGACATCGAGGAGATATGCCAGCTGCCAGGCGTTATCCCGGACGCAGGCGCCGGTGTCACGCCAGAAGGCACGCCGCTCCGCCGGCGGCATGGCTGCGATCCACCGGGCGATCCCGGCAAGCACGGCGCCGTGCCGGGCGGGACCGGCCTCCCCCCGATGCCGGTACAGTTCCGGCAGCGCGGCGAGCAGCCCCTCCTGCCCCACGGCATCCAGGTTCATGATGATCGCGTTGAGGGTCCGGCGTTCGGCGGGCCCCTCCTCCTCGAACCGGCGGGCGGAGGTATGGATCTCGGCGGGGAGGAGCAGCCAGGACGCCTCGCGCCGGACCGCCCCGGCGAACCGGGTCTCGGCGAGCATCGGCACCGTTTCGGGAAACGGCCCCACCCGGTCGAACAGGGTGCGGCGCACAAGCAGCCCCTGGTCGCCGTGGATGCAGCCGGGACGGTCCAGGCGGGCCTTGCATTCATGGAAATAGTAGCCGAGATCCGCCCCCGGCGCCGACCGGTCGAACCGCAGGCCGAACCGCCCCGCCGACCGGTCGTGATCGCGGGTGGCGGCGGCGAGCGCGTCGAGCCCGCGGCGTAGCGCCAGCGGGTCGCCGAACCGCGAATCGGCATGGAGAAAGAGCAGGGTCTCCGCGCGGGTCGCCGGCACGCCTGCGTTCAGCTGGCGCCCGCGTCCCCCGCCGCTTCGCACCAGAGTCAGCGTCAGGCCGACCTCCCCGGCCGCCTTCCCGGCGACCCGGACCGTCCCGTCGTTGGAGCCGCCGTCGCACAGGACGACCTCCAGCACGACCTCCCGCTGGGCGGCGAGGTCCGCCAGCAGCGCGCGGATCGCCTCCTCCTCGTCGAGGACGGGAACCACGACGGAAAGCTCGAACGGACCTCTCACGCGCCCTCCCGTACCGATTGATCCCGCATTGGCAGCGTATTCATCGCTTCTCTAACTTCCCCGCGTATGCTATAGTCTCCCACAATGTTCCGGCGCAAGGGGGCTGTCCATGGCAAAACCGAAAATACTCCTGGTCGACGACGTGAACCTGATGATCGAACTGCAGAAGAGCTTCCTGCGGTTCTCGCCGGTGCGCGTCTTCACCGCCCACAACGGGGTCGAGGCGCTCCAGGTGGCCCGCCAGGAGCGGCCCGACGTGATCTTCATGGACATCAACATGCCGGTCATGGACGGGGTCACCTGCTGCTCGGCCATCAAGTCCGACCCGGAGCTGCGCGACATCCCGGTGGTCATGGTGACGACCATGGGCAAACCGGAGGACGAGGTACGCTGCCGTGAAGCGGGGTGCGACGCATTCATCACGAAGCCGGTGGACCGGATCACCTTCCTGAACAAGGGACGGCAGTTCATCCCCGACATCGACCGGCGCGACCCCCGGGTCGCCTGCAAGGCCGGCGTCGAACTCCGCAGCAACAGCACGACGGAGACCGCCACGTCCCAGGACATCAGCGAGGGGGGTATCTACGTGTCCGGCCCCGTCGACGTGGTCCCCGAGAGCTACATCACCCTCTCCCTCGTCCTGCCGGGAACGGACGCGGAGCCGGTCCGGGCCCGCGGTCGAATCGCCTGGATCAATACCGACAACGACCGGAAGAAACCCCAGCTCCCCATCGGCTTCGGGGTGGAGTTCCTGGATATCGACGAAAAGGCGCTGGAGGCGATCCGGCAGTACGTGGAGAAGACCAAAAAGCGCCCGTGAAAGCGGCTCCCTGCGCAGGTACGACCCCGCAGCGCCGGTCAACCGAAACTGCCGGGGCTCGCCCCCTGAACCGCGTCCCCCCTCACTCCGACACCGTATAGGACTTCAGCTCCGCCGTCACCCGCCCGATCTTCAGTTTCGTCTCCATCCGCACCGGCAGCCGGCGCTCGTCGTCGGTAAGCCAGATGAGGATCTCCCCCTCCTTCTTGAACAGCCCCTCGGTGGTGAGGACCGGCTCCACGACGATGGAGGGCACCTCGCGCCCGTCGCCCTGTTCCACCCTGTCGCGTCGCAGTATCCGCACCTCGGTGTTGAGGAACTTTTCGCTGTCGAACATGCTGATATACACCGGCTTGCCGATCTCCAGCGGCTGGCGGCGCAGGTAGTAGAACGCGGAGATGACGTCCCACAGAACCTTCCCCCCCATCGCGAACTCCTTGCGCGTCTTGTCGATGTTGTCGATGTAGATCACCTTGCCGTGTTCCCGGTCGAAGATCGTCTCCCTGTTCCTCCGGTGGCTCCCCTCGTGCTGGAGCATGGTGAAGCTGGCGGGCAGCCCGTTCACCAGCCGCGCCTCCGCCCGGTCCTTCACCTCGTAGAACGCCGAAATGACCGCATTGGAGCGGACGGTGGAGGTGATCGAGGCGGTTCCGTTCCCCTTCACCGCCTCGATCACCGCAGTCCCCACGTAGAAACCGGACCAGTAGAGGGAGAAGGCAAGCCGCTCCCGGGCGCAGGGGACGATGTCGGGGGAAGCCGGTGCGGGTTTGGACGCCGCCACGGTTGAGGCCGGTGCCCGCGGGGTGACGGATGCCGGCAGGGATATGGGCGCCGTCGGAAAGAGCGGGGCCGGCGAAGCGGCCGACGCAACGATCGGAGATGCGGGCAGAGGAGAGGATGCCGCGGTGGCGGAAACGTTTTCGAACGCCGGCCCGGCGGCGGTGACGGCATGGCGTACGGCAGCCCGTCCGAAGCGCCGTCCGGCTGCAGGAAGCGAGTCGGTCTGGGTTACGCCGGCCTCCTCCGGTCGCGGCGCCGGCGCGACGGGTGCGGCGACCGGCGCCGGAGCCGCGGCTGCCGTACCCCCTCCCTTTCCTTGAATGGGTAAGGATGCAGACGACGGTTCCGGCGGCGGGTTGGCGATGATGACGTTGACCACCTCCTCCGGCGCGATCCCGCCGAACCCGGCCAGAAGGGCGATGCCGGCCCCCGACAGCCCCCCCCAGACGCACAGGTGCGCAAAAAGCGAAAGGAGGATGAACAGCCCCAGCGAGTATCTGATCTTCGTCAACGGTTTCATCGTCCCACCTGCTGCGGTCAGACCGCGGCGGCCGCCACCCGGTCCGGCGGGGCGTCGGCGCGCTCGACGAACACCCGTTCTCCCCGGTCCGGGGCGGAGAGATAGGCAAACACCAGCTCCACCGGGCCGGCCGGCCAGCCGGCGACGCGGTAGTCACGCGCAAACCGGCCCGAAAACCCGCGGACCTTCCCCTCCCGGTCGCCGACCATCAGCCGCGCCTGCCGGTGCGCGCCGCCGGCCGCGGCGGCCGGTGCATCCGCAGCTCCCGGCGGGAAAAACGACGGCAGCTTGCCGGCGGGATAGCCGGTGCGGCAGTAGTCGAAGCGGAGCGCATCCCGCACGGCTTCATGCCCCTCCGCCGGCACGATCGCTTCCGCCGCCTGCCAGAACAGCTCGAACTGGTCCCGGAGGGAGAGGTGCGACGCCGTCTCCTCCCAGGCGGGGAACGCGGCGCACCGGTCCCAGAAGGTCACCGGCGGGACCAGCGCGCCGATCTGCGCCAGGGCCGTCCCGAACCGGCCGCTGTTGTAGTACAGGTCCAGGAGCCGGGCGATGGTCTCGATCCGCACGATCTCCCGGTAGGAGAGGTCCGGCGTCCGCAATATCTTGTAGGGAGGGGTCCCGGACCAGACATAACCCTCCCGTTCCGCGATCCGCCGCATGGCGGTCCCCTTCAGCAGCTTGAGCGGCTCCACCTGGATATGGTGCGGCCCGAGGGAGAGGAGGAGCGCCAGCGAGCCCAGGAACCCTTCGTAGTCCTCCCCCGGCAGGCCGGCCACCAGGTCCAGATGCACGGTAATCCGCGTCTCCGCCAGAAGCCGCCTGACGTTCTCCGCAAGACGCCCCAGGTCCGATGTGCGCGTCACCCGTTCCAGGGTGTCGGCCGCGGTCGACTGCACGCCGATCTCGAACCGGAAGAGCCCGTCCGGCACCTCCCGCAGAAGCGCAAGGTTCGCATCGGTCAACAGGTCAGCGGCGATCTCGAAATGGAAGGTCGAGGTGCGGTTGTGCTCCAGAAGGTATCTCCAGAGCTCGTTGGCCCGGACCGCGTCGAAGTTGAAGGTCCGGTCCACGAACTTGACGACCTTGACCTGCCGCTCCAGCAGGATCGCCAGGTCGGACCGCACCCGCCCCGGCGACCAGACCCGCACCCCCGGCTCCAGGGACGACATGCAGTAGGCGCAGGAAAACGGGCAGCCCCGGGAACTCTCGTAGTAGACGAGCGGTTTTCGCAGGTCCACCAGCCCCGCTGCGAAGGGGGACGGAAACCGGTCCAGCTCCACTGTCGCCGGCGCCGCCGGTGTCGCGACGATCTCCTCGCCGTCCCGGTAGACGATCCCGTCGACACCGGCCATGAGCCGGGGGAAGGCGTCGCGCCCCGCGGCACCCGCAAGCGCCTGCGCCAGCGCCCGCATCGGCCCCTCCCCCTCGCCGCGCACGACGGCATCCAGGGCGGGATGGGCGGCCAGCAGTTCATAGGCGCCGGAGGAGACCTCCGGCCCGCCGACGACGATGCAGACGTCCGGCTGTACCAGCCTGAGATCGGCGGCGAGCCGCAGGACCTGCTCGATGTTCCAGATGTAGCAGGAAAACGCCACCAGGTCCGCCTCCTCGGCCACGATCCGCCGCAGGATGGCATCCGTCGGCTCGTTGATCGTGTATTCGCGGATGACGATCATAAGGTTCTGCAGGTCGGCGCAGGCGGCGGCGATGGCGGGGAGCGCCAGGGAGGCGTGGATGTAGCGGGCGTGGAGGGTGGCAAGCAGCATCTTCATGCTGTCGATTGTAACGAAAACGGCCGGTTATGACCAGCGAAAGCTGTGCAAACGGACGGCGCAAAAAAAGGGCGGAAAACTCCGCCCATCCTTCATCCTTCATCCTTCATCCTGCCGTTACTTCTTGTGGCACTCGCCGCACTTGGTCGGCCCCTTGCCCATCTCGGCGTGGCACCCCTTGCAGGTCGTATGCGCCCAGTCCTTCCCCATGCCGGCGATCGTGCCCCCCTTCTCCGTCTCGTGGCAGGCCTTGCACCCCTTGGCCAGCTTCAGTTCCTGATGCAGCTTGTGGGGGAAAGCCACGTTGCCGTTCTTGGCCGTCAGGGTAATGGTGTCGCTCGCCAGTGCCGCCCCGCCGAATGCCAGTGAAAGTACTGCAGCTGCAATGATCGTCCTCATTTCCTGCTCCTTTCGCGATTGGTATTAGCTGCATATAATAAACATATTTTTATTACATGCAACTGTTTTGCGTAATTTTTCCGGCACAGTCGGCGGGGAGGACGATCCGGAACGGCATCCCTATGTCGGCGCGGGCTCGATTCAGGCGGCGGAGAATACCCGACCGGCGCCGGATTGCCGGCCGGCACGGAGTTTCAGGAGAAATAGCGGGATCTGGTGGGGATAGAGGATGTCGTCGCAGACGCCGGTAGCGATCGCGTGTCGCGGCATCCCGTCGGCATGGGCGGAGAGCGGAGGTGGACCGCCCCTCCGTCAGACGTGCAGCGGGGAGATCTGTCAGGTGCCTTAAGCTGCGTGTCGCCCGTGAAGGGTTTCCCAGCCGATACAGGCAAGCTTTATATAGACAGGAATCGGCTTGTAACCGCCGTGGTAGTACACGATGGTTCGGCGGGTGATGCCGAGCGCCCCGGCCGCGGCGCTGAGAGAAAGGCCGTTTCGCTCCATCCATGCGCTGAACTCGGTTACGGGAAAAGCCTGCCCGGCCTGTTCCTTTCCGAGCCGGTAGAGGGAATCGGCGTCAATTCCGATCTCACCGTCTGCCCACTCTACCCCGTGCCCCCATTCTTCGGCCACTGCCGTCACAAAGAACGCCGGTTCCTTCAGTTTTTCATATCCGGGGGAATCCAGATACTCGGCTACGTCAACCCTGGTTTTCTTGCCGGAACGCCACGATATCGCCAGATAAGACGGCAATTCAGCGGAAACGGATGTGATCTTCTGTTGAGTCATGGCTCTATCTCCTGTTCGATACTCGGTTCAGCTTCTGCCACTCCGCCTGTATTCGCTCCCTGTTTTCCTTTGCCCATTCACGGGCTTCCGCAAGAATGTCTCCGGGCGGATTTCCAATGATGACCTCAAGTGTTTCAATCTCTATAGATGCCCGTCCGTCAGGCCACCGCAAATGAAAATGAGGAACACCGTGCTCGCGGCCGAACACTTCTATTTTCCAGTTCCGGTTATGATGAAGGCGGGTCATAAGAGAAAAGCATAGAGAATATTATTCTCCATGTCAAATTGCTCTCCTGAAACAATGGCCGTGCGCTTCCGAAAGCAACGGTTTAAGGTGGTTGCGAGGAAAAACATAGGTGTCAGAGCTTAGCCCTGACACCATCATCTCATGCAGCCGGCGGGGAGGACGATCCGGAACGGCATCCGTATGTCGTCGCGGGCTCGATTCAGACGGCGGAGAATACCCGACCGGCGCCGGCTTGCCGGCCGGCACGGAGTTTCAGGAGAAATAGCGGGATCTGGTGGGGATAGAGGATGTCGTCGCAGACGCCGGTAGCGATCGCGTGTCGCGGCATCCCGTCGGCATGGGCGGAGAGCGGATGCTGGACGACCACCGTACCGCCCGCCGCGCGGATCGCCCGGATGCCCCGGGTGCCGTCGTCGCCCTCACCCGACAGGATGACCCCCACGGCCCGTGGCCCCGCCTCCTCTGCCAGCGAGGCGAACAGCGCGTCGATCGGATAGTGCGCATCTGCGTCTGGGTCCGCCGCGAAGCGACCGTCCCTGACCGTCACCTGCGCCTGCACGGTCGTCACGTAGATGGAATCGGCCTGGAAAAGGACGCCGTTCCGTATCGGCCGGACCGCCATTCCGGTATGATGCTGCAGCAGGGCTGCCACCTGCACGTCGCTCTCACGGGGAAGAACCAGGAGGGCGACCACCGCCAGACCGCTGCCGTCCGGCAGGTTGTCCAGCATCTGCTCCAAGGCGCTCAGCCCGCCGGTGGCTGCGCCTATGCCGATGATCGCCAGAGGTTTCATATCGTTCCTGTGTCGTATAGCGTTCTGCCGGAGACCGGTGACCGGTGCGGATTTATTGCGACCGGGTCCACTGGTTCCGTTGGGACGTCCGCTGTGCTTTACAATTGGATTCCTTCTTCCTGCACAACGGGACAGCTTCACATGAGGTTCCAATTTGGAACTTCATGACGGCGGATTCTTCGATGGCCAATTGGAACATGGTACTCTGTAAAATCTGCCCTTGTTCCCTTTGATCGCCTTGTCCAGGTTTTTGCCGCTTGACTGATACCAATAAATATTACAGCATAAGAGCATCCTGTAGAAAGGAGGCTACATCATGCGCAAAAACACCAGCGTCACGCTCGGAGAACACTACGAAAAATTCATTGCCCAGCAGGTCACGCAGGGCCGTTTCGGCTCGGCGAGCGAGGCAATCCGGGCCGGGCTGCGGCTCTTGGAAGAACGGGAAACGAAACTTTCGCTGCTGCGCCGTGCTCTCGTAGAAGGGGAAGAAAGCGGCACGGCCGACTACAGCCTGAAGGGCTTGATCGACGAACTCGACGGCGAAGGTCCCCATTGATGCCCGGTTTTACCCTCACCAACAAGGCGTTGGCGGACCTGAAGGAGATCGGTCGCTACACCCGTAACCGATGGGGCCGCGATCAGCGCGACTCGTATCTTTCCATGCTGGATGCCTGTTTCCATCAACTGGCAGCCAAGCCGCTCACGGGAATGGACTGCAGCGACATCCGCAACGGTTATCGCAAACATGCCGCCGGCAGCCATGTCATCTTCTATCGTCAGAGATCTCACGACTCAATCGAGATCGTCCGCGTCCTGCACGGGCGCATGGACATTGAGACGCGCATTTCCGAGCCGTAGGTTCTTATTGCACCCGCAAATTTAGCAAGCAAAGTCCCCGCCGCCCGGTGCTTATCTTCTTATCTTCTTCCGCATAAAATGGAAAATGGGGAATTGACCCCTTATTTTCTTTCCCGCGCCGGGGCGTCTTTCAGCCCCGGTCGGTGTCCAAGGGCCTGTTGGGCTCACTTACTTCTTAGCCAACATAATTCCTTGAATCAACCAGAGACTGTTATACGTTATATGCATCACAATGCTCGGAATGAGTGTATCAGTCCGGATTGCAAGCCAAGTAGAAACTCCGCCTAAAAGGGCCAACGACAACACTCCCTTAGATGTCGTGTGATAAATAATGAATAGAATAACAGACAGTATGGCACCGTTTCTAATTCCGAACCGTAGTGATATCACTGAAAATAAAAGTCCACGAAAATAAACTTCCTCGGTTATTGGGAAAATAATACACAATATGATGACATAAACAAGGCGTCCGAAGAGTTCGTATGAGTAATAATGATTTAAGTAGCCTTCTGCCAATGGTCGCCACCACATAATTACATGAATCACAAAAGCTGCTACGACTGCAACAGTGATTGACTTAAACGAAGGCTTACGCAGAGAAACTTTACCCGGAAACCAAGACGTTATTACTTTAGAAGCAACTATTAAACCACCAGCCCACAGTAGAGAGATAGTATTATCGTCGTCAGGTAAGGACAGAACACCAACGACGAAAATAAAAACAAGGGTGATGATGGATAGGACAATTGCGAAAAGCCATCCATCTCCGTTTTCTAATCCTACGCGTGATTCTTCAGTAAAGGATTCATGCATAATTTTTCTTGATCCCCTCTGCCCAACGGGGCTGAGGCGCACCAGCGCGTCAGCGCCTGCGTGCCGCCGAGTTGTTATACGTTCTTTCACTTTCCGTGGAACAATATGTAGATTGCTATGATGATGAATGCAGAAAAGTAGACCGCCAAGAGTATCTTTAATGCTTTTGGCGACAGTATCCCCAAAAATCTAACATCCTCGCTCACATACTGTTGGTGACACACTGGGCATTCAACTAATGCTGATCTATTTACTTCATCTTCTGGCGATTCGTAGCCGCGCTTGCCTGTTAACTTGTCCCCCAAATCCCGTATGAGACCTGGGTATGTTATAGCTTTTGCTGTTTCGATTTCTGATTTGCAGTTAGGACATTTCGAGGTTTTCATCATCTCTTTTTCTCTCGTATAACTCGTAATTGACGAGTTTCCCTACTCAGGCAATTTACCTGCCATATAAGCAACTAATTACCGGCATAGGAGGTTTGCCAGATTACGTATACGTGTAATTTCCCGGGGGACAACCGCATTGCCTCCAGATACATCGCGACCATTATACGGCGCCCATGTCAATGCGCAAGGGAATACCGCACCCATCAGGAATACGGACACAACAGTCGCCCCGAGGTAATGCTATCACTTGACAGGGTAAATCCTTACCATTATCATCCAGTAAGAAAACACTTGCGAGGTAAGAATTATGCTCTCGACAGTCACATCCAAGGGACAGGTCACCATCCCGAAAGAGATTCGCGATCTGCTCCATATCAGGTCCAACGACAAGGTGGATTTCGTGCTGGACGGCGAAAAGGTCCTGCTGGTGCCGGTGAAGACGCTCAGGGACCTGCGCGGCTCGGTGCAGGCGCAGGGAAAAGGGGATTTCTCCGAAGAGCGGGCGAATGCCAAGGCAGCGGTCGCCCGGCGGGTGCGTGAGGAGATGAAATGAGGACGTGTTTCGTCGATACCAACCTTTTCATCCGCTACCTCACCAACGACGATCCGGCCAAGGCCGACCGAGTGGAGCAACTCCTGGCGGATGCTGCAACCGGGAAAGTGCGGTTGGTAACGACGGAGATGGTGCTGGCTGAGGTGGTATGGGTACTGGAATCGTCCTACGATCTGAAAAACAGCGACATTGCTCCCCTGGTCCGCGGCATCCTCGCCACACAAGGGCTCGACGTGATCAACGGACCGTTGGTGTCGCGAGCACTGGAATATTACGAGAAAAGAAACATCGACTTCATCGACGGCTACATCGCGGCCGTGATGGAGAGGCAGGGAATCTCCGAAATCTATTCGTTCGACAGGAAGCACATATCCCGCATTACCACGGTATCCCGAAAAGAGCCGTAACTTCCGCCCCACCCTCGCCATTGACACCACCCCGCCCCGCGAGTATCCTGACCCCATGAAACGGAAAACCCTCCCCAAACTCCTCTACGCCGACGCGCACGGCAACATCTTCGACCACCCGTACCTCTGCATGGCGGGGATGAACGGCACGGATGCCGTCCTCCCCGAGGACGTGGAGCTGATCCCGCTTCCCGAGGACAGCCGGCTCTTCACCATCCCCGATACCCCGCCAATGGCGTGGGACGCACGGCAGAAGAAGTTCATCACCGTTGCCACTGTCAAAGAGGGACGGCGCGAACAGCGGGTGCAGGCGGTCTCCGCCTTCATGGCCCCCGGCTACGTGCGGACGCTTTTGCCCGCCTGCGACTACTCGCGGAAGAAGGTGCACCTCCCCTTGTGGTCCTACACCGCCGTGGGGTGGGACGAGGAGACGGAACGGTTCGTGGTGGCGGCGAGCCGGGTGGACACCAACGAGAACTGGCTGCCGAAAAACTACGACGACCGGAAGCTCGATCCGCTGGTGCGGCGAATGGCCGCGGCATTCCCGGAGAACCGCCTGCTGACCCAGTTGGCCCGATGCGCCGTGGACTACCACTGCTTCGCCGCCAAAAACCTCTTCTTCCGCCGCTGGGAGGCCCCCATCCCCACCTCCCCGGCCTGCAACTCCCGCTGCCTCGGGTGCATCTCCCTGCAGCCGTCGGACTGCTGCCCCTCGAACCACGAGCGGATCGGCTTCGTCCCGACGCCGGAGGAGATCTGCGAGCTCATGCTGCCGCACCTCCTGGAGGCGCCGGAGCCGATCGTCTCCTACGGCCAGGGGTGCGAGGGGGACCCGATCCTCCAGGCGGACACCATCGCTATCGCGACGCGGCGCTTGAAAGACGGCGCGCCGGACGGCACGGTGAACTTCAACTCCAACGGTTCCCTGCCGGACAGGGTGCGGATGCTGTGCGACGCCGGGATGGACTCCATGCGCTTTTCCATGAACTCGGTGCAGGAAAAGTTCTACGACCGCTACTACCGCCCCGCGGGGTACCGGTTCGCCGACGTGAAGGAGTCGGTTACGGCGGCGAAGGAGAAAGGGCTCTTCGTCATGATAAACTACCTGGTATCACCCGGCCTCACGGACCGGGAGGACGAGCTGGCGGCGCTCCTTCAGTTCATCGGGGACACGGGGATCGACATGATCCAGATGCGGAACCTCTCCATCGACCCGGACTTCTACAACACGCGGATGGAGGTGACCGGCCGGGGGATCGGGATGTACCGGATGATGGAGCGGGTGAAGGAGGCGTTCCCCCGCATCCAGTACGGCTACTTCAACCGGACCCGGGGGCGGTTCTACCCGGAAGGGTTCGAGACCGGCTGGCCGATCCGCTGACGTGCCGCCGCTGCTGCATCGAGTACCCGGTACCACAGGAGCAACCGCCATGTCCCAGAAGAAACTCACCATCAACAACGTCGCCCAGGCGCTCCTGAAGTGCGGCCTCATCGGCGACGAGCAGTACCGGGACGTCGTCGCCCGGGGGGACGCCCAGGCGGCACGTCTGCAGAGCCACCAGCAGAGCGGCTATTCCCGCCGCTCGAACCAGCTCTCCGACCAGCTCTCCCCCGCTGAGGTGATCTCCTCCTTCAACCTGGAGATCCCCGGCGGCCACGGCCGGGTCCTCTCCGAGGATGCCATCACCGAGACCATCGCCGCGGCGCTCCGGATGGAGTACGTGAAGATCGACCCCCTGAAGCTGGACCTGGAGGTGGTTACCACCCACATTCCCCGTCCCTTCGCCCTGAAGCACCTCATCGTCCCGATCGCCGAGCGCAACGGCGAGGTGATCATCGCCGTCGCCGACCCGTTCAACGACGAGGTGATCCGCGACCTGGAGCAGGCGCGGCAGATCAGCGTGCGGCGGGTGCTCGCCTCCCAGAGCGACATCCTGAAGATCCTCAGGGAGTTCTTCGGCTTCCGCGCCTCCGTACTGGCGGCGGAGAGCGAGGCGTCGACCCAGATCGACCTGGGGAACCTGGAACAGTTCGTCCGGATGAAGGGGCAGGGGGAGATCGACAGCAGTGACCAGCACATCGTCGCGGCGGTGGAGTTCCTGCTGCAGTACGCCTTCGACCAGCGGGCGAGCGACATCCATATCGAGCCGAAGCGGGAGAAAACCCTGATACGGCTGCGGGTGGACGGGGTCCTGCACAACATCCACACCGTCCCGCGCCAGCTCCATCCCCCCATCGTCTCCCGCATCAAGATGCTCGCCCGCCTCGACCTGGCGGAGAAGCGCCGCCCCCAGGACGGCCGGATCAAGACGAGCCACAAGGGGAAGGAGACGGAGCTGCGCATCTCCACCCTGCCGGTCGCCTTCGGCGAGAAGGTGGTCATCCGGATCTTCGATCCGGACATCCTGATGCAGGACCTGGACCAGGCGGGGTTCTACCCCCGGGAGTACCAGCTGTACAACGCCTTCATCAGGAAGCCCAACGGGATCATCCTCGTCACCGGCCCCACGGGGAGCGGCAAGACCACCACCCTCTACTCGTCCCTGCGCGCCCTCTCCTCCCCGGACGTGAACATCGTCACCGTGGAGGACCCGATCGAGATGGTGATGGAGGAGTTCAACCAGGTGGGGGTGCAGAGCCAGATCGGCGTCACCTTCGGCACGGTGCTTCGGAACATCCTGCGCCAGGACCCGGACATCATCATGATCGGCGAGATCCGCGACCGGGAGACCGCCGACAACGCCGTCCAGGCGGCGCTCACCGGCCATCTCGTCCTCTCCACCCTGCACACCAACGACGCCCCCTCCTCCGTCACCCGGCTCATCGACCTGGGGGTGCCGTCGTTCCTCATCTCCTCCACGGTCATCGGCATCATCGCCCAGCGACTCGTGCGGAAGATCTGCACCCACTGCGCGCAGGAGCAGTTCCTCACCGACGAGGAGATTGCCAACCTGCAGCTGGAACCGGGAGAGTACCGCGTCTACCGCGGCGAGGGGTGTTCGGAGTGCCGCGGCACCGGCTACAAGGGGCGGACCGGCATCTTCGAGGTGATGGACTTCAGCGACGCGGTCAAGGGGATGCTCACCGACCAGCTGGACCTCTCCACGCTTGCCGCCGCCGCCCGGGCGGACGGCCTCGTCCCCTTGCGCCAGGTGGCGATCAGGAAGATGCTGGAAGGGGTCACCACCTACGAAGAGGTGATCGCGGTGACGTGAGGCCCCGGCGTCCTCTCCCCTGAAAAGCGGGAAGGGCGCCGTCTCCGGCGCCCTTTCGATTCACTGCGTGATGATTCACCTGCCCGCGTGCCACTTCCAATGTCCACCACCCGTACAGCAGCACCATGCGCAGGTCGCCGACCGGTCACCCCTCCCCCCGCAGCCGGCGCAGTGACGCCGCCACCCCGGCGACCACCGGGCCCCAGTCCCCCATGGTGCGCTGGCGGAAGAGCCGCATCCCCACCGGATACCAGGGGGAATCGGTCCGTCCCTCCAGCCAGCGCCAGTCGGTCATATAGTCGGGGAGAAGCACCCAGCAGGGGGTCCCCAGGGCACCCGCCAGGTGGGCGACGGCGGTGTCGACGCAGACGACCAGGTCGAGCTGGGCCGTGATGGCCGCCAGGTCGGCGAAGTCGGCGATCCCCGGCGCCAGGTTCGTGACCGGCAGTCCCGCCGGCGGGGAGGCCGCCTCCTCCTCGCCGGCCCCCTTCTGCAGGCTGAAGAAGCGTACCCCGCCGATCCGCCCCAGCGGTGCGAGCTCCTCCAGGGAGGGGAGCGAACGGTCGGCATCGTTCTCGAACCGGGGGTTCCCCTTCCAGGCCAGGCCGACCCGGAAAAGCCCCGCCGGGGCCAGTAACGCTGCCCACTTTTGCAGCAGCTCCCCGTCGGCCCTGAGATAGGGGATCGCCGCGGGGATGGAGTGGAGGCGGGTGCGGCAGTAATACGGTGCGCTCATGGGAGGGGTCCAGAAATCCCACCCCCCGTCGGGGATCGGCGCGTCGAAGGGGAAGACGGTATCGACGCCGGCCAGGGTGGTGAAGAGCCGCTGCAGCGCCGGATGGCAGATGAGATCGATGCGCGCCGCCCCCCGCGCCTTCAGGACCGGCACGTACCGGCAGAACTGGATCATGTCGCCGTGCCCCGCCTCGAAGCCGACCACGATCGACCGGCCCTGCAGCGGTTCGCCCCGCCAGCGGGGGCACGGCAGGTGCCGTTCCAGATGGGCGTACCAGCTCCGCCCCTCGAACCGGCGCCACCCCTCCTCGTACCGTCCCTGGCGCAGCAGCAGGCAGCCAAGGTTGAAGGACGCCGGCCGGTACGACGGATCGAGCGCAAGGGCAGTCCGGTACGTCCGTTCCGCCTCGTCCTCCCGTTGCCGGCACGCCTGCAGCACCCCCAGGTTGGACCGGGCCACGGCGGAGTCGGGGCTCAACGCCAGTGCCCGCCGGTGCGCCGCCTCCGCCTCACCGAACCGCTTCTGCACGGCCAGCAGCAGCCCCAGGTTGGACCAGGTCTTCCCCAGGCAGGGGTTGAGGGCAAGGGCGCGGCGGTAGCATTGCTCCGCCTCCTCCCGCCGCCCGGTCTCGTCCAGCAACAGCCCCAGATTGGCATGGGCCTCGGCGAAGCCCGGGTCGAGCCCGAGCGCCTCCCGGAAGCACGCCTCCGCCTCCCGGGTCTCCCCCACGGCCAGATGCCGCCCCCCCTCCTCGAAGCGCGCCTCGGCCGCCGCGCGGTCACCTGACATGGGACACCCGCCGGTACCGCCGGCCCGCTGGATTGGCCGCCATGAAGCTCCCCGCCAGAAAACCGGAACAGATCACCACGGCCGTTCTGACGTCCACATGACCGTGCCGGCAGGAGGTCCAGGCCGCCAGTGCCCCCGGCGGCGGAATCATGTGGGCAATGGTCGTCCCCTGCACCAGTTTCCGTAAAAAGCCGAAGATCAGCACGGGGGCCGGAACGATGACGGCCCCGCCGCCGATGCCGATGAGACCGCTCGCCATCCCGGCAACCATGCCGTGCCCCATGAAGAGTGCCACGTCTGTCATCTGCCGTTCCTCCCCGCTGTGCCGGATGCGTACGTGACGCACCCGTATCCGGCCGATAATACACCAACGCGACATCACCTTGCAGCAGATTCGCTCACCGTTTGTTGTATTCCCGCATTTCATGCACGTTTTCCGGGCGTCCTCACGTAATGCCAAACCGTTGCGGGCGTCACCCCCGACGGCACCCGGACGCCGGGAGACCTTTATCGGCACCGGTCACGCGTGCTCCGGCGGTCGTGTTCGGCGTTTTACGATAACGGGGGGCATTTCGCGCTCCATCGGTTATACTGTAGAACTCAGTCACCGACCGTATCGGAGGTCCCGCACCATGGGCAAGCAGACCGACATCAGCTGGCTGCCGCAGCCGGAGGAAAAGGATTACCCCGCGGCGGCGTCCTACCTGGGGCTCATCTACCCCGACGACGCCGTGAAAAAGATCGTGGACCGGCTGAAGTCGGCCCCCCTCTCCCGGTTCAAGGCAAAGGACATCTTCAGGGCGTCCGGCCTGTCGCTTTTGGGGGTCAGCAACTCCCACGTGGACAAGGACCGCAGGAAGATAGCGGACGGCACCCCCCTGTCACCCATTCTCCTTCTGCGGGACGAACGGGCGGGGCGAGTCGTCATCGCGGACGGCTACCACCGGATGTGCGCGGTCTACAGCTACGACGAGGATGCCGTGATCCCCTGCAAGATCGTGTCGTCAGGTCAGGAGTGACATGCCCGGCAAAGCCACGGAACATAACGCCGACGTACCCGCCCTTCACCGCCCGCGGCGCCTCCGTCTGTGCGAGGGGATTCTCCCCCTCGACCGGTCCCGGCTGCCCGCCGACGTCGTCGCCGGCATCACCCTCGCGGCCCTCGCCATCCCCGAGGTGATGGGGTATACGAAGATATCCGGCACCCCGGTGATCACCGGCCTCTACACCATCCTCATCCCGATGGTGCTCTATGCCCTCTTCGGGTCGTCCCGCCACCTGGTGGTCGGCGCGGACTCGGCCACGGCGGCCATCCTCGCCTCCAGCATCGCGGCCATGGCCCTCCCCGGATCGGCGGCATGGCTCGCGCTGGCAGGGATGCTGGCACTCATGTCCGCCGGGTTCCTGCTTTTGGCCCGCATCGTCCGACTCGGTTTCCTGGCGGACTTCCTGTCGCGCACGGTGCTTGTCGGCTTCCTGTCGGGGGTGGGGGTCCAGGTGGCCGCCGGCGAGATTGCGGGGATGCTCGGCCTGCCCGGCGGTGGTCACGGTACCGTCAACAAGCTGGTCGCGACCGCGCGCGAGATCGGCCGGACGAACGTCCCCTCCCTGCTGGTGGCGCTCTCCGTCATCGCGGTCATCGTCGGCTCCCGCCGGATCTCGCGGAAGATCCCCGGCCCGCTGATCGCGATCGGCGGCGCCATCATCGCCAGCTGGGGGCTCGATCTGCAGCGGTACGGCGTGCGGGTGCTCGGTCCGGTTCCGAGCGGCCTGCCGCACATCGGCATCCCCCACGGGGTGTTCAGCCTCTCCCTCCTCGAACGGCTGGTTCCCACCGCCTTCGCCATGTTCGTGGTGATCCTTTCCCAGAGCGCCGCCACTTCACGCGCCTATGCCGCCCTCTACGACGAGCCGTTCGACGAGAACGTGGACCTGGTGGGGCTGTGCCTCAGCAACATCGGGGCAGGGCTCTCCGGCA
Organism: Deltaproteobacteria bacterium; assembly: GCA_021779095.1. Taxonomy (GTDB): domain Bacteria; phylum Desulfobacterota; class Desulfuromonadia; order Geobacterales; family JAJYBI01; genus JAJYBI01. The sequence continues at coordinate 72,902 of JAJYBI010000014.1, forward strand.
CCTTCGTGGTGAACGGCAGCCCCACGAAGACCCAGATGGTGGAAAGCGCAGGGGGCAGCAGCCAGATCGCGCAGCTGACCACGAGCTTCATCGTCCTCCTCGTGCTCCTCTTCTTCACCGGCCCGCTGGCCTATGTGCCGGACGCGGTCCTGTCCGCCGTGGTCTTTCTCATCGGCGTGGAGCTGGTCGACGTGAAGGGGATGAAGCGGATCTACGCGGAGCGGCGCTGGGAGTTCTCCGTGGCGCTGATCACCGCCGCGACCGTCGTGTTCGTGGGGGTCGAGCAGAGCATCCTCCTGGCGATCGTCCTGTCGCTCGTGGTCCACACGCGGCACGGCTACCTGGTGAAGAACACGCTCATCGTCCCCAACGGAGGGACGGGATGGCGCCATCACCCCATCGACACGGGACGACAGGCCGCCCCCGGGCTCGTGATCTACCGCTTCATGCACAACATGTACTACGCCAACAGCCAGCTGCTGAGCAGCCAGGTGACCGCACTGGTCAGGCACGCCGACCCGCCGCTCTCCTGGTTCTGCATCGACGCCGGCGCCATGGACGATGTGGACTATACGGCGGCCGAGACCCTGCGCAGGCTCCAGAAGGACCTGGCGAACCAGGGGGTGCGGCTCGTGATGTGCGACGTGGTGGACGAGGTCCGGGACGAGCTGCAACGGTCCGGACTCGTCGAGCTCTTTGGGGCCGACGCCCTGTACGAAAACCCCGCCGGCGTCGTGGATGCGTATCGGCACAGCGCGTAGGGGAGCGCCTCCACTTTCCCCTCAAGCTTTCTCCCAACGTACCGATACAGTTGATGTACGGATGCCACTACCGGCGCCTTTCATCAATGTTCAGAGGTACGTCATGCAGCTCATCCCCATCGCCCTCGCCCAGCCCGAGATGGTCCTCGCCCGCGAGGTCGTCCGGCCCGACAACCCCAGCGGTCCGCCGATCTGCGGCCGGGGGATGGCCTTGAGCGCACCGCTCATTGCCCGCCTGCGCCAGATGGGGATCAAGTCGCTGATCGTAGACGGACACCCGGTCATGGTTGAAGGAGAGGAATCCCTGGAGATCATGCTGGACGCGCTGGAACACCGGTTCAGCAAGGTGACGGGCGATCCGCTCATGGACTTCCTGAAGGGGACCTTCCGGTCGATCCTCTGCCGCTCCATGGGGGAGGAGGCGCCATGAGCGAACAGCGCGAAAAGATCCGCGAGATCATCAAGGAGACGAAATCCCTCCCGACCATCCCGGGGATCGTGGGGAAGCTGAACGCCCTCTCCAACGACCAGAAGACCTCCATCAAGGAGATGGCGAACATCGTCTCCGCCGACCAGGTGCTGTCGGCCAAGATGCTCAGGCTCGCCAACTCGCCGTCCTACGGCTTCGCCCGCATCTCCACCGTCTCCAACGCCATGATCCTTCTGGGGATCGACGTGGTGAAGAGCCTGGTATTAAGCTCCTCCATCTTCGAGATCATGGAGAACAACGTGATGGGGCTGTGGGAGCACTCCCTGGGGGCGGGGGTCGCCGCCAACATCATCGTCCGGCGGCTGAACCTGAAGGAGTGCGAGGAGATCTCCACGGCGGCGCTCCTGCACGACATCGGCAAGGTGATCCTGAAGCTGAAGTTCGAGGACGAGTACGCGGCGTTGGGGAAACTGGTGACGGCGCGGCAGATGTGGTTTCGGGACGCGGAGATGGAACTGCTGGGAACGGACCACGCGGAGGTGGGTGGCTGGCTCGCCACGAGCTGGTTCCTGCCGGACAAGCTGGTGGAGCCGATCGCCTGCCACCACGACGTTTCAAAATCGGGGACCCACCAGATCCGGACGGCGGTGGTGCATGTGGCGGACATCATGATCAAGGCCGCCGCCTTCGGCTTCAGCGGCGACCCCTTCGTACCGCGGCTGCAGCCGGCGGCGGTGCGGGTCCTGGGGCTGAACGAGACCATCCTGTCCGACATCGCCGAGGAGCTGGGGGACCGGCTCATCGACATCAAGAACTTCAGCCTGGAGATGCAGGAAACCGATGGGTAACGCCCTGCGCATAACCCTCGTCACCCGGGGAAGCGGCGACATGGAGCTCCTCTCCATCCGGCTGCAGAGCAAGGGACACCAGGTGGTGGTCCTCTCCCGCCCCTCCGTGGTGCTGGGGCTCGTCTATTCCGATCCCCCGGACATCATCATGCTCGACCTGCTCAAGCCGGACGACGAACTCCTGGGGCTCGTGCGGAGCCTGCGGGACGACTGCTACTTCAGCACCATCCCGCTCATCGGCCTGACGGACGGCACGGATACGGACTGGACCGGCTGCCCGGTGGACGACTTCATTGCCGCGCCGATCAACTACCAGGAGCTGTTCAGCCGGATCCACCTCTCCATGGAACGGATCCAGCGGGTCTTCGACAACAACCCCCTCACCCGGCTGCCGGGCAACACCTCCATCCAGCGTGCCATAGAAAAGGTTATCGGCCAGCCGATGGCGGTCTGCTATGTCGACATCAACCACTTCAAGCCGTACAACGACGTCTTCGGCTTCTCCCACGGCGACGAGGTGCTGCGGATGCTGGGGCGGGTCATGGCCAACGCGGTGAAGGAGTCGGGGGGCAGGTTCGCGGGGCATATCGGCGGGGACGACTTCGTGTTCATCGTGGCGAAGGAGCAGGTGGAGCCGGTCTGCACCACCATCATCGACCATTTCGACCGGGTGGTGAGCGACCTGTTCGACGAACAGCAGAAGCACAACGGCTACTACAGCGCGAAAAACCGCGCCGGCCACCTGGAGCAGGTGCCGCTCCTGGGGATCTCCATCGCGGTGGTCTACACCGACCGGCCCGGCATCATCCACTACGGCAAGGTGGCCGAGGTGGCGGCGGAGCTGAAGAAGAAGGCGAAAAAGGCGGGGAAGAGCTGTTTCGTCTGCGACCAGCGCCGGTACGCCACGCCCCCCCTCCATGCCGTCCGATAACTAGCAATCCCCCGCCGTCAGGAACAGCGCCTCCAGAAACGGCGCCACCGCCGTCCGTTCGGCGGCATCCAGCTCTCCGTACCGCACCGGCCGCCGGAACCGCCGCAAGAGGCGCCGCGCGGCCCAGTCCAGCAGCGGGTTCTCCTGCCCGAGCCGGGGCGCCACCGCCACCTGCCGCAGCTGCCGCAGCCCGACGCAGGAGGCGAGTGACGGGTTGAGCCGCAAGACCGCATCCCCCGTCAACGGACACCCACCCGCCGCATCCTTCCCCAGATAGACGATGAAGTTCGGCATCGCGCTCCGGTCCCGCTCCAGCGCCTCCAGCCGCGCCGTCTCCGCACCGATCTCCGGCAGCGCGCCGTGGTGGACGAACCGCAAGGGGGTGAGCCCGGTCCGGCCGATCAACGCCATCAGCTCCGCGATCCGGTAGGTGACCGCGTGGGGGTGGAGGAAGGCGTCGGCCAGCCCGGCGTCGAACCCCACCTCGGAGGAGTCCTCCAGGTAGCGGGCGAACCGGGAGCCGGGACGCGCCCGCCGGACGAGCCTCTTCAGCGTCGCCACATCCCGCACCTTGAGGAACCGCATGGCGAACCGGATCGCCTCCGCCTCCCGCCGCGCCCCCCGACTGTAGACCATGAGCCTGAGGAGCCCCCCCGGCGAAAGCCGCCGCTCCAGAGCCCTAAGCCCTGCCAACGGGTCCGCCAGGTGGTGGATCACGCCGAAGGAATCGATGAAGTGGTACGGCCCCGGCGCGACCGACGGGTCCGCCAGGTCTCCCGCCAGATACGCGATGTTGCGGCAGCCGTGCAGAAGGGCATGGAGTCGCGCCCGGCGCAGGCTGCGGGTGGAGAGGTCCAGGGCGGTGATGGCGGCGGACGGGTTGGCGATGCTCGTCGGATAGGGGGAAAAGGAGCCGCAGCCGGCGAGGAGGATACGCCCCCGCTCCGGGAGCGGCGTGCCGTTGAACCGGGTCCAGAGGGCGTCCAGGTTCAGGTGGTAGGTGTCCCACGGCCTAACGGTAGCGAGCAGGCTGTAGGCCGGATAGGGGTGGCGTTCGTAGTGGTCGCGGATGGCGTCGTGCATGGGAGGAAGGTCAGCGGCGGATGGCAAAGCCGAAGAACTCGCCGGTGAACACGCCGCGGTCGGCGGAAAGGGAGTCCACCCGGGCGTGGTCCGGCCCCCGGCGGCACCAGGCCACGAGCCCTTCCACGGCCGTCGCGTCCCCCTCGAAGCAGCCGGCCACCGAGCCGTCCGGCAGGTTCATCACCCAGCCGGAGACGCCGAGAGAGTCCGCCTCAAGCTTCGTGAAGTAGCGGAAGTTCACCCCCTGGACGAGCCCCCGGACGATGATGGTTTTTCGGATCTTCATGCGCCCTCCTCCAGCATCTGCAGGAATTCGTCCTCCGTGAGCACGGTCACCCCCAGCGCCCGCGCCTTCTCCAGCTTGGAGCCGGCCTCCGCGCCGGCCACGACGTAGTCGGTCTTCTTCGATACGGAGCCGGCGGCGTGCCCCCCCTCGTTCTCCACGAGCCTTCTCGCGTCGTCCCGGGTAAAGCGGGTGAGCGCCCCGGTGAAGACGAAGGTCTTGCCGGTGAATTTCCCACCCACCTTCTTCTCCGTCACCGACGGCGTCACCCCGGCCGCCAGGAGCCGCTCCACCACCGCCCGGTTTTCCGGGTTGTGGAAGAAGGTGCGGATGCTCTGGGCCACCTGGGGACCGATCTCGCGGATGGCGAGGAGCTCCTCCTCGCCGGCTTTCATCAGGTTGTCGATGCTGCCGAAGGCGCCCGCCAGGAGCTTCGCCGTATGTTCCCCCACGTGGCGGATACCCAGGGCGAAGATGAACCGGGGCAGTTCCCGCGTCCTGCTCTCCGCAATGGCGGCGAGCAGGTTCTCGGCGAGCCTGTCCCCCATCCGCTCGAACCGCATGAAGTCGTCCCGGGTGAGCATGTACAGGTCGGCCACGTTCCGCACGAGACCGAGCCGCAGGAGCTGATCGATGTACCGCTCCCCCAGCCCGTCGATATCCATGGCATGACGCGAGGCGAAGTGGATGATGGACTCGCGGCGCTGGGCGGGACAGGAGAGCCCCAGGCAGCGCACCGCCACCTCGTCGGCGATCCGCACCACCTCGGAGCCGCAGGCTGGACAGCTCTCGGGCACCGGCAGGGGGCGCTCCGCGCCGGTCCGTTTCTCCGTCAAAACGCGCACCACCGCCGGGATGACGTCGCCGGCCCGCTCCACCACCACCGTGTCGCCGATCCGGATATCCTTCTTCTCCATCTCGTCCCAGTTGTGGAGCGTGGCCCGGGAGACGATCACCCCCGAGACCTCCACCGGCTTCAAGTGCGCCACCGGGGTGACGACACCGGTGCGCCCCACCTGGGGGACGATATCCTCGACGACGGTGACCGCCTGGCGCGGCGGAAACTTCACCGCCACCGCCCAGCGGGGCGAACGGCTCTTCTCCCCCAGCTCCCGCTGCAGGGCAACAGAGTCCACCTTCACCACCACGCCGTCGATCTCGTAGGGGAGCGTTTCGCGCCGCTCGGCCATCTCCCGGTAGTAGGCGAGGATGCCGGCGACCCCCGTGACCTTTTTTACCAGCGGGTTGACCGGCAGCCCCCACCCCTCGATGGTCGCAAGAAAAGCGCTCTGGGACTCGAACTCCGCCCCCTCCGTCGCCCCCGGCGCATAGCAGTAGATGGTGAGGGGACGCCGGGCGGTGACCCGGGAGTCGAGCTGCCTGAGAGAACCGGCGGCGGAGTTGCGCGGGTTGGCGAAGGGGGACTCCCCCGCCTCCTCCCGCTCCGCGTTCAACTGCCGGAACGGCGCGAGCGGCAGGAATACCTCGCCACGCACCTCGCAGAGCGCAGGGGGGGGCGCGACGGCGAGATGCAGCGGGATGGCGCGGATGGTGCGCAGGTTGGCGGTGATATCCTCCCCGGTGACGCCGTCACCCCGGGTGGAGCCGCCGGTGAAGAGGCCGTTCTCGTACACGAGCTCCACCGCCACCCCGTCCATCTTCGGTTCGCAGACGTAGTCCAGCTCGCTTCCCCCCTCCATGCCGAGGAACCGCTTCACCCGCTCGTCGAACTCGGCGATCTCCCCGTCGTTGAAGGCGTTCTCCAGGGAGAGCATGGGGAGGCGGTGCTCCACCTGGCCGAAGCTCTCCAGCGGGGCGCTCCCCACCCGCCGGGTCGGGGAGTCGGGCCGCGCCAGCTCCGGGTACTGCGCCTCCAGCCGCACCAGTTCCCGGAACAGCCGGTCGTACTCCGCGTCGGAGATCTCCGGGCTGTCCAGCTGGTAGTAGAGGCGGTTGTGGCGTTCCAGTTCGGTGCGCAGGAAGGCGGCGCGGGCTTCGGCGACGGTGCGGTCCATGGGCGTCCTTTTTCGGGCGGGAAATGCCCCGTTTATACCACAGAGACGCCGAGTTGACAATGAAGCCGGGATGCGCGGTCAGTGCCGGGCGCCGTAATTTCCGTGTCGTAATTTCCGTTGACAAACCGGGCACCCTCCCCTATCCTTCCCTGTACAATTACATATAGACCTGCTTATCGAGAGTGGTGGAGGGAAAGGCCCTGCGAAGCCACAGCAACCGGTCCGGCAACGGACGCCAGGTGCTAAATCCTGTCCCGGGAGACCCCGCGGACGCAGATGAGAGAGGCGCTGACACGACTTAAACGAAAAGGCCCCCTCTCACCATGTGAGACGGGGCCTTTTCCGTTTCGGGACACCGGTCGATACAGGTATTTATCCGGGACAACCATGGCGTACGGCATCGTACAGGAACAATCCATCACCTTCGACACCGACCTCCGGCTGGAGAGCGGCCGGATTCTCGGCCCGATCACCCTCGCCTTCGAGACCTACGGCGAGCTGAACGCCGACCGGTCCAACGCGGTATTGGTGGAGCACGCCTGGACCGGCAGCGCCCACCTGGCGGGCCGGTATGCGGGTGACAACCAGAAGCCGGGGTGGTGGGACGCCATCGTCGGCCCCGGCTGTCTCCTGGATACGGACCGCTACTTCGTCATCTGCGCCAACGTCATCGGCTCATGTTACGGCTCCACCGGCCCCGCCTCCGAGAACCCCCGAACCGGCAAACGGTACAACCTCACCTTCCCCGTCGTGACCGTGCGCGACATGGTGCGGGCCCAGGTCCTCCTGATCGACCACCTGGGGATCGACCGGCTCCTGACCGTGCTCGGGGGGAGCATGGGGGGGATGCAGGCGCTGGAGTGGGCCACCCAGTTCCCGGACCGGATCCGGTCGGCGGTGGCGCTCGCCACCACCCCGGCGCCGTCCGCCCAGGCGATCAGCCTGAACGCCGTGGCCCGCTGGGCGATCTACAACGATCCCGACTGGAAGAAGGGGGAATACCGGAAGAACCCGAAGAACGGCCTGGCGCTGGCCCGGGGGATCGGGCACATCTGCTTTCTCTCCGACGAATCCATGACCGCCAAGTTCGGCCGGCGGTTCTCGGCCAAAGACGGCCAGTTCGACTTCTTCGGCCAGTTCGAGGTGGAGCGGTACCTGACGTACAACGGGGCCAACTTCGTGGACCGGTTCGACACCAACTCCTTCCTCTACCTGGCCAAGGCGCTCGACCTGTACGACGTCGCCTGGGGATGCGAGTCGCTGGAAGAGGCGTTCGCACCCGTTTCGTCCCCGCTCCAGTTCTTCGCCTTCACCTCCGACTGGCTCTACCCCCCCTACCAGACGGAAGAGATGGTGGAGGTGCTGCGAAAGATGGGAAAGGAGGTGGAATACCACCTGATCCCGTCGTCCTACGGCCACGACGCCTTCCTGCTGGAGCACGAGACCTTCACCCCCATGGTGCGCGCCTTCCTCGACCGGGTCGGATCAAAGGGCTGTCCATGAATATCACCATCCTCGGCAGCGGCACCTCCACCGGCATCCCCATGGTCGGCTGCCACTGTGCGGTCTGCTCCTCGGACGACCCCAAGGACAAGCGGACCCGCGCCTCCATCCTCGTCGAACACAACGGTTTCAACCTGCTGGTGGATACCTCCACCGACCTGCGGCACCAGGCGCTGCGGGCACGGATCCCCCGCATCGACGCCGTCCTTTTGACCCATCACCACGCGGACCATGTGAACGGCATCGACGATCTGCGGGGGTTCCACTTCCACCACAAAGAGGTCATCCCGTGCTACGGCAGCCCGGAAACCCTGGAGGTCGTCACCGACCGGTTTGCATATATCTTCAGGGGACGGGAGGTCGGCGGCTACGCGCCGCTCCTGGAGTCACATGAAGTGACGGAACCGTTCGAGCTGTTCGGCCTTCCGGTGGCGCCGATCCCGCTTCTGCACGGTGCCATCACCAGCACCGGCTACCGGTTCGGCGACATGGCGTACCTCTCCGACTGCAGCGGCGTCCCGCCCGAGGCGGTCCCCCTGCTGGGCGGGCTGAGGCTCCTGGTCATCGACGCCCTGCGCTACTCACCCCATCCGTACCACCTGAATATCGAGGGGGCGCTCCGGGTGGTGGAGGAACTGCAACCGGCGCGGACGCTCCTGACCCACCTGACCCACGAGGTGGCGCACCGGGACGAGGACCGGCTGCCGGCCGGGGTGACGTTCGCCTACGACGGACAGGTCGTGACGCTGGTGGATTCTGATTGAAATGCGGCCGGTTTCGGCTATTATGAAAAGGATTCCACTCCGGATGGCCCCGATGACCAAAGACATCTGCCTGCACGGCCAGATCAACCAGCATATCGAGTATTACGCCATCGTGGCCGGGGAGGATGCCCACCAGCGGTACTTCTTCAATGCCGTTCCGGGGCAGGACGAAGGGCTGCGGTTCTTCTCCGCGGGGAACGAGTTCGTCATCACCCCGGCGGGGGTGCGCCATGCGGGGAACGGCGGTTCGTTCTGCGAGTACATGTTCGGCGTCGACCAGCCGATCTCCGACCTGGCCAAGGGAGACGTCATCAACCGCCTCGTCATGTACGGCGGCCGCCTCGATCACGCCACGGGGAACCTGAGATTCAGCAGCCAGACGGACGGAACCCTGAGCTTCGAAAAGATCTTTTTCGAAGGAAACGCCATCACCAACTACTTTTTCTTCATCCAGACCGACGCAATCCAGGGAACGATCCCCCGCCAGCAGGAAGAACTCGTCCGGCGGATCGGCAAGACGATCAAGCGGTCTCCCGCGGTGGGGATGGAACGGGAGAGCGAGCTCATCGACGAGCTGTTCCAGCATCTGGACGACGAGCGCGCCCAGCTGTTCCTGTTCAAGCTGGTGAACCGGCGCCATCTCGAATACAGCGAGCTGTTCAAGTCGTACTACTTCTCCAGCAAGAAGATCGCCGACGAGGACTTCTCCCAGCTGTCGGCGCTCGCCCGCAGGCACGATATCGACCGGTACCAGCAGGAGCGGATCCGGATCGACGTCATGTACAAGCACCGCGACAACAAGCGGATCGTGGACGAGTACAAGAACATTCTCATCGCCTGCAACCGCAAAGGGGAGATCAACAAGATGGAGAACGCCCGGCTGACACGGCTCAAGACCCTGTCGGTCCGGAACAAGATACCCGGCGCACTGTTCTACACCCTCGATGAGATGTTGAAAAAGGACAAGAAGATGGTGGATCTCGAGGAGCACGAATACATATCCGAAACGCGGCAGATCCTGGAAGGGCTGTTCCTGAGCGAACGGCAGATCGAAAGCACCATCGACCGCGACGACATGCTGAAGCTGCTGTTCGCCAAGAAACGGGCGGTGGAGAACCGGGACCACACCTTCGAGGAGATCCTGCTGGACGCCAGCAAGGCGTGCGACGAGAAGATCCGCGACGGGGCGGATATCGAACTGCTGGAAGGGTTCTCCTACATCATCACCTACTTCGACCGCTACGACACCACCTCGTCCATCATCAGCCAGCTGGCGTTCATGGAGAACGTACGGATCACCGAGGAGATGCTGCGCAGCATCCTGGGGAACAAGGCGGAGTTCGACGCGCTGCAGGCGAACCTGTTCGAGGAGCTGTTCATCTCGGGGATACTGGACAACAAGTACCTGGGGAGCTACGGTCGCAAGAAGGTGAGCTCCCTCATCCAGGGGCTGAAGCGGATCGAGCAGAATCAGAGCACCATCCCGGAGCTGATCCTGATCCTGCGCAACATCGACCGGGAGGAGCGGCTCTACCATACGATCCTCGAACACGTACGGGAGAGGATCAGGAACTTCTACTCCAAGTACGCCACCAAGGCGGACCAGGAGGCGCTCAAGGCCGAGGTCTCCGACGAGCTGCTGAACAAGAAGATCATCGGCGAGCCGATCCCCGACAACCTGTTCCACGAGACGGTGCTCACCATCAAGAAAGAGGCGATCTACCTGCACAACCTGCTGCCCCTCATCATCAGCAGCAGGGATACCGCACTGCGCGAGGATTTCCTGGAAAACTCGGGACTGGACCGTTTCTACGTGGAAGAGCTGGAGCGGGAGTACTTCGAACTGAACAACCTCGACATGGAAGAACTTTACCAGATCCGCAAGGGGCTCAACTGAGCCGCCTCGCGGTCAGGATTTTCTGCGCAGATACGACACGAACTCGTCGACCGTAATCCCCTTTTTCCTCACCAGGTTGCTTATCTGGCGGCTGATGGACTGCCGCTCACCCTCCTTCATGGAGTTCTTGATCATCACGAAGAACGGGGTGTTCCGCGTCTGCGGGTAGAGCTTTAGGCGGTCCATCAGTTCGAATGCGCACATGTCGGAAAGCATGAGGGCGCTGAACATCATGTACGGACGGCCGATCGTCGCCAGCGCGACCGCCTCCTTCCCCGTATAGGCGTTCACCACCTCGAACCCCACGGATGAAACCGGACGGGCCACCGACTCCTCCCCCTTGCGGGAGATCACCATCGCCTGGAGGTCGTAATCCTCCGCCTCGTCGGACAGGCCGAGTACCGCCAGCCGGTTCAGGAGATGGTCCGGGTCCGCCGGCAGCACGAAAAAACCGGCGACGGGAAAGACGCCCCCCACCTGACCCTCCTCCCCCAGGTCCCAGGCAGCAAAGCGGCACCTACCTGACTCGGCCACCTCAGAGATGGGCACCCCCTGCTCTTGGGACATGAAGCCCAGGATGGAGAAGACCACCGGCATGCTGAACAGGTGCATGTGGGTGACTTCCAGCATCTCCAGCGGGGTCTTCTCGAACACGAACCTCTGCTGGTTCCCGCGGTAGTAGTCTGCCACCCCGCCCGGCGTCCACCCGGTCTTCAACACCCGCAGGGCGCGGGCGTACTCCATCTGT
>JAJYBI010000015.1 GCA_021779095.1 Deltaproteobacteria bacterium
CTCAGCTCTGCAGCGAGAAGGGTCGCGGGAAGGGCGGCGGGTGACGAAGGACTGGCACGTAAAATTAGCGAGTTAGGAAACGATATTGCAGTTTTGCAGGCTTGACCCCAGTGCCCCCACAGTTTTGCAGGCTTGACCCCAGTGCCCCCCCCCCTAAAATTGAGAAAACTTATTTCTGAGTCACTAGATATAGATGAAAAAACCAGAACAAAAATACTGGATAACATATTTGATATAGAAAAAGAAATTCACAGAACAACAGTCGATTGCCGTAAACTGATGGGTCTTTTAATTCCATTGTGGGCATTAACTAAAGAGTTTAAGGAGGGGTACGAAATCTTGATCATAATTATACAAATAGCTACCCAAGGAATAGAAAAACAGACTGGAATACCGCTGCAACAAATTACACAAAAGCTTTTAGGCAATTAACTGCGTAAGCAGCCAACCACTCGGCGGCACGCAGGCGCTGACGCGCTGGTGCGCCTCGGCCCCGTCGAACCAGAGAATTATCTGATAACGTAAAATGACAGTGGAGGATGAAATGATCGTAACTACAACGGAAAATGTTACGGGTTATCGTGTTGTCGAAGTAAAAGGACAGGTTTTTGGCGTTGTCGTTCGCAGTCGGGGCTTGGCTGGCAATATCCTGGCGGGGTTGCGCTCGATATTCGGTGGCGAAATTACCGAGTACACGCAGCTGCTCGAAGAGGCGCGACGGCATGCCATTGATCGCATGGTGAAGAATGCCGCTTTGATGCATGCAAATGCCATCGTAATGATGCGTTTTGATTCGTCGGAAATCGGACAGACAATGAGCGAGATTGTCGCTTACGGTACTGCTGTCGTGCTGGAAAAACAGGGCTGAATGTATGTTGAGGATATCGCTGCTGATTTTTGGGTTGGGACTCATAGTTGCTGGTATAGTCTTTTGGGTTCGAGATACATGCGGTTTCCAGCCGTTTCTGATCTGGGGAGTAATCCTGGTAGTTGCGGTTCTCTTCGAACGTTGGCGTTACCGGCGTCATGAGCATAATCATGACCGGCAATGGCAATCAACCGGCGAAAAATTCGAGGATCCCGTAACAGGGCACACTATGGAAGTTCACTATGACCCGGTTTCCGGTGAACGCCGCTACGTGAAGAAATAGAAAGCCGGTATCAGCATGAAAAGAATGATCGAAAAATGGATGGGGGCCACGAAAGCCGCCGGGTCCCGCTGGCCGGCGCTCTTCGCATTGCTGGCGCTCGGCGGTCTGAACGCGGCATTGCCCCCTTCGCTGATCCTCAGCGGCTCGCGGTGGTCGTTGCTGGCGGTGATCTCGGTGCTTGGCGTGCCGCTTGCCGTGAGCCATTACAAGGGGGCCCATGATGCGAACCAGATCCTGGGATATGTCCTGAACGGCATCGTGACGACATCGATGGTCATCTCGGTGGCGCTGCTCATACGAGCCCTGCCGCTGCATCTGGAACAGCCGAAGGAGCTCCTGCAATCCGCCGCCCTGCTGTGGGTGGCCAATATCCTGGTGTTCGCCTCGTGGTACTGGCGTCTCGACGCCGGTGGACCGCATATACGGGCCCGGCAGGGGGGATACGTGAGCGGCGCGTTCCTCTTTCCCCAGATGACAATGTCTGCGGACCAGCGACAGGCTGCGGGGTTCAAGAACTGGTCCCCCAATTTCGTGGATTACCTGTTCCTCGCCTTCAATACCTCTACGGCGTTCTCCCCGACGGACATCCCGGTGCTGTCGCGCTGGGCCAAGGTCCTGATGATGCTGCAGTCGATCATCTCCCTGCTGGTGATCGCCCTTCTCGCCGCACGGGCGGTGAATATCCTGTGATCCCCGACCCGGCGGCACACATCAGCCATCGGCCAGCCGCATGTTAGCCCATGGAGGGTCGCACAGATGACGCGACCAGAATTTGGACCGGTCCCGGATAACGCTGGTTCGGTCTATTTCGAGCTGTTACAATCTGACGCATGACGGAGAGGGTATGATGCGCGAATTATACGATATCAGCGATATCGCGAATGCCGTACACCTGGCGGTTGCTCCCGTGTTCCTGCTTACCGGTATCGGCGGCCTGCTGGGGGTGATGACGAATCGCCTGGGGCGGGTCATCGACAGGGCCAGGCACCTCGAGGTGCGACTGGAGCAGGCCGCGCCGGAAGACGTGCCCGGCATTACGGAACATCTCGGCATCCTTTCGCGCCGGGCCAAGTTCATAAACCTGGCCATCACCTGCTGCACGATGACGGCACTTTTGATCTGCACGGTCATTGCCGTACTCTTTTCGGGCTCGTTCGTCAGCTTCGACATCACCATCCCGGTCGCCCTGCTGTTCATCATGGCGATGCTCCTCCTGGTGATCGGACTGCTCTGGTTCCTGCGCGAGGTCTTTCTCGCCACGGCCAACCTGCGTATCGGTCCCAGATGAAACACAAGTGGTGCACTTGGAATTTGAATTTGCCTACCATTGTGAAACAAAATTCAAGGAGGTTGTAATGATGACGAAATCAAGATGCATAATGGTTTTAGTGCTGGCGAGTTTTGTAACCGTAGCAACAGGTTGTGGCCCCCGATTTGTGCTGAATGGATCTGATGGAAAGCCCTCTCAGGTGGTCGTAAGTGCGTATACTCAGGATGGGTGTATGGAGAATCTCAAGGAATATTCACTTGAAATGCATTTGATGACCAATCTGACAAAAGTCGATTCTGATCTAGGATGGGAAATATTGTTATTCCCGTTTTATAAGGGGTACAAATGTACTGGCACTGTGACTGGAGTGAGCAACTCGCCAAGCATGAAATAGTTCCGCCCCAGAACGCAATCCCGATCTCACTATGAAGCCCGCATGATGCGGGCTTTTGTCGTTCTGATGTGTGCCTTACCGCTCCGGCACGTTGCGCTTCAGCTCCTCCAGCCAGACGACCGCCTCCGAGTCGCTGGGGGCGCGCCAGTCGCCGCGGGGGGAGAGGGAGCCGCCGGAGCCGACCTTGGGGGAGTTGGGGACGCAGGTCCGCTTGAACTGGCTGAGCTTGAAGAACCGGAAGAGGAAGAGCTCCAACCATTTCCGGATGGCGGGGAGGTCGTATTCGTTCCGCCTGTCCATCGGCACGGACTGGGGCCAGTTCCCCTTCTTCCGGTCCCCCCAGGCGGCCAGGGCGAGGAAGGCGATCTTGCTGGGGCTAAAGCCGAACCGGCTCGTGTAGTAGAGGTTGAAGTCCTGCAGCTCGTAGGGGCCGATCTTCTCCTCCGTGCTCTGGGCCGGCTTGCTCGTGTCGCCGTCGATGCAGGGGACGAGCTCGGGGGAGATCTCCGTCTCCACGATGGACTGGAGGATCTCGCCCGTCTCGGCGCTGAACTGGGCGGTTTCGATGACCCAGCGGATCAGGTGCTGGATCATGGTCTTGGGGACGGAGGCGTTCACGTTGTAGTGGGACATGTGGTCGCCGACGCCGTAGGTCGCCCACCCCAGCGCCAGCTCGCTCAGGTCCCCGGTGCCGAGCACCAGGGCGTGGTGGTGGTTGGCGAGCCGGAAGAGATGGGAGGTGCGCTCCCCCGCCTGGACGTTTTCGAAGGTGATGTCGTACAGCGGTTCGCCGCTTGTGAACGGGTGGCCGATGTCCCGCATCATCTGCAGGCAGGACGGCTTGATGTCCAGCTCGGTGGCGGTGACCTCCAGTGCCTGCATGAGCGCATGGGCGTTTCTGAGTGTCGTATCGCTGGTGGCGAACGCCGGCATGGTGTAGGCGAGGATGTTCTTTCGCGGGAGATTCAGCCGGTCCATGGTCCGGGCGGCGACGATGAGGGCGTGGGTGGAGTCGAGCCCGCCGGATACGCCGATGACGATCCGCTGCGTTCCGGAGCTTGTAAGCCGCTTCATGAGGCCGTGCACCTGGATGTTGTACGCCTCGAAGCAGCGCTCGTCCAGCACCGCCGGGTCGGTGGGGACGAAGGGGAACCGCTCCAGCTGGCGCACGAGCGGCACGTCCCCCTGCGGCACCTGGAACGCGAACGGGACCCTGCGGATCGCCCGGACCCGGTCCAGGTGGTCGGTGATGGCGTCGCTGAAGCTCGTGGTGCGCATCCGGTCCTGGGCGAGCCGCTCCAGGTCGATGTCCGAGACGACGAGCTGCTCCTCCGCCGCGAACCGTTCCGATTCGGCGAGAAAATCGTTGTTCTCGTAGATGAGGGCGTGACCGTCCCAGGCGAGGTCGGTGGTGGACTCCCCCGGTCCGGCGGCGGAGTAGAGATAGGCGGCGATGCACTTCCCCGAGTGAGAGGCGCACAGGTCCTTGCGGTACTCGGCCTTCCCCACGGTGATGTTGCTGGCGGAGAGGTTGACGAGCAGTGTGGCCCCCGCCAGGGCCGCGTAGGTGCTGGGGGGGACCGGCACCCAGACGTCCTCGCAGATCTCGGCGTGGAGGGCGAAGTCCGGCAGGTTGGTCGCCTGGAAGACGAGGTCGTTGCCGAAGGGGACCGTCTGCCCCAAGAGCGTCACCTCCCGGCCGACGGCGGCGCGGGCGGGGGTGAACTGGCGCTTTTCGTAAAATTCGCGGTAGTTGGGGAGGTAGGACTTGGGGGCGATCCCCAGGATCTTCCCCTTGTAGATCACCACCCCGCAGTTGAAGAGCCGCCCCTCGAACCGCAAGGGCGCCCCCACCACCAGCACGGGGGAGAGCTCCCCGCTCTCCGTCAGAAGACGCTGGAGCGCCGCCAGCGTCGCGTCCAGGAGCGCCTCCTGGTGGAACAGGTCTTCGTTGGAATAGGCGGAGAGTCCCAGTTCCGGAAAGAGCGCCAGGGCGGCCTTCTGGTCCGACGCCCGCCGGGCGAGCCCGATGGTCCGCTCCACGTTGTAGGCGGGGTCCGCCACTCTTACGAAGGGGATGCCGACGGCGGCACGGATGAAGCCGTGGGAGTAGATGGAATGAAAGGCGTGGTTCATGGCAGCCTCGCGCGCGGTCCCCGGGGGGGGGCGTAGTCGTCAGCCGCCGACCGGGACGTATGGCGCGTCGCCGGCCGACGTGTGACAGCATACCACACGGATCGGCGGAGGACAAAGGTTTCGGCGGTTGCCCACGCGGGCCTGTCGGGGGACCGGCAGCACCCAGCAGATGACCGCCGCCGTCCGGCGGGTATGGGGTGTGTGCGGAGACGGTGCGGTTTTTATTGAAAGGGACCGGACGTTCAGTATATTCTCTCCAGCAGCCGGCCGGCTGTCAATACGGGCTGCACAGCTTCCGCCGTCACCTTCGGGAAGAACGGAATGTGCCGTGCAGGGCGTAACGGTGCGAGGTGCTGGTCACCTCGTCGGCGTCGTTCTCGGCTACGCAGGACGAGCGGCCGCTGCGGGAGCGCCCGGATGCCCTGAGGCTGACCCCTGGGGCTGCATGCTCCCGCGACCGCATGAGACCATGAGTGGGGGGCGTGATGCGAAGACCGGCGGATATGGGCCGCGTGAGGGAGGTGCTGGCGGTGCTGCTGATCGTGGCGATGTTCGCGGTCGCCACCCGCATGCGCCAGAAGGAGTTCATCTTTCCGGAGCTGGCGGCACTCGTCCTCGGCGCCTGGGTCATGGAGACCCCGCCCTGGCGCTGCACCTTCCTGAGCCTCTGGCTCTCCCCCACCCTGGCGGCCCTGACGGGGACGCTGCTGGTCCGTTACGGCCACGTTTCCCCCGTCCTCCTCATCGTCGCGGCCTTCACCCTGGTCATGGCGCAGCTGAAGCTGATGCGGTCCGCCATCCTGCCGGCCATCTCCGCCGCCATCCTGCCGGTCATTACCCGTTCCGACAGCTGGGAGTACCCCTGCGCCGTCTGCCTGATGACCGGCGTGATCGCCTCCGGGCGGCAGGTCATGTTCCGGTCCGGTCTGGCCGGTTACGGCCGGGAGCTGGCCGAAGAGCGTCCCGTGAACCTTTCCGGGGACGGTGCGGCCGTGGCGGCGGTGAAGCACGGGGGGGCGCTGCTGGCGGGGGTGCTGGCAGTGTCGGCCATGGCGTATCAGTTCCATCTCCTCTTCATGGCCGCCCCCCCGCTCTTCGTGGCCTTCGTGGAGCTGGCCAGGCCCGAGGGCGGCCTGCGGCGACGCGCGCTGGAAATCGTGGCGCTCCTGGTGTTCGCCGCCTTCTCCGGGGTGCTCTGGCTCCAGTTGATCACCAACGGCCTGCATCTGCCGGTGTGGTTCGCCGCCTGTCTGTCGACTACCTCCGTGTTCCTCCTGTACCGGTTCATGCGTCTCACCTTTCCCCCGGCGGTGGCCATCGCGCTCTTGCCGACAATCATCCCGCCCCGGAGTCTCTGGGCCTATCCGTTGCATGTGCTCGTCGGCAGCCTGGCGTTCGTGGCGATCAGCACGTTCTGGTTCGGCCGCAACGACCCCGCGTGACGACGTGCGGAAGGCGAGGAACGGAAACGGCCCGCAACCTTCCCAGTTGCGGGCCGTTTCCGTATCGACCGCGCGATGCGGAGTTGTTCCGGTCCTACTTGATCCAGGGAGCCCCCACCGGCAGCCTGATCCCCGATTCGGCGGCGACGTTAACCGCCATCAGGTAGAGGGCGAGGGAACCGCAGACCAAAAGGACGTAGGCGGCGGCGGTCCCGGCGGCGGCGATGCCGGCCAGCTCCTTCACGTCGAGGCCGATGAACCCGAGCACGAGCGTCAGGAAGGTGAGCGCCAGGGCGGTGTGGTGCTTCATGGAGATGAGGAAGAGGATGACGGTGAAGATGGTCCACATCACCAGGTAGAAGCCGAGGTCGGTGCCGGAGAATTTCATGAGCGGGTAGCTCTTGTCCAGGTCCGTGTTGGTGCCGAAGATGAGCATCAGGCAGAGGGAGATCCAGAACACCCCGTACCCGGTGAAGGCGCAGAAGCCGAAGTTGTTGCCGGTCCTGAATTCCATGAAGCCGGCGACGAGCTGGGCGGTCCCGCCGAAGCAGAGGCCGAGCCAGATGACGGGGGCGATGCCGCAGATGCCGAGGTTGTGCAGCTGCAGCAGTATGGTGGTGAGACCGAAACCGGCGAGACCCACTACGGCAGGATTTCCCATTTTCATTTCGTTCATCCGTATTCTCCTTTTTCCGTCGTGATGGTTGACTGCAACTACGTGTCGATGCGTGCCTTTCGTTGGTGCGACCCGGTAGCGGCCGACGATCACCCCCTTTCCGAACAGTTCCGTTAGCAGGAAGCCTTTGCGTAACCGAATTTCATGGACAGCATGTCGGCATACTCGCACAGGGAGGGGACGATCTCCTGCTCGAGCCGGTTCTGCAGCATCCGGAACGAGGGGCCGAGCAGGGTGAGCGCGCCCACCACCATCCCCGCGTAATCCTTTATGGCTACGGCGACGCTGCTGATGCCGATTCCCAGCGCGTCCGTGTCCATCGCAACACCCCTGGTGCGGATCTCGTCCAGCTCGGATTCAAGCCGGTCGAAGTCGGGCGCCGCCGCCCCCCGTCTGCCGCGCTTCTTCAGCATCTTCTCCAGGTTGTCCCGGGAGTCGAGCGCCTTGAGTACCTTGCCCGACGCGTTGGTGCTGAAGGGGAAGCTCTTGCCGACCAGCGGTGCCGCCTTGACATGCTGGTTGCAGTCGACCATGTCGACGAACACCACCTTGTCGTCCCTGATGACGGACATGTAGACCGCTTCGCCGTGTTTCCGGGCGATTTCCTCCATGATGGGGTGTGCGTGGGTGACGAGGTTCGCGCTCCGGAGAAACTTGTGGGCAAGGGTGACGGAACAGATCCCGAGGCGGTAGGTGCCGGTCGCCTTGTCATGTTCCACCAGCCCTCGTTCGCACAGGGTTGTTACCACCCGGAACGTCCGGTTCTTGGAGAGGTCGATGCAGGTCACGAGCTGCGTCAGGCTCAATCCTTCGGTATGGTCCGCGAGGAGCTCCAGCAGCTCCAGCGCCTTGTCGACATTTCGTACGCTGTAGATCGTGCTTTTAGATGCGTTCATCACGTGCCTCCGGTGGTACTGTGTAGTTCGTACGCCGTCAGGCCGCACGCTGCCCGGGGGGCGTCGGAACGCCTGAGCCGTGCGGACGAGGTAATGCCCTCATCCCGCGTCGTTGCGGCGGTCAGCTCTCCCTGCGGTGCCGGGGGGACGGGCGGTCGGGGACCGCTCGGCTGCCGGCGAGGTGCGGCTAGCGGGGATCGGTCAGTTCGGTTCGGTTAAGGTTTCGATGGGGCGGCTTATGAGAGGGGGGGAGCCCGGGCGGGGAGGCGGGTGATCGCCAGGGCATCGTGTGTCGAGGAATCGTTGGGTACGCAAATGTGAAAGGATGTTTGATGTGCAATGATCACCGACCGGACGGGGACCGCGTGGAGGTCCTGGCCGGCATTAGTCTCATCGAGCGATTTGGTGGAGTGCTTGACGATGCCCGGCCGCTTGGAAGCGGTATGGCGTTTCACGGCGATATGCCCCGTCCTGAGAACGATGGCGCAGACGAGGAGCGACGTCACTGCGATCAGCAGCAACAGTTTCCCCCGCATGTTTTTCGTGATCATCGTCATGGTGTGGACCGGATTTGCCTGTTGACGTGTGCCGGAGCGGTTGTGTCCGATGCGGACCGTGTCGCAACCGCTGCCGCTGAAGGTTAAATGGTTTGTTTACAGAAAAATATAACTACTTTTTGTTTTTTGCAAGTGGTTTGTGCGGATTTTAAAATGACGCCCGAACGCGCGCCTGCGAAAGGGGGCGTTACCGGAATACGGTTCCCCGGAAACGTCCGGCGAGGCTTCGGGGGTATGCATCGAGTGGCGATTACGGAAAAAGCCCGCATTGCGCGGGCTTTTTCCCATCTGACTATCCATGGCGTGGAGTGCGGATCGCTACCGATCGGATCTGTTATCCCGCCGGTCCTCACGGCGGTCCCGTCGCATATCCCGTCGGTCCTCGCGCCGTTCCTGCCGCATGTCGCGCCGTTCCTCCATGCCGGGGCGGAAGAATCTGCCACGGTAGTGGTCCCGGTCGTGTGAGTAGACACGGTACTCCCGCTCGCGGAACTTGTGGATCTGGTTGATCCGGTGCCGGCGGATCGCGTAGGGGAGATCGCGGTGCCGTATCCGTACCCAGTGTCCCCCGTAGCTGTCGGTACGGTACCAGCCGCCGCCCCGGTAGATGAAGTAAATCCCGTTCAGGTAGAACATGTCGTAGGGGACCCCTACCGCCACGCCGAAGCCGAGGTTGGAAGGATAGAGAAATTCGGGGGGCTGGGCGACGACGATGGGGGGGCCGCCGACGTTGATGCTGAAGGACACGTTTGATGCATGCGCCATGGATGCCGTCTGGAAGAGGGCTGCCACCACTGCTGCTACGACGAGCTTTTTCATGATCTCTCCTAGTCTGATGGGCTGATGTGGTGCGGTGACGGATCACCGCACATGCCGAATCTCCGGGTTTTGATAGTCCCTGCCGTTCATGCCGTCATACGATGCGCGTTCAGATCATACCACGCAGTTGGCGTCTGTGCCTGATACAACGTCGAGGATTCGGATCGGTTGACAGAAGAGATTTCATCTTTGCCTGCGCCTGTGCATCCTGCGAGTCTGATAGCCTGTCGGGAGGGGCGATCATCCGCACGGGGTGCAACGACAGGACCTGCGAGCCGCTCCAGCAGCCAGCAATGCGGCACCGGACCAGTAGGCCGCCTCGTCGGTCGCGGTATGCCGGGATGTCTGCTTTCCGTTCTCCCTCCCGCAGCAATGATATCCCGATCCAAAAAAACGTAAAGCGGCTGCAGGTAATCGGCTTTCATTCATATCGCTTCGTGTGGTATGTTGCCGACACTATGCTGCGCCGATAGACGACCGGCACGAGGTGCCCATGAAGCTTCTGAAAACCTACGGCTTTTCCCTGCTCCTGCTCCTCTCCATCGCGGGAGGGGTGCTGCTGGGGATGCTGGAACCCGCAGCGGCGCGGGCGATCCGGCCGCTGGGGGAGCTGTTTCTCAACCTCATCTTCATGATCATCGTGCCGCTCGTCTTCTTCACCGTCTCCTCCGCCATCGCCGGAAGCGCAGACAGCCGGCGGCTATCCGGGATATCCCGGGCCATGGGGATCGTCTTCCTGGGGACGAGCGTCGTTGCCGCCGTTTCCTCGCTCCTCTTCATGCTGCTGGTAGCGCCGACCCCGGGCGCGGGGATCGTCCTCACCGGCCGTCCGGTGCAGGAGATGCCGTCGCTTTTGACCGAGCTGGTAAGGGCGTTCACCGCCGCCGATTTCCCGGAGCTGATCTCGCGCAGGTCCATGCTGCCGCTCATCCTCTTTTCCGTGGGGGTGGGACTCGCGACCCGTTCATGCGGGGAGGCGGCCGCGCCGTTTCGCCGGTTTCTCTCCAGCGGCGCCCGGGTCTTCATCCGGTGCGTGGACTACGTCATGTACGTTGCTCCGGTGGGGCTTCTCGCCTGGTTCGCCGCCACCGTCGTGGATACGGGGGCGGCGCTGGCCGCGGCCTACCTGCGGGTCTTCGTCGTCTACTACCTGTTCACCGCGCTTTATTTCGCCGGCGGCTTTTCGCTGTATGCACTCCTCGCCGGGGGGCGACAGGCCGTCGGGCGGTTCTGGTCACGGATGTTGGGACCGTCCTTGACGGCGCTCGGGACCTGCTCCAGCATGGCCACCATGCCGGTGAACCTGGAGGAGGCGCCACGGATGGGGGTGCCGGCGGATGTGTGCGATGTGGTGATCCCGGTGGGGGCGGCACTGCACAAGGACGGCTCGGTGATCGGCGGGGTGCTGAAGGTGCTGTTCGCCATGAGTCTGTTCCACCAGTCACTGACGCCGGGCCGGCTCCTGATGGCGGCCGGGGTCGCCATCCTCGTCGGGGTGGTGGTGGGGGCGATCCCCAGCGGCGGGATGATCGGAGAGCTCTTGATCCTGTCGGTGTTCGGGTTTCCGGCGGAGACCCTGCCGCTCCTGGCGGCGGTGAGCGTGATCATCGATCCGCTGGCGACCCTCGTGAACGCCACCGGCGACAACGTGGCGGCCATGCTGGTGGCGCGGCTGACGGCGGGAAAAGAATGGAGTACGATTACGGAGGAGGTACTATCATGAGAATAAAAAGTGGAGTGCTGGTGCTGGCGGTATTCCTGCTGGCGGGGTGCCAGCACCGGCCGTGGATGGCGCTGAAGGGGTGCAGCGTGCCGTTCCCCGACGAAAGCAGGCAGGCGGTGGTGGTGGAGCGGGACGGGAGTACGCCGTCTGGCGCGACGATAAGTCTCTACGAGCGTGACGACGACGGTTGGCAGCTCCAGGGGGCGCCGATGCCCGCCGTCATCGGGAGAAACGGCCTGGCACCGGTGGGCGAAAAGCGGGAGGGGGACGGCCGCACCCCGTCCGGCGTCTTCCCCCTGGAGCGGGGATTCGGCTACTACCCGATGAAGGCCAGAGTGCCGTACATTCTGCTCACCCCGGATATGGTCTGGATTGACGATCCCCGCTCACCCCAGTACAACCGGCTGGTCGACAGGAAGGCCGCCGCGGGTTACTCCTACGAGGTGATGCGACGCAACGACTACCTGTATCTCAACGGCGTCGTCATCGAGTACAACACGAAGAAGACGGTTCCCGGCGCGGGGAGCGCCATCTTCTTCCATATCTGGCGTGCCCCCGGCGTTCCCACGGCGGGTTGCGTCGCCGCCGCGCAGAAGGATGTGGACCTGCTACTTTCCTGGCTCGATCCGGCAAAACATCCGGTGGCGGTCATCGGCGACGCCTGCCGGTGACGCCTGCGGGAAGCGGGGTCAGGGGGCGATGCTGATCGATCCGCTGACCCCGGCGGTTGCCCCTTTACCACCGTCGACGGCGAGCTGCCCGGTATTGGCGGTGGGGCTGCCGGTGCCGCTGAGCGACAGGAGGGTGATGTCGCCGCCGTTCCCCCCGCTGGTGACGCCGTCCCCCCCGCGCGCCGTGATGGTGCCCGAGTTGGTCACCAGCCACCCGGACATCAGAACGGCCGGCGGGTAGACGGAGGCCGTGCCGCGGGATCGGGCACTACCCCCGTGGGTCCCCCCCCCGCCCGAGATGTCGATGGCGCCGGTGTTCGTCACCAGGCTCCCCGCGTCGAGCTCCTGTGAGCCCAGTCCGGCGCAGTCCATCTGTACCCGCCCGCCCGCCCCGCCGGTCCCTCCGGAGGCGGTCGCGTTTCCTCCCCGTGCCCGGATGTCCGCTTCGTTGGTGACGGCGCCGGCGGGGAGATACCGGTTGCCGGCGACATCCAGGGGGGCGATGGTCGTCAGTATGACGGATGCGCCGATGTTCGGGTAACCGCCGTTGCCGCCGGCAACCGTCCCCTCCCCACCGTCCAGGACGAGGGAGCTGAAGCCGAGCAGCTCGATGTCCGGAGCGGCACCGTTGTCGTTCGCGTGGGTTTCGACCCAGAAGTACCCTGCATTGCCGCCGGTGGCGCCGTCCCCCCCCGACAGGTTAATATGGCCGGAGATCCTGACGACGTTCGGGGCGCTCCCTGGCGGGGCGGCCTGTCCCGGCGGTCCGTACGCGTAGATGGCGACCCCCGTGGGGCTGCCGCCCGTCGCCCCCGTGCCGTCTCCGCCGTCCAGGTCGATCTCCCCGTCGAGCAGTACGCTGCCGCCGAATCCGTAGATGTCCAGGATGCCGTATCCTCCGCCGGTGCCTGCGCTGCCGCTGCCGCCCCGGCACCGGACGGTGCCGGAGAGCACGACGGTGCCGCCGGTTGCCGGGTCCAGCTCGTCCACGCTGTGGGCGGGCCAGTTATGCGGATCGGCGGCGGCACCGCCGTACAGAACCACCCCGTTGGCGTTGCCGCCGCTCATGCCGCTGCCGCCGCTGGCCAGAAGCATTCCCGACGAAAATACCCCTCCTCCGTAGGCCGTGACGTAGATCCCGCCGCTGCTGCACCCCCTGCCTGCCGGTCTGTCCGCTCCGCTGGCGTCGAGACGGCCGGCGTTGAAAAAATCCCGTTGCGGATAGAAGGCGATCCACCCGCCGTCCGCACCGTTCGTCGTGACGGACCCGGTGGGTCCGACGATGACGCTGCCGGCGGTGGAGGTCACGTTGATGCTTGCGACCCCCGGTGCCGTGGCGAGCGTTCCGTCGATCACCAGGTCGTTTTCGAGCGAGATGCCGAAGTCGTAGGTGGGGAGCCAGTCGTAGAAGGTGTTTTTCGGGACAAAGAGCGTTGCCCCCTCCGCGATGTGCAGACCGGTCACCGGCGGGTCGTTGGTCGTGTCGCCGTCGCCGTTTCCCAGGTAGAGGTGCGCGTCCTGCAACCGGGTGTACAGCCCCGCCGCGACGGCGTCACGGTCCAGTTGGACCGTCTGGTCGCGGGTGATGGTGCAGGGGGTGACGCCGAACGCATAGGACGAGGGGGAGGGGGAGCTGAAGGTCGCCGCCGCGGTGCCGGATCTCATGACCCGCGTGTTTCCTTCGGACAGGATGCCGAGTGCGCCGCCGCATCCGCCCGCACCGTCACGCCCCGTGCCCCCCGCGGCAACGAGGCCGGGGCGGGGCGGGGCGGCGGGAGCGGCGGGGGAGCCGCCGCTGCCACAGGCGGACAGCGCGACGGCACATACGGCCAGTATCAACTGCGTGCGGAGACACATCGCCTCTGCTCCATGGTGCAGGTGGAGGAGGTAGACCGGCAGGCAGTTCGGCCGTGTCAGCTGCCGGCGAACCCTCCATGGTTCGTATTGATCAAGTATATATACTGCCCCTGTATTGGCAATGGCTAATCATGCCGGCCGGTTCCTTCGATGGGGATGCAACGACAAAAGCCCGCTTTCGGCGGGCTTTTGTCGTATGCTGCGGTGCGGATGCTGCCGGATCAGGCGATGGTGTGGCGGATGTCCTTCCCCTTGACCATGAAGATCACCATCTCCGCCACGTTGGTGGCGTGGTCGGCGATCCGCTCGAAACACTTGGAGATGTAGTTGATGTTGATGGCGCGGGAGATGGTGTGCGGGTCTTCGATCATGAAGGAGAGGAGCTCCCGCTGGATCTGCTCGTTCAGCTCGTCCACGAGCTGGTCGTCGGTGCAGACCTTCACCGCCAGCTGGTCGTCGCCGCGCACGAAGGCGTCCAGCGCCTCCTTGACCATGCCGCCGGCGATTGCCGCCATGCGGGGCATGTCGATGAACGGCTTTAAGGGGGGCTCGTCGTTCAGCTCCTTGGCCCGCTTGGCGATGTTCGTGCACTGGTCGCCGATCCGTTCCAGGTCGGTGACGATCTTGAAGGCGAGGGTCAAAAACCGCAGGTCGCGCCCCGCCGGCTGCCGCCGGGCGATGACCTCCATGCACTTTTCGTCGATCTCCATCTCCAGGGTGTTGATCTCGTGGTCGAACTTGATGGTCCAGTCGGCGAGGGAGGAGTCCCGCTCCACCAGCGACTTGATGGCGCTGGCGATCATCATCTCCACCTTTCCCCCCATCTCCAGGAGCCGGGCGCGGATGTCGGTCAGTTCGACGTCGTACTGCTTGCTGAAATGTTCACGTTCCATTTTTTAACCTCTGTTAGATGTGAGAAGTAAGACGTCAGACGTCAGATGCAAGACGTCAGACGCGAACGGCAAGAGGTGTACACATCTTGCGTCTCACGTCTTACGTCTCACTGCGCTATTACCCGAACCGACCCGTGATGTAGTCCTCGGTCTGCTTCTGTTCCGGGTTGGTGAACAGCTTCTTCGTGTCGCCGTATTCCACCAGTTCCCCCAGGTAGAAGAAGGCGGTGGTGTCGGAGACGCGGGCCGCCTGCTGCATGTTGTGGGTGACGATGATGACGGTGTACTGCTCCTTCAGCTCCTCGATCAGCTCCTCGATCTTCAGGGTGGCGATGGGGTCCAGCGCCGAGCAGGGTTCGTCCATGAGGATCACCTCCGGCTTCACCGCTACGGTGCGGGCGATGCAGAGCCGCTGCTGCTGGCCGCCGGAGAGGTTGGTGGCCGCGGACTTCAGCCGGTCCTTCACCTCGTCCCACAGGGCGACCCGGCGCAGGCTCGACTCCACGATCTCGTCCGCCTCCGCCCGTTTCACCCGGCCGTTCAGTTTGTACCCGGCGATCACGTTATCATAGATGGACATGGCAGGGAAAGGGTTCGGTTTCTGGAACACCATGCCGATCCGTCGCCGGATCGCCACCGGGTCGCACCCCTTCTCGTAGATGTCCCGCCCGTCCAGGACGATCTTGCCGGTCACCTGTGCCCCGGGGGTGAGGTCGTGCATCCGGTTGATGGAGCGGAGGACCGTCGATTTGCCGCACCCCGACGGGCCGATGATGGCGGTGACGCTGTTCTCGGGGAACTCCATGGAGGCCCCCTTGACCGCGTGGGCCTTGCCGAAGTGGACGTTCAGGTTTTCAAGCTGTACTTTTGCGTTCATCTGTGACCTCGGTTCAGGAGTGCTTTTTCCTCGCGCCGAAGGAGCGGGCCGCGAGGCTTAGGGTGAACATCATCACCACGAGGACGAGCGCGCCGGCCCAGGCGAGACGGTGCCAGTCGTCGTAGGGGGAGATGGCGAAGTTGAAGATCTGCAGCGGCATCGCTGCGATCGGTTCGGTGAGCTTGTGGCTCCAGAACTGGTTGCCGAGCGCAGTGAAGAGGAGCGGCGCGGTCTCCCCGGCGATCCGGGCGATGGCGAGAAGCACACCGGTCGTCACCCCCATGAGGGCGCTGCGGAGGGTCACCTTGAGGGTGGTGCGCCACAAAGGCACCCCGAGCGCCAGGGACGCCTCACGCAGGGAGTTGGGAACCAGCTTCAGCTGCTCTTCCGTCGTCCTGAGCACAATGGGGATCATGATGAGGGAGAGGGCAAACGCCCCCGCCAGGGCGGAGAACCCCTTCATCGGCACCACGAGAAGGGTGTACGCCACGAGGCCGGTGATGATGGAGGGGACGCCGGAGAGGACGTCGGCGGCGAAGCGGATCACCGTCGAGATGCGCGACCCCCCATACTCGGAGAGGTAGACGGCGCCGAAGACCCCGACCGGGATCCCGAGCGCCGACGCGCAGAAGATGAGGAGCGCCGAGCCGACCATGCCGTTGGCCATTCCCCCCCCCGCTTCGCCGGGAGGAGGCGGGATCTTCGTGAAAAAGTCGGCGTTGACGGAACTGAACCCCATCTTCACGATGTAGGCGAAGACGAGCCCGAGGGGGAGGAGCACCGTCAGGGTCGCCAGGCACATGAGGAGGGTCATCCCGTGGTTCTTCAGGTGGCGCAAGATGAGTCCCTTCATTGCCGGATTCCTCCCTTCTCGTTGCGGCTGACGCTCCAGAGGAGGAGCCTCGCCAGGATGTTCACAATGAGCGTTACCCCGAGGAGGATGAGGCCGATCTCCATGAGGGCGGCGGTGTGGAGCTTCGAGGTCGCCTCGGCGAATTCGTTCGCAATGACGCTCGGCATGGTGTAGGCGGGGTTGACGAGCGACAGGGAGAGCTGGGGGGTGTTGCCGATTACCATGGTGACCGCCATTGTTTCGCCGATGGCCCGGCCGAGCCCGAGAATCACGGCACCGAGGATACCCGACTTGCCGTAGGGGAGGACCGACATCCGGATCATCTCCCAGCGGGTCGCCCCCAGGGCGATGGCCGCCTCCTTCTGGCTCTGGGGTACCGCAAGCAGCACCTCCTTGGAGATGGAGGTGATGATCGGGACGGTCATGATCATCAGGATGAGGACCGCTGCCAGCATGCCGACCCCGTAGGGAGCCCCCTGGAAGAACGGGAGGGACCCGAAGTGATCGATGAGGAACGGCTCGACCGTCTTCTGCAACCAGGGGACCATGACGAGGATCCCCCACAGGCCGTAGATGACGCTCGGTATGGCCGCCAGGAGCTCGACGAGGGAGGCCACCAGCCCTCCCACGCGGTGGGGGAGGATCTCGGTGATGAAGAGAGCGGTCCCGACCGACAGGGGGGTGGCAAAGAGGAGCGCCAGGATCGACGAGTAGACCGACCCCCAGATGTAGGGGAGCGCCCCGAAGGAGCCGTTCACCGGGTCCCAGTCACTTCCCTTTACGAAGCCCCACCAGCCGAATTTGTGGATGATGGGGAGGCTCTCCACGTACATCTCCATCGCCACGAGGGCGAGAATGGCGAGGATGCTGAAGGCGAAGAAGACCGTCACCCCCTTGAAGAGGAAATCTCCCGAGGCCCTCTTCTCGATTTTCCATTGATGCGCTTCCTGTCCCGGCTTCACGAATTCCTCCGTCGTATCCCATCCGCCACTCATTCGTAGCACTCCTGCAATATTTATCGGCCCGGAAAAAAGCCCGGCGGGACAGGGGTACCCCCCCCGCCGGGCATGATGTGCCGCAGCCCGATCAGTACGTGATGGTCCTGATGGTTTTCAGCACCATCTTGGTCACGTTCGGCGGCAGAGGGGCATAGAGAAGCTGGGTGGCCATCCCCTCGCCGTGGCGGTAAGCCCAATTGAGGAACTGGACGATCTTCTGCCCCTTCTCGTGGTTGTTGATGTGCTGGTAGAGGAGAATCCAGGTGAAGCCGGCGATCGGATAGGCATTTTTGCCCGGCTGGTTTACGATGTTCAGCCGGAAGTCGGCCGGCATGTGCTTGGCGGCGCCGGCGGCGGCAGCGGTGGTGGTCTTGATGTTCGGCGTAATGAAGTAGCCGGCCTTGTTCTTCACGGCCGCTACCGGGAGGTGGTTCCCGATGGCGTAAGCGATTTCCGCATAGCCGATGGAGTAGGGAGTGTTGCGGATGATCCCCGCGACCCCTTCGCTACCCTTGCCGCCGAGACCGATCGGCCACCTCACGGAGGTGCCGGTACCGACCTGCTGTTTCCATTGGGGGCTCACGCTGCAGAGATAGGAGGTGAAGATGCTGGTGGTGCCGCTCCCCTCGGACCGGTGCGCGACGATAATCGCCGCGGCGGGGAGGCGGACGCCGCGGTTGCTGGCGGCGATGCGGGGATCGTTCCAACGGGTGATCCTGCCGAGGTAGATGTCGGCGATTACGTCCGGAGTGAGCCTGAGGCCGGTGCCGACCCCCGGAACGTTATAGGTGAGGACCACCGCGCCCATGACGGTCGGGATGTGAATGAGCTTGGCCGGTGCCTTGCTCAGGGCCGCATCGGAGAGGTACATGTCGCTGGCGCCGAAGTCGATGGTCCGCGCCATGATCTGCTGGATCCCGCCGCCGCTCCCGATGGACTGGTAGTTGAAGCTGACCGAGGGGTCGACCTTCCGGTAGGCGGCGAACCACTTGGAGTAGATGGGGTAGGCGAAGGTGCTGCCGGCCCCGTTGATAAGCGTCTCGGCGGATGCCTGGCTGGCGGCCGCCACGGCGGCGACGCATGCCACGACTGCAAAAGCCTTTTTAATGGAATGCCACATACTTGATTTCCTCCTCGGATTGTTTATCAAAGCCAGGGTAACTATACCCTGGTCAGTGTTACAGCTGTGTTACAGCAGGTTGAACAGTTGGTGAATTTGCATGCTTTCAGAACCCTTCGGTAAGCCGGCGGGGCGAGTACCGGACCGCGAGGATCCGGACGACGGCCAGAGACAGCACGAGGGCGATCACCATCCCGATCTTCTGCCACTCCACCTCACGGTACCAGAACGCCATCACCTCCGTGAGAACCGTGACGATAACCGTATCGATGATGTAGGTGACCTTCACCCGCCCCTCGGAAAAATAGGCGAGCGCCGTACGGAGCAGTTCCACCACCGACATGACGGTGAGGATATCCACCATGATCGTCCTGAACGCCGAGTGGAACTCCTCCCGGAAGATGAGGCGTATGTCGTAGCAGGTGTAGAGAATCCCTGCCAGCAGGGCGCAGAGAATCGTCACCACCAAAAGGCTCAGAACGGCCCGGGCCGATATTTCAAAAAATCGCGTGAGTTTCAGGTCGATGACCTCTTCCTTCCACATGGCCTCTCCTTTCGTTCGATACCCGTCGGATTCTAGACCCGTTCTGTTACGGCCGGGTTACGCGACGGTCAGGATTGTGGAAACTGTTGACACTGCGGGATTAATGGCTATGCTGTGCGGGGTCGTACTCTGTGACGGAGGGGTGTATGGAACAACTGATTCGACATCTCAAAGGGCGGTTCGTTGCCGGTCTCATCGTGGTGGTGCCGCTGGGGATCACCATCTTTGCCCTGAAGTTCCTGTTCAACGTGGCGGACGGGATCCTCGGCCCGTACCTGGCGGCGATCTACCGGCTGCTAACGCAGCACGAGGGGTACATCCCCGGCCTCGGCATGATCACCGGCGCGATCGTGATCTACCTGGCGGGGTTCCTGGCCACCAACGTCTTCGGCGACCGGTTGCTCAAGTGGTGGGACGCGTTCGTGTCCCGCATCCCGCTCGTGAAGTCGATCTACAGCTCCAGCAAGCAGCTGATCCAGGTGTTTCAGGACGGCAAGACCACCTACCGCCGGGCGGTGTGCGTGGAGTGGCCGCGGCCGGGGGTTCGGGCGATCGGTTTCGTGACGGGAGAGACCGTCCGGGATGGGGAGCGGCTGGTGGTGGTCTATGTGCCGACCATGCCCAACCCCACCTCGGGGTTCGCCCTCTTCTTCCGGGAGTCGGAGGTGATGGACTGCGGCATGTCGGTGGAGGATGCGGTGAAGTTCGTCGTCTCCGGCGGTGTGGTTATCCCCGGGTCTTCTGCAGGGTAAAGGAGAAGGTGGAACCGGAGCCGTGGACGGAGGAGACCGAGATGGTGCCGCCATGGATCTGGACGATATGCTTCACGATGGAGAGTCCGAGTCCCGTACCCCCCTGGTCGCGGCTGCGGGCGGCGTCCACCCGGTAGAACCGTTCGAAGATACGGGAGAGGTCCTTCTCCGGGATACCGATGCCGGAGTCGGTCACCGACACCCGTACCATCTCCCCCTCGTCCGCGACGGAGATACCGACGCTGCCCCCCTCGGGGGTGTACTTGATGGCGTTGTCCAGGAGATTGACCACCACCTGTTCCAGGCGGCCCCGGTCTCCCAGTACCTGCGGGAGCTGGGACGGGATGGTGCAGGAGACGGCGATCCCCTTCTGCTGCGCCTTCGGCTCCAGGAGCGTGACGACCCGCCGGACGATGCCGTCCAGTGCCAGGGGGTGCCGCTCCATCCCCAGGTCGCCGGATTCGATCTCCGACAGGGTCAGAAGGTCGCCGATGAGATGGGCCAGCCGTTCCGAATGGCTGTAGATGATCTCGATGAACCGGGTGGCGCGCTCCGGGTTCTCCGAGAGTCCGCCGGAGAGGAGCGTTTCCGCGTACCCCTTGATGATGGTGACCGGGGTGCGCAGCTCGTGGGAGACGTTCGCCACGAAATCCCGCCGGATCTTTTCCAGCCGCTTGTGGTCGCTGATGTCGTGGAAGACGGCCACCACCCCCTGCACGGTCCCGTTGTCCAGGAGCGGCACCCAGTGGGTCATGATGGTCTTCTCCTCGGGAAGGCGCAGGGTGATCTCCTCCAGCTGCTCGTTGCCGCTTCCCACCACCTTCCGGAACCCCTCGTGCAGGGCGGGGTGCCGGGTCAGTTCGATGAGCGGCCGCCCTTCCACCTCTTCCTTCAGGGCAAAGAGGGTGCGGAACGCCGGGTTCGTGAGGGTTACGACCCCCCTGGTGTCGGCCACCATGAGCCCTTCTCCCATCCCCCGCAGGATGGTGTCCAGCCGGCTCTTTTCAGCGGAAATCCGTTCCAGTTGCCCGGAGATCCGTGCGCTCATGTCGTTCATGACCGTTGCCAGCTCTCCCAGTTCATCCTTCGTGGTTACCGGAATCCGGCTGTCGAAGGCGCCGCGGCCGATGCGGGCCGCCGCCGCGGTCATGGTGCGCAGGGTGCGGGAGGTCATGTTGGAGAGGGCATAGCTCAAGATGAGCGACACGAGGAATGCCAGGGAGAGCGCGGCGAACAGGGCGGCGTGGAGGCTCTGTCGTGCCTTGTCTACGGCGGTAAGCGGCAGGGCGAGCCGCAGGAACCCCGCATCGCCGCCGCGTTCGGCTAAAGGCATCGCCACGTAGATCATGGGGGTCTGCAGGGTGGTGGAGTAGCGGATGGAGCTCCCGGTGCCGGTTTTGAGAGCATCCTGCACCTCGGGCCGGTGCAGGTGGTTCTCCAGCTCGGGCAGCCGGGACGGTTTCACCTCCGAATCGCCGACGACCACACCGGCGGCGGTGATGATGGTGACCCGCGCCCGGATCTTCCGGCCGATGGCGGCCGCCAGCGCAGGTGCATCGTTGTGCAGGTCCGGATTGTCCTGCACGACGGAGAACTTCGCCAGGCGGAGCTCGCTCGTAAGGTTGTCGCGGATACCGGCGATCATCTGCCGTTCCAGGTTGGTGGAGAGGTAGGCGTAGATGGTCCCCGCCAGAAGCAGCGTCAGCAGGAGGTACGATCCCATCAGCTTCCAGCGGATGTTGACCCTCATTCTTCCTCCAGTTTGTAGCCGAATCCCCTGATGGTCTTGATCAGTTCGCCCGCCTCTCCCAGCTTGGTGCGCAGTCGGGTGATATGGGTGTCCACCGTGCGGGTGTCCCCCACGTAGTTGTAGCCCCAGACGTTCTTCAGGAGGAGGTCGCGGCTCTGGACGCGGCCGATCCGCTCCGCCAGGTTGAGGAGCAGCTTGAACTCCGTGGTGGTCAGCACGATCTCCTCGTCGGCGATGCGGACCTGATGGCGGTCGGTATCGATGACGATCGGGCCGACGGTGATGGCCCTCCCCGCCTCTTTTTCGGGAAGGGAGCGGCGCAGGACCGCCTTGATCCGGAGGAGCAGCTCGCGGCTGGAGAACGGTTTGACGATGTAGTCGTCCGCCCCCACCTCGAACCCCACGACCCGGTCGATCTCCTCGCCGCGTGCGGTGAGCATGATGACCGGTACGGTTGCGGTCTTTTCCTGTTTCCGTAGGGTCTTGCACAGCTCGGTCCCCATCATGCCCGGCAGCATCAGGTCGAGCAGAATAAGGTCCGGGGTGGAACGGCGGGCCGCTTCCAGCCCTTCCTTGCCGTCCAGCGCGATGACGGTCCGGTACCCCTCTTTCTCCAGGTTGTAGGCCACCAGTTCCGCCAGGTCTTTTTCGTCTTCGATGATGAGAACCGTCTTCATGTTTTCCCCTTGGGCATATGGTGCATGCTACGTTCGTATATACAGGGAGAGTGTTGCAATCGTGTTACGGTAGGGTGAACAGCGTGTTATATCGGGCAGATGTGAGTATTCCACACAATCTGTGGAAAGGGTTGTGGAAAATGGATGTATAGTGCGACGAACCGGTTTGAAATACGGTACATTCTGCAAATTGCCTAATATGTCGGCAGGGTGACACTGCCGGTTCGGCAATAAAAAACGTAATGATTTCAATGCTGTATTGTAACGTGGCGAAATGTGGTGATAATGCGTCTGTCAAGCTCTTTCTGGGACATGGCGTCGTTGCGAACTCTGCCGGGCAGAAAGAAACAAGGACCATGACGCCGGCCCTTGCCGCATGGTGGATGAACTGCGGGGGGGGGGTCAGTCGATGACGGTGCCCCGGGTCTCGCTGTCGAGGATGTCGATGAGTGTCCGTGGTGTAAGCGGACAGACCTGACGGGAGCCGTCGTCCCGGACCCATTCGACCAGTTCCTCCCCCGTTTTCTGGGTAACGGCAAACCGCCTGCCGCATACCCGTTCCACCTGCTCCCGCATCTCGGTCATGGTCAGCAGGTCGAATCCGCCGAACTCGTGCCCGCTCTCCACCTGGGCGAGAAACCGTTCGATCAGGTCGTAGTCGAGGAAGTCCTCCTCTTTGCGCCAGACCCTGATGAAGTGCTGATCCGGTCTCCGCTGCGCGTTGACGGAGTTGACGATCTCCGAACCTCTCATGGTGCACCTCCCGGCCTGCCGGACCTCCGCACGGCCCGTACTGCCGCGTGTTGAGATGTTTCTGGTTTCAGTATACCCCTGATCCGGTGAATGGCAAAGCAGACTGGACGGTCGTCCGGCCATCGGGATGGGGCGGGTTGGCATCCCGTCCGCATGCGATATACTTGCAGCATACCAATCTGCTGTGCAAGGAGGGGGCCATGGCTGAGAACGACAAAACTGCGATGGTAGGTGCGCTCATGCTGGTTGCCGGAGGGATCATCGGCGCGGGGGTTGCGCTTCTGTTCGCACCGCAGTCCGGTGAGCGGACGAGGCGGGACATCACGCGGTACGTGAAGCGGACGAAACGGCGGGCGGGTGAGCTGGCGGAGGATTTCGCGGATTCCGTCTCGGAGATGGTCGATGCGGTGAGCGACAAGGCCTCGGAACTTGTCGAGCAGGGAAAGGATATGGCCCACGACGCGAAACGTGACCTCCTGAAGGCGATCGACGATGGTCAGGCGGCGCTGCAGCGGCAGCGTGCAAAACTTTCCAGGCTGATCGACTGACGGCTACGGCCGGGGCGGCAGGGCAGCCTGCGGACTCCGGACGAACGTTATGTCCCCATACCAGGCAGTGACCTCGTCTCCGGTATTATCCGTGTCGGTCATGACCGCGACGGCCCCCACCGGGGGCGGGTCGCTGCCGAACGCCTTCCGGTAGTCCTCGTAGATGTTCCGCTCTTCCGTGACCCATGTCCCGGCCTTCCCGTTTCCCGATTCGACGGCAATGACGGCGCTGTTGGAGGTGTAGGGGCTCGATGCGAACGACCCTTTCGGCATCCTGGATGCCCAGACGTAGTTCAGCGCCCGGTTCTGCCATTTGAAGAACCCGCGCGGAAAGATCACATAGACCCGCGCCGCGAAGTCGTCGCCCGATTTCCGGGTTACATCCTCGCGCGGGAGGGGACGCTCCACGTTCCAGGACCAGCGCACGATGGGGTAGTCGGCCGGTTTGAAGGAGACTTTTTTGAGGAGTCCCGAAGCGGCGTGGTTGCTGTACGCCTGCAAAGCGGTCCGTCCGTCGTGCTGGGTAATGGTGTAGACGGTCTTACCGTTGAAGTCCATGTTTCCCCAGCCGGTCAGGTCGCCGGCGCTGAACCTGCCGGCGGCGATTTCACTCCCGCTGACGGGGAGTGCCAGCATGGCGGCCACGGTGAGAAAGGCAACGAGTTTCATCGTATGGGACGCTCCTGGGTGCGTGATTGCAAGCTAGGTCAGTATACTTCAGGAGCCCGGATTTGCACATGATTTTGTTGCTTGCTGCATGGCGGGAGCGTGGTCGTCGAGGCGGACGAGACCGGAATAACCGCCCTCCCAGGGGACGGAAAGGTGATGGGTGTCTGCACAGCGGGGACAGGAGAAGCGGGGGATACGGATGTGGATGTAGGCGATATGGTCGAAAAAGTTGCGATGCAGCCAGGTCTCCAACTGGACCGCGTCGGGACATGAACTTTCCCCGCAGTGGGGACACGGCGCCGATTCACCCCACTGTGTCTCCACGGTGATGTCGATCCGTTTCTCGCTGTTCGAGAAGGAGATGGCGGTTATGCGCCATGGGTCAACAAGTCCGAGCGTCGCGGAGAATATCTGGGGCTGGATCATGCCGGAGCGCCTTTGTCATCGACGGTAACGTGGTGCTGACTGTTCCTCGTGATTCAGTTTGCGTGCCACAATGAAGAGCTGACTGTCGCCGCACGCAGTGGCGAACGATGCCTGTACGGTCAGGCTGGGAGCCCTGTCGCGAAAATTGCCGGCCGGGTGGGGCGATTTCCTGAAAGATTAATAATTCAAATTAGTTGTGCGCTTGCAGGGGAAAGTCCTCCGGATGTATTTTTGCAGCGGTTTGCAGCGGGCCGGTGGCCGGTTCTCTCCTTTTTAACTTCGTGTGACTCTGATATACTCCACACGTCCATGCGGGCGGCGTATGCCGTTCGCTCCTTCATCAATGGGTGACTATGGGTACTACGGTAAAGGGACATCTGCAAGCGGCCAGCATTCCCCCGCTGCTTCTGAAGCTGGTACTGGTGCTGTTTGTGGCGGAGCTGACGATCGACAGCCTTCTGCCGCAGCTGCTGCCGGCGGTGCTGCCTCTGCAGCGGACGTTGGCGGATGCGCTGATCCTTGCGCTGGTTACGGTTTTCGCCGCCTGGCAGCTGTTTTATCAACCGGTTGCATCGTCCCAAGGGAACGACCTCGCCCTGATACACACGTCGCTGGCAAAGCTTGCGCTTAACGCCGCCATCGTTACCTTCGTGGTCGAGCTGTCCACCATGGCCATCGTTCCGTACCTGCTCGGTGGGAGGGGAGTGGTAAGCTGGTGTCTTGTCGACGCCTCGCTGGTGGTCGCCATAAGCGCTCCCCTGCTCTGGCTGATTGCGGTGCGCACCCTTGAGGGAGGCAGACGGTTTTCGGCGAACTCGCTCTATTCCGGCAGTACCCTGCTCGTCAAGCTCCTGGCTGCGTTTCTCGCCATCGAGCTCGTCTCCCGCGGGATGCTGCATCAGTTCGTTCCGGAAGACGAAACGGCCATCGTTGCCGTTGCCGAGATGCTGGTGGAGCCGATCCTCGTTTCCATCGTCATCTGGTGGCTCGTGCTCGAACCGCTCCGGCGGATGGCGGTATCGGAAAAGACCCGTTTCGACGCGGTCAGCCTGCAGATGGTGGACGCCGTCATCATCACCGACGGGCAGGGGATGATCCTGACCCCCAATCCGGCGGCGGAACTCCTGTTCCGGTATGCCCCCGGCGAGATGGAGGGGGAGGGCGTCGGCATCCTGTTCCCCGGGGTTTCGTCGCTTGCTGCGCTCATGGGGGAAAACCGGATGGCCGGGCCGGCGTCGGTCGCCCGGGAGGTGGTCGGCCTGCGACGGGACGGGACGCAGGTCCACCTGGACGTCACCGTCAGCAGGGTGGCGCAGGGGGAGCAGTCGATCTGCATGGCGATCATGCGCGACAATTCGGAGCGCAAGTGGGCCGAGGAGAGCCGTCTGCATACCATCTCCCTGCTGGAGGCGACGCTGGAATCCTCCGCCGACGGCATCCTCGTGGTGGACACGGACCGGAAGGTGCAGGTCTACAACCGGCGCTTCGCCGAGATGATGGACCTCCCCTCCGAGCTGGGTGCCACCAGCAACAGCCTCCGGTTCGTGGAGTATTTCAAGAAGCTGGTCACGAACCCCGAAGGGTTCGTCGAACGTGTGGAAGAGCTGTACCGCCACCCGGATATGGAGGACTACAGCCTGGTTACGTTCCACGACGGCCGTGTCATCGAGCGGTATTCCAGGCCCCAGCGGCTCGGGGACAGGATCATCGGCCGGGTCTGGAGCTTCCGTGACGTCACGGCGCGTATCCAGACCGAACAGTCGCTGAAGGAAAGCGAGGAGCGGTTCCGGCAGATATTTGAACAGTCGGAGGATGCGATCATCCTGTTCGATCCCGCAACCTGCTCGATCATCGATGCCAACCCCACGACGGAAAAGATCTACGGATATGACCGGAACGAGATCGTCGACCGCGGTCTCGGTGCGATTTGTACCCCGTCAAGCATCGTCAGGATGCGGGACTTCATCTGCGGCGATCACCGTGAAGGGGCGTTCCGTGCGGATATCATCGACAACCGGCGGAAGGACGGTACCGGGATCATCGTATCCGCCCGTGGCAAGACCATCCGTCTGCAGGGACGGGATGCCGTCTACTGCACGTTCCGCGACATTACCGAGCGGATCAGGCTCGAAAAGGAGGCCAGTTCAATCCAGGCCAAGCTGATCCATACCAACAAGATGACGTCGCTGGGGATCATGGCGACGAGTATCGCCCACGAGATCAACAACCCGAACAACTACATCCTGGCCAACGCGCAGCTCTTGGAATCGGTCTGGCACGATGCGGAAGCCATCATGGCGGAATATCTGGAACAGAACGGGGACTTTACGCTGGCCGGGCTCTCGTTTTCCGGGCAGCGCGACGCATTCCCCGGGATGATCACCGGGATCAGGGACGGGTCGGACCGGATCAGGGACATCGTCAGCAACCTGCGGGGGTTTGCCGGGCAGGGAACGGCGAATCTGCACGGGAACGTGGACTGCAACAAGGTTGTTTCCTTTGCGGTCACGCTCACGAGCCACCTCGTACCCCGTTATACCCGGCATTTCAGCGTCGAACTCGCCGATGAACTCCCCCCGGTGAAGGGAAATACCCGCCTGCTGGAACAGGTCGTGCTCAATCTGATCATGAATGCGCTCCAGTCCCTGCCGGATCCGGAACGGGGGGTATGGGTCTCAACCTGCCACGACCGTGACCGGGGGACCGTTTCCATTACGGTGCGGGACGAGGGTGCCGGCATGACGGAGGCGGTTGCCCACCGGATCATGGAACCGTTTTTCACCACGAAGCTGGACCGGGGGGGGAGCGGTCTGGGACTCTCCATTTCCCAGGCGATCGTCAGGGATCACGGCGGCACCATGGATTTCCGGTCCGAGCTTGGCAAGGGGACGGTTTTTATCGTATCGTTCCCGGCGTATCCCTTACATAAAGGAGCAGATGATGAAGCATAAAGCGGGGACGTTACCCGTACTTCTGGTGGACGACGAGCCGAACATCCTGAAGGTCTCCCAGCTGACGCTGCAGAGCAAGGGTATCCGGGACGTGATTGCCCTGGACGACAGTCGTGGGCTGCTGGCGCTGCTGGCGCGCCAGGAGGTCGGGGTCATCGTGCTGGACCTCTTCATGCCGCACCTGTCGGGGCTCGACCTGCTGCCGAAGATCAACCGCGATTATCCCCATATCCCGATCATCGTCATGACGGCGGTCGATGCGACCCAGACCGCCGTGGACTGCATGAAGGCAGGGGCGTTTGATTACCTGGTGAAGCCGGTGGATTCGTCACGCCTGGTGGCCACGGTGAAGAAGGCGATCGATATGCGCGCCTTGTCCGACGAGCTCTCCACCCTCAAGCAGTACCTCCTGGACGACCACCTGGAACATGCCGACGCCTTTTCCGCCATCCTGACGACCAGCAAGAAGATGCGTGCCATCTTCCAGTACATGGAGGTCGTGGCGAAGTCCCGCCAGCCGGTCCTCATCGTCGGGGAGACGGGGGTCGGCAAGGAGCTGTTCGCCCGGGCCATCCACACGCTCAGCAACACCGGCCGGGATTTCGTGGCGGTGAACGTCGCCGGGCTGGACGATGCCATGTTCTCCGACACCCTGTTCGGTCACCGCAAGGGGGCATTCACCGGTGCCGATCAGGCGCGGGACGGTCTGATCGCCCGGGCGGCGGGGGGGACCCTGTTTCTCGACGAGATCGGCGATCTGAACGAATCGTCCCAGATCAAGCTGTTGCGGCTCCTGCAGGAGATGGAGTACTACCCCGTCGGTTCGGATACGGTGCGCAAGACCGATGCGCGGATCGTGCTGGCCACGAACCACGACCTGCAGAAGCAGATCGCCGAGGGGAAGTTCCGCAACGACCTGTACTACCGGCTCTGTGCACACCAGATCCTCATCCCGCCTTTACGGGAGCGGCCCGAGGATATCAGGATCCTCCTGGAGTACATCCTGGAGGATGCGGCCCGGTCGCTCGGCAAGAAGGCCCCGTCCTATCCGCCCGAACTGGTTACCCTGCTGGAGACCTACTCGTTTCCCGGCAACGTCCGCGAACTGCAGGCCATGGTGCACGATGCCGTCACCCGGCACACTGGCGGGGTGCTGTCCATGGAGCGGTTCCGGTCGGTTGTGGGGGAAAACCGGGCCACCGCACTGCCTTCGTCGCCGGACGGAAGCGGGTGCAATCCGCTTGTCGACCTGTTCGGCCGGTTTCCCGCCATAAGCGATGTGGAGGAGTACATGATCGCCGAGGCGATGAAGCTCGCGAAGGGGAACCAGGGGATCGCCGCATCGCTTCTGGGGATCACCCGGCAGACCCTCAACAAGCGGCTGAAAAGCGCGGTGTAGCGGTTCTGTCGAGGCGGCGGGGACAGCCGCCGTTACGAAAACCCATCGGAGGAGAGTATGTTGAAGATCGCCGTCAGCACCGCAGTCCTGCTGTGTACCGTTGCCGCCGGGCTGGCTTTTGCCGCGCCGCCGGTGAAACCGTCGCCCCGGGACAAGTGCCCGGTCTGCGGCATGTTCGTGGCCAAATATCCCGATTTCACCACGCACCTGGAGTACCGGGACGGGACGGTCGTCTTCTTCGACGGCTCCAAGGACCTGTTCCGGTACCTGCACGACCTGAAGAAATACGCGCCGGGCCGTAAGCTCGCGGACATCGGCCGGATCATGGTCGACGACTACTACAGCCTGAAACAGATCGATGCCCGTTCCGCCTGGTTCGTCCTGGGGAGCGACGTGTACGGCCCCATGGGAAAGGAGCTCGTCGCCTTCAGCACGAAGGCCGACGCCGAGGGGTTCAGCCGCGACCACCTGGGGAAGGGGATACTCCGGTTCAGGGAGGTTACCTCCGCCATCCTGAAGGGGCTTGAATGACACCTTTCCTGCCCCGCAGGTCCACCCTGTATCTGACGTTCGTGGCGCTGTCGCTGCTGGTCCTGGCCGGACTGTTCATGAACGGCGCGCGCAGGGTGGCGGCGTCGGGCCCCCGTCTTGCGGAGGAGCGGCGCCAGGTGCGGGCGTATGGGTTGACCGACCTGGTGCTGTTCACCGATGCCCGCTACACCCGCCACCCCTCCATGGCCGACCGGAATGCCCCGTTCCAGGACTACCCCCAGGCGCTGGAGCATTTCCCGTCCGGCTCCCTGATGCCACCACCCCCCCACGTGAGGTTCCATGAGCGCCGTTGAACGTCACCGCAACATCCTCGATTTCACCCTTGCCTCCCTTATGCGTCGCAAAGGAAAGAACAGCGCCCTCATCGTCGTCTATACCCTGGTGGTGTTCGTGCTGGCGTCGGCCCTCTTCTTCACCCAGGCGATCCGCAGGGAGGCGGGGCTCGTGCTGACCGACGCTCCCGAACTGGTGGTGCAGCGGCTGGTGGCGGGACGGCACGACCTGATCCCCACCGCGTACCTGGAGAAGATCCGTGACATCCGCGGCGTGACCGGAGCCCGGAGCCGGCTCTGGGGGTACTATTACGACGCCACCGTCGGCGCCAACTACACCCTGGAGGTGCCGCTGGAGGCGCCTCCGCCCGAGGGCTCCGTCATCGTGGGGGAGGGGCTCGCCCGGACGAGCGGCGCCGCCGTGGATTCCCTCATGCCGTTTCGCACCACCAGGGGGGAGATCACCACCTTCGCGGTGTCGAAAATCCTCCCCTCGGACTCCTCCCTCGTATCCGCCGATCTGGTGCTCCTGTCGGAAAAGGACTTCCGGGAGATGTTCGGCGTCGACCGGGCACACGCCACCGACCTGGCGGTGACGGTGAGGAACAAGAAAGAGATCCCGGTCATCGCCCGCAAGATCGCCGAGGCGCTCCCCGACACCCGCACCATCTCCCGGGACGAGATCCTGCGCACCTACGATGCGGTGTTCAGCTGGCGCGGGGGGATCATGCTGGCGCTCCTGGCCGGGGCGGTGCTGGCGTTCGTCATCTTCGCCTGGGACCGGGCGGCGGGGCTCTCCGCCGAGGAGCGCAAGGAGATCGGCATCCTGAAGGCGATCGGCTGGGAGACCTCCGACGTGCTCCTGATGAAGTTCTGGGAGGGGGTGGCCGTCTCCCTTACCGCGTTTCTTCTCGGGATCGTCGCCGCCTACGTCCATGTCTTCTTCGCCTCCGCCGGCCTGTTCGAGCCGGTACTGAAGGGGTGGTCGGTGCTCTATCCCCGGTTCCGGCTGGTGCCGTTCATCGACTTCCCCCAGGTGGCGGCCCTGTTCTTCCTGACCGTCGTTCCCTATACGGTGGCGACGGTCATCCCGTCGTGGCGCGCCGCCACGGTGGATCCCGACGCGGTGATGAGGGGGTAGCGTGATCGATCTGCAGGATATCCAGAAGACCTTCAACAAGGGGCGCCCCAACGAATACGTGGCGGTGCGCCGTGTGTCGCTCAAGGTGGAGCCGCAGCTGGTGACCGTGCTGAAAGGTCCGAGCGGTTCGGGCAAGACCACGCTCCTTTCCCTCCTCGGCTGCATGACGCGCCCCACCTCGGGGCGGATCTTCCTCGACGGCCGGGAGATCACGAGCCTCCCCGAGCGGTTCCTGACCGAGATCCGCCGCCGGACCTACGGCTTCATCTTCCAGCAGTTCAACCTGGTGAAGGGGATCACGGTGCTGGAGAACGTCATGCTCCCCGCCTACCCGACGGGGGAGCGGCGCGCCGTGCTGCGCGACCGGGCGATGGAGCTCCTGGAGCTGTTCAGCATGGCCCACAAGGCCCCGTCGAAGGTGGAGTGGCTTTCCGGCGGCGAGTCCCAGCGGGTCGCCATCGCCCGGGCGCTCATCAACGACCCCGGGTACGTCATCGCCGACGAACCGACGGCCCACCTCGATACGGCGCTGTCCCGCGAGTTCATGGAGATCGTGGCGACCCTGAAAGGGCGGGGGAAGACGATCGTCATGGCGAGCCACGATCCGATCGTCTGCAGCGAGGGGCTGGTGGACCGGATCGTAGAGGTGCGTGACGGCTCACTCGTTTCTGACGGGCCGCACCGATGATCCTCCACCCCTCCATCATCGCCCTCCTCACCGGCTCGATCCTCACCTCGGGGATGCTCCTGTACGCGGCGGTCTTCGCGGTGCAGATCCTGCGGCACTGGGACCTTTCAAGCGGCAGCGAGCTGCAGCTGCAGCTGGAACGGAAGACCTACCTCATCTCCACCCTCATGACCTACGCGCTCGGGTTCCAGCTCATCGCGCTCTTCCTGTTCATCTACACCGCCAACAGCCTCTGCTCCCAGCTGATCGGGGCCATGTGCGCCGTGGGGAGCCTTAAGGCCAACCAGTGGGGGTACCCCGCCGTCGTGCTCCAGGCCGTTTCCTTCCTGGTCGCCGGGGTCTGGCTGGTCGTGAACGGTGCCGACAACCGGGGGTACGACTATCCGCTCGTCCGGAAGAAGTACCTGCTGCTCCTGATCGTCGCCCCGCTGGTCATGGCCCAGACGATCGTGGAGGCGCTCTACTTCCTCTCCCTGAAGGTGAACATCATCACCTCCTGCTGCGGCACCCTCTTCGGCGCCAACGTCACCGACCAGTCCGGCAACCTGCTGTCGTTGCCTCGGGTGCCGCTCCAGATCGCCTTCTGGGGGATTTTCGCCGTCACCTTTGCCGCGGGGCTCGCCTTCTGCCTGCGGGGGCGGCTGGGGTGGCTGTATGCCGCCGGCAGCGCCCTGTTCCTGCCGGTCGCCATCGCCTCCCTCATCTCCTTCGTCTCGCCCTACGTCTACGAACTGCCGACCCACCACTGCCCGTTCTGCCTCCTGCAGCCCGAGTACCGTTACATCGGCTACCTCTTCTACCTGACCATCTTCACCGGCGGGGTTGCGGGGCTCGGCACGGGGGTCCTTCTGCCGTTCCGCCGCATCCCGAGCCTCGCGGAGCTCCTGCCGTCATACCTGCGCCGTCTGGCCGTCCTGGGGCTTGCGTGCTACACTGTATTTACAGTGAGTGCCGTCGTCGAGATCGCCTTTTCCCACCTGCGCATCTGACGAACGCGGGACGTTCCCGGCGAACCGGCGCTCGCGAGGAGGTGCAGCATGACCACCACACATCACGCCGGCGCCGGCGAACGGATACGCCGGCTTCTTGAGATCGACCGGACACTCCTTCCCCCCGACGGCGGCCCCCGCTTCAACCGCCTCATCTTTTCCACCAATACGTATCTCCTGCAGCACGCGGAAAACCCGG
Source organism: Deltaproteobacteria bacterium (assembly GCA_021779095.1). GTDB lineage: Bacteria > Desulfobacterota > Desulfuromonadia > Geobacterales > JAJYBI01 > JAJYBI01. The sequence continues at coordinate 32,644 of JAJYBI010000015.1, forward strand.
TGGACTGGTACCCCTGGGGAGACGAGGCGTTTGCGCGTGCCCGTGCCGAGGACAAGCCGGTGCTCGTCTCCATCGGCTACGCCACCTGCCACTGGTGCCACATGATGGAACGCGAGTCGTTCGAGGACCCGGAGGTGGCGGCCGCCATCAACCGGAACTGCATCGCCGTCAAGGTGGACCGGGAGGAGCGGCCGGACATCGACGAACAGTACATGGCGACGGCCCGGATGATGATCGGGAACCCGGGGTGGCCGCTGAACGTCATCATGACCCCGGACCGGATTCCGTTCTTCGTCGCCACCTACCTGCCGAAGGAGTCCCGCGACGACTATACCGGCATCGCCGAGATCATGGAGAAGATCGGCGAGGTGTGGCGTTCCGACCGTGAGAAGGTCGCCGCCACCTGCGCCGAGGTCGCCGCCAGGCTCGCCGACCTGGGGGCGCCGCAGCCGGCAGGACTCCCCGGCCACGAACTGCTCGCGGACGCCTACAATACGGTCGCCGCGGCCTACGACCAGGAGTGGGGCGGGTTTGGCCAGCCCCCCAAGTTTCCCCGGCCGCTCCACCTCCTCTTCCTCCTGCGGGTCCAGTCCCGTTTCCGCCATCCGGTGGCGCTCACGCTGGTGGAGTCCACCCTCCGGACCATGCGGGCGGGCGGCGTGTACGACCAGCTCGGTTTCGGCTTCCACCGCTACAGCACCGACCGGCACTGGCTCGTCCCCCATTTCGAGAAGATGCTCTACGACCAGGCGTTGGTCGCCCTGGCGGCCATCGAGACCTTCCAGGCCACGCAGGACGACCGGTACCGGAGAATCGCCGCCGAGATCTTTACCTATTTACTGCGCGACCTCACCGTGCCGGATGGGGGATTCTCTTCCGCCGAGGACGCGGACACGGAGGGGGGCGAGGGGACCTACTACCTCTGGACGCCGGCAGAGCTGCGGGAACTCCTGGGGGACGAGGACGGGGCGCGCTTCGGCGAGCTGTTCGACGTGACGACAGGGGGTAACTTCGAGGGGAAGAGCATCCTGCACCGCACCTCCCCCGAGGACCTGCCGGACCGGTTCGAAGGATGGCGGCAGACGCTCCTGACGGCGCGGGCGCGGCGGGTGCGGCCGTTGCGGGACGAAAAGGTGCTCACCGCCTGGAACGGCCTTGCGGTGGCGGCCCTCGCGCGCGGACACGCCGTCACCGGCGAGGAGGCGTGGCGTAACGCCGCCGAGCGGGCGGCCCGGTTCGTCCTTTCCCGGCTGGTGACCCCGGAGGGGCGGCTCCTGCGGAGCTGGCACGCCGGTGAGGCGGCGGTCCCCGGCTTCCTGGAGGACTACGCCTTCTTCACCTGGGGGCTCATCGAGCTGTTCCAGGCGACCCTGCAGCGTGAATGGCTGGACCGGGCGCTGGGCCTCACGGACGAGATGCAGCGGCTCTTCGGCGACGGCAGCGGCGGCCTGTACGACACCGGCGCCGATGCGGAGGCGCTGCCGGTGCGGATGCGGTCGATCCGCGACGGGGTGATCCCCGCCGGGGCGTCGGTCGCGGCGCTGAACATCCTGCGACTCGGCCGGATCGTGAACGACGGGGCGTTCACGAGGGCGGGAGAGGCGCTCCTGCAGTCCTGCATGGGGACGGTGCAGCTGCAGCCGGCGGAGCACCTGTTCATGCTGGTCGCCCTCGACTTCATCCTCGGCGCCCGGCTGGAGGCGGGGATCGTCGGCGGGACGGACGAGGAGCGGCAGGCGGCCGTGCAGACCCTTCACCACCACTTCATCCCGGGGCTCGTGGTGAACGCGCCGCCGGGGGACGGCCCGTTCGCCGTGCATATCTGCACGACCGGCAGCTGCCGGATGCCGGTGCACAGCGTGGCGGAGCTGGAAGGGCAGCTGGGAGCGCTCCTGGGATAGCGGCTTGCCCTCCCCCCAATCGGTCTCACGCAACGCCGCAGCGCCGCAACGAAATCATACTCAAACCTGATGAGCGCTGATCTTCCGCTAAACCCTTCTCCCTCCGGGAGAAGGTGGCCGGAGGCCGGATGAGGGAGATTTATGAGAGGGGGGATCGGCCTTTTCCCTCACCCCAGCCCTCTCCCAGAGGGAGAGGGGACTCTTTAGAAGTCCAGCGAAAGATTGACGCTAATCAGGTACTCAACCATGCAACACGCGCAACACTCTCTCGCTGGTGAGGTGAAAGACTGTTGCGGGGAATCCGGCTGGTTTCACGTTGCGTTCGTTGCGGCGTTGCGTGAGACGGCCTTTTTCCGGAGGCTCCCGGCCGGAAAGAAGAGGTGACGCCATGAGCAGCGAATCCCATTCTACTTCCACCGCAGACCGGGTGCGGCGTCTGCTGGAGGTCGACCGGACCACCCTGCCGCCCGACGGCGGCCCCCGCTACAACCGGCTCATCTTCGCCGCGAGCCCCTATCTGCTGCAGCATGCGGAAAACCCGGTGGACTGGTACCCGTGGGGGGACGAGGCGTTCGAGCGGGCCCGGGCCGAGGACAAGCCGCTTCTCGTCTCCATCGGCTACGCCACCTGTCACTGGTGCCATGTGATGGAGCATGAGTCGTTCGAGGACCGGGAGGTGGCGGAGGCGATCAACCGGAACTGCGTCGCCGTCAAGGTGGACCGGGAGGAGCGCCCGGATATCGACGACCAGTACATGCTCGCCGCCCGGATGATGACCGGCAGCGGCGGCTGGCCGCTGAACGTCATCATGACCCCCGACCGGCGGCCGTTCTTCGCCGCCACCTACCTCCCCAGGCATTCCCGCCGCGGCCTTCCCGGTATCATGGAACTTCTGGACACCGTCGGCCGGGTCTGGCGTGACCAACGCGGCAAGGTCACGGAGAGCTGCAGCGCCATCGCCGCGGCGCTGGCACAGGCCGGCGTCCCGGAACCGGGCGAGCTCCCCGGGCACGAGCTCCTGGCGGATGCCGCCGCGCAGATCGCCTCTCTCTTTGATGCCGACTTCGGCGGCTTCGGCGGGGCCCCCAAGTTCCCCATGCCGGTCTACCTCTCCTTTCTCCTCAGGGTCCATGCCCGGAGTGGCGAGCCGCTGCCGCTGGCCATGGCGGAGGCGACCCTCAAGGCGATCCGGAGCGGCGGTGTGTACGACCAGCTCGGCTTCGGCCTGCACCGGTACGCCGTGGACCGGGAGTGGCTCGTTCCCCATTTCGAGAAGATGCTCTACGACCAGGCGCTCGTCGCCCTTGCCGCCACGGAGGCGTACCAGGCGACGGGGGACGACCGGTACCGGCGGATGGCGGCGGAGATCCTCACCTACGTCCAGCGGGACCTGGCGGCGCCGGACGGCGGGTTCTTCTCCGCGGAGGACGCGGACACGGAAGCGGTGGAGGGGACGTACTACCTCTGGACCCCGCAAGAGCTGACGGCGGTCCTGGGAGAGCATGAAGGGGTGATGGCGGCGCGGCTCTTCGGCGTCACGCCAGGCGGGAACTTCGAGGGACGGAACATCCTCTCCCTGCCGGAGCCGCCCGAGGCGTTCGCGGAAAGGTCCGGCATCGTGCCGGAACTCCTCGCGGCGGACCTGGAGCGGTGGCGGCTCAGGCTCCTCGGGGCGCGGCAGCGGCGGGAGCGGCCGTTTCGGGACGAGAAGATTATCACCGCCTGGAACGGTCTTGCGGTCGCGGCGCTGGCGCGGGGATACGCCGCCACGGGGGAGACCGCCTGGCGGGCGGCGGCGGAGCGGGCGCTGGCGTTCATCTCGACCCGGCTCGTCTCGCCGGCGGGGCGGCTCCTGCGCAGTCACCACCGGGACGAGGCGACAATCCCCGGTTTCCTGGAGGACTACGCCTGCCTCGTCTGGGGGCTCATCGAGCTGCACCAGGCGACCCTGGAGCAGTCGCACCTGGACGAGGCTGTGCGGCTCACCGGGGAGATGCTGCGGCTTTTCGGCGACGGGGAGGGGGGGCTGTACGACACGGGGAGTGACGGTGAGAGGCTGCCGGTGCGGATGAGGAGCGGCCAGGACAACGTGACCCCCGCCGGCGCCTCCGTGGCGGCGCTGAACCTCCTGCGCCTCGGGCGGATCGCCGACGACGATGACCTGAAGGCGGCGGGAGAGGCGCTCCTGCGCTCCTGCATGGGGAGTGTGCAGGAGCAGCCGCTGGGGTACCTGTTCCTGCTGACCGCCCTCGACGCCGCCCACGGCCCGTGGCTGGAGGCGGGGATCGCCGGCGGGACGCCCGCCGAGCGGACGGCGATGCTGCGGACCCTCGGCCGGCGGTACCTGCCGGGGCTCGCAATCCGCGAGGCGCCGGGGGATGGGGCACTCACGGTGCACATCTGCGCCGCCGGCGCCTGCCGTCCGCCGGTGTCGTCCGTCGCGGAGCTGGAGGCGCTGCTGGACGGGCTGGGGGAGTAGGCGCTACCGGTAGCGGCTGGCGAAGATGCCTGCGGAGATGGTGTTGTCTGCTGTGATGAACTCCTGTCCCCAAGCGACGGTGACGTTACCGAGTCCGTCGGTAGCCAGCACGTCGCCGTTGTAGGAAGAAACGGGTATGTAGTCCTGCAGCAGTCTGTCTGTCCATGTACCCGCCCCGGTAAGCCTGGAGCTGTTGACGCTGAAAATTATGGCGTTGTTTACTAAATTGGCGCTGGACCACGTCGTGATGAATTCGCTTCCACTGCCGGCAACGACCTTCATGTCAGCAGGCCAGAAAGACGTTTGCCCGGAAACGGATACGCTAATCATGTTGTTAACAATCTCCCCGGAAACGGGCGGCTCCCAGCCACCATTTATCGTGTACCTGCGGCCGATCAGTTGGAAGACGGAGGTGGACCCTCTGCCGGTCGTATCTTGCGCGGATGTGACGCCTATCCAGACGATGCAGGCATCTCCCCTCCTGTTCATAACTACCGATGGTGTGCCGGCGATACTTGTGCCGTCATCTTGAGCAATGGCAGTGTCCCATCCGGTATCCCTGCAGAAGCGGATGCTGTAGAGGGCCATTGGCCCGTTCCTGCCTATATCTGTATCCGTTTGTTTCCACACCGCAATGGCGTTGCCGTTGCCGTCTGCGGCGAGTGACAGCCCTCCGACATCGGTGGCCGGGGTGTTGATGACCTGTGGCGAGCTCCACCCCGATGATCTGGTGTAATGGCTCGCATAGACCGCCAGGTTGCCCGTCAAGGTGCCGTTGTCGATTACGGGGGCGATCCACACCAAGTGGGCGCCGCCGGTGGCATCGGCGACAATGCGGGTGCTGCTGGTGGTGATCAGGTAGGGGCTGCCTTCTACGACCTCGTTGACACTGCTCCATCCCTCGCCGGGACGCTCGGTTGCATAGACCGGCTTACCGCCGTCGATCACCGCTGCGAGATAGGCGGTGCCGTCGTCCCCGAGGGAGATGTCCAGGTCCGAGACATATCCATCGATACCCCCCTGCAGTATCTGATAGGTATCCCATCCTGTGCCGGGGTGGTAGCGAAAGGTGAAGGTGCCGGATAACCCACCGTAGGGATAGCGCCAGGTCAGAAGCCCTTCACCGCGGGAGTTCATGGCGAGTTTCAACTCGCCTGATGAACCGGTAATGGCGAACAAACGCTTCGGGGAGGACCATTCACCGCCTGCGATCGCTTGGCGGAAGTAGATCCCGTCCGGAGCCTGCCATACCATCAGGGTGATGCCGCCGCCACCTGCCACCACGGGAGCGAGGCTCGTGTCGACAACCCGTTCGGCTGTGCTCCACGCCTTCGGCGTCTCCACGGTGGAATCGCCGCAGCCGGCGAGGGTGACGAGGGAAAGGCAGAAGAGGATCGTGACAAGGCAGCGCAGTCGCGGCATGGGACACTCCGGAGATGAGGTGCGGTTTATGAGAGCGTTCTTGTAGCACGGAACTAGTTCTCCCAGCAAGGAGCTTGTGCGGAGTCGGGAGTGTGCCGCCAGCGGCCCTCCCGGCGAAACAGTACCAATTTCCCCCCGTCTGTGGTACAACCCTGACCTGATTCCATTTCAGGGGTTTACATGTCCGAAAAGAAGCATATCGTCCGGGCGGTCGGGGTCCTCGGGGTCGCCACGGTAATCTCCCGCATCATGGGGATGGTGCGCGACATGGTGGTGTCGCGCATGTTCGGCGCCGGTTTTGCCACCGACGCCTTTTTCGCCGCCTTCCAGATCCCCAACATGCTCCGCCGGTTCTTTGCCGAGGGGGCGCTGACCGCCGCATTCGTCCCCACCTTTTCCGAGACCCTGACCCGGGAAGGGGAGGAGGCGGCCCGGGAGATGGCCAACGTCTGCTTCACCGTGCTGACCATCGTCATGGCGGGGGTGACCATCGCCGGCGTCGTCTTTTCCCCCTGGATCGTCTCCCTCATGTTTCCCGGTTTTAAGGCCGATCCGGGAAAGCTTGCCCTTACGGTGCTTTTGAACCGGCTCATGTTCCCCTATATCTTCATTATCAGCCTGGTCGCCCTCTGCATGGGGATTCTCAACACGGTGCGCCACTTCTTTACCCCGGCTATTTCCACCGTCTTTCTCAGTCTCTCCATGATCCTGTGCGCGGCCCTCTTGCACGACCGGTTTCAGGTGCCGATCGTCGCTCTGGCGACGGGGGTGCTGGTGGGGGGGGTGCTGCAGTTCGCGCTGCAGCTGCCGGTCCTGTACAAGAAGGGGTTTCTGTTCCGGCCCCGCCTCGATTTCCATCACCCCAAGGTGCGGCGCATCGCGCTCCTCATGGGGCCGGCGGTGTTCGGCGTGGGAGTCTACTACCTGAACATCACCGTGGGTGCGATCCTCGCCTCCTGGCTTCCCCAGGGGAGCGTTTCGTACCTGTATTACGCCCAGAGGCTGTTCGAGTTCCCCCAGGGGATCTTCACCGTGTCCGTCGCCCAGGCGGTTCTCCCCTCCATGAGCCGGCAGGCGGCGGCCGGCCAGATGGATGAGCTGAAGGAGTCGCTTTCGTTCGGGCTGCGGCTCACCCTGTTCATCACGGTCCCGGCCATGGCGGGGCTCATGGTCTGCTCGACCCCGGTCTACAGCCTCTTGTTCATGGGTGGGGCGTTCGACTACAACAAGGCCAGGATGTGCGGCATCGCGCTCCTCTACTATGCCGTCGGCCTTTCGTTCGTGGCGCTGGTGCGGGTCCTGGTCCCCGCCTTCTACTCCCTGAAGGATACGCGGACGCCGGTCAAGACCGCCTTCGTCGCGTTTATCCTGAACCTGGTCTTCAGCCTCCTTCTCATGGGGCCGCTCCTGCATGGCGGGCTCGCCCTGGCCTCCTCCCTGTCGTCCCTCTGCAATATGGCCATGCTGCTGTATATGCTCAGGCGCAAGATCGGCCGGTTCGGCGGCCGGGCTATAACCGTCGCCGGGCTGAAGGCTGTGGCCGCCTCCCTGCCCATGGCGTTGGTGGTGCACTTGGGTATGGGGCTGACCGACTGGTCGCTTCCGGGGCACAAGCTGGTGAAGGCGGCGGTCATGACCGGCGCGGTGGGGACGGGGTCGCTCCTGTTCCTGTTCTGCGCCTATCTTCTGCGCAGCGAAGAGGCGGGGGAGGCGGTCGCCCTCTTCCGCAGAAAGGTGCTGAAGCGATGAGACGGATCGGGAATGATACGGAAAAACGGCACTGCTCCCTCTTCGCCACGGACGCGGGGTGGGGCGGCGTGGTGGCGAGCGGGGCGGGGCTGCTGGACGTGGAGCTGCCGTTCGGCGGGCTGGGACGTGAGGAGATGCGGGCGGAGATCCTTCGGCGGTGGCCGGCGGCGGTGGAGGAGAGCGCGCTGACGAAGAGGGCGGCGGATATGCTGGCACGCTACTGCGCCGGCGAGCGGGTGTCGTTTGACCTGCCGGTGGACGAGGAACGGTTTACGCCGTTCCAGCGGAAGGTGTACCGTGTGGTGCGGGGGATCGGCTACGGCGAGACCCTGAGCTACGCAGGGGTGGCCGCGCTGGCGGGCAGTCCGGGCGCTGCCCGGGGGGTGGGGAGCGCCATGGCGCACAACCCGCTGCCGGTGATCATCCCCTGCCACCGGGTCGTCGCCGCCAACGGCGCCATGACCGGCTATTCGGGGCCGGGCGGGATCGCTTCCAAGCAGCGGCTGCTGTCGATGGAGGGGGTGCCGCTGACCTCCTCGGGGCGGGTCGGCCGGTAGAATCGGCGGGATTTCAGGGGATTTTATGCACAGCCTTCCGCAGTTTCATGACATTGTGTCAATTTCATGATGTTTTCGTTACGCCCTGTTGGCGTTTGAGCGTAACTGCCCGAAATTAAACGAATGCGTGGGCTGGTTAAAAAATGGGCAATCAGGGAAAACCTCCCGAAGTTTTGTCCGGTTGCCGGTTTGTCCACACCGTTTTCCCCAGGTTCTCCACAGTTCGTGTGGATAAGCCGGGTAGCCCCTTGAAATCAGGCGAAATTTCCGGAAACGACGTTACAGGATTCTCATTTCTGCCGTTCCAGCGCCTTTGCCTCCTCCCACAGCAGGTCCATCTCCGCCAGGGTCGACTCCTGCATCGTCGTCCCCCGGGCATGCAGCGCATCCTCCACATGCGAGAACCGCCGGGTAAACCGGGCGATGGTCTTCCTGAGAGCCTCTTCCGGGTCGATGGACAGGAACCGCCCCAGGTTGACGATGGCGAACAGAAGGTCCCCCAGCTCCGCCTCCATCCGCTCCTCGTCCCGTTCCAGCATCGTCTCCTCGAACTCGTGCAACTCCTCCAGCACCTTGGCGAAGACCTGGTGGGTGTGCTCCCAGTCGAACCCCACCCGGGCCGCCTTTTCCGTCACCTTGTGGGCCTTCAGGAGTGCCGGCAGCTCCGGCGGGATTCCGGAGATGGCCGATTTCCGCCCCGCACCCTTTTCCGCCTTCTTGATCTTTTCCCAGTTTTCCACCTGGGCCGCGCTGTCCTTAATGACCTGATCGCCGAAGACGTGGGGGTGGCGCCGCACCAGCTTGTCGCAGATCGCCTTGAGCACCTCGTCCATGGTGAACCGCCCTTCCTCCTCGGCGATGGCGGCGTGGAACACCGGCTGGAGCATCAGGTCCCCCAGCTCCTCCTTCAGGTTGTCCCCGTCTCCCTCGTCGATCGCCTCGATCACCTCGTAGCACTCCTCCAGGAGGTAGCGCTTGAGCGACTCGTGGGTCTGTTCCGCGTCCCACGGGCAGCCGCCCGGGGCGCGCAGCCGGCGCATGATCTCCATCAGCCGGGTAAAGCCGGCCTGTTCCGTGGTCATGGGGCACTCCTCTGATAAACAATGGATGTCGTGCGCGTACCATACCATGCGCTCCTGCGTTTCCGCAAGGCGGTGGAGAGGTGGGCCTTGCGGGTAGGTTTACTCTCCCAGCGCCTCCTCGATCCGCTCGCACAGCGTCTTCAGCACCTTGATGCGGGCGAAGTTCTTGTCGTTGGCCGGGACCAGGGTCCAGGGGGCGATCTCGGTGCTGGTGCGGTCGATCATGTCGCAGACCGCCAGTTCGTAGTCGTCCCACCTGTCGCGGTTGCGCCAGTCTTCGTCGGTGATCTTGAACCGCTTGAAGCCGATCTTCTCACGGTCGTTGAAGCGGCGGAGCTGCTCCTCCTTGCTGATGGAGAGCCAGAATTTGACCACGACCGTGTCGTTGCGCACCATCTGCTCCTCGAAATCGTTGATCTCGCCATAGGCCCGCATCCAGTCCCCGTGGTCGCAGAACCCCTCCACCCGCTCCACCAGCACCCGGCCGTACCAGGAGCGGTCGAAGATGGCGAACCGCCCCTTGCGGGGGATGGTGCGCCAGAACCGCCAGAGGTACGGCTGGGCCCGTTCCTCATCCGTCGGCGCCGCCACGGGGACGACCCGGTACTGGCGGGCGTCCAGCGCCTGGGTGATGCGGCGGATGCTCCCCCCCTTGCCGGCGGCATCGTTCCCCTCGAAGACTACGACCACCGAGCGCTTTCGGAAACCGGGGTGCCGGGAGAGGAGGTTCAGCTTTCCCTGGTACCGTTCCAGTTCGTCCGCGTAGTCGGCCTTTTTCAGCCTGCGGGAGAGGTCGAGGGTCTGCAGGATGCGCAGCCCGTCGATGGCGGTGGTGGCCGGCGGAAACGGTTCGCGGGGCGGCGCGGTCTCCGGGGCGTCCAGCCGCTGGCGCAGGGCGCCGAGGAGGGCCTTGCCGATGGTGAGGTACCGGTAGCGCGGGTCGGTCCCCTCCACGATGATCCAGGGGGCCTCGGGACTGCTGGTGGCGCGGAGCATCCGTTCGGAGACCTTGCGGAACGCGTGGTAGAGCTTGTAGTGCTGCCAGTCCGTATCGGTGACCCGCCAGCGGGTCCGCGGGTCCTTCTCCAGGCTCTTCAGCCGCTTCTTCTGTTCGTCCCTGGAGAGGTGCAGCCAGAACTTGAGCACCAGCGCCCCCTCGTCGCAGAGCATCCGCTCGAAGCGGGCGATCCGCTCCAGCTGCTGGTCCAGTTCGGCGTTCTTGCTCCGGCCGTAGACGTTTTCCAGAAGCGGGCCAGAGTACCAGGTGCCGATGAAGATGCCGATCTTTCCCCGCGGCGGCAGCGCACGCCAGTAGCGCCACATGGGGGGACGCTCCTCTTCCTCGTCCGTCAGGACGCGTAGGGCGTGGGTCTCGATATGGCGCGGGTCCATCCACTCGTTGAGGATGTTGACCGTTTCCCCCTTGCCGGCGCAGTCCACCCCGGCGATCAGGATGACCACCGGAAACCTGCGGGACTGGAGCAGGTCCAGCTGGGCATCCAGCAGTGCCTCCCGCAGCGCCGGCAGTTCCTTCTTCCAGACGGTCTTGCCGATCTTGTGACCGAGTTCCGCGGATTCAAACATGAGTCCCCCATGGCATGAAGTATCCGCCGGCGGCGCCGGCGGTCCGGACGGTGCCGGCAGCCTGAAGTGTAGCATCCCGGCAGACGATTGCACCCGGCACCGGCGAAAATGGTCCGTTCCCGCCGGCGCCGGCTTCGCCGGAGAGGGCGCCGTACCTCCCGGCCGGCTTTATGAGGCACCCCCTTCCGGACGGCGTGCAAAGATGGTATGATGCCGCCGGTCATGGAAGCATTCACGAAACCAGAGAAGGCCGCGTCCGGGACCGCGGCTCCCCGCACCTCCCTTCGACGGGGGACGGCGCGCAACCTGCGCTGCGGCGCAAGGCTCGCCCTGTTTTGCCGCACCGCGGCCGACGCCTTCGCCGCGACGCCGGAAGAGCTGGTGATCCTCGCCCTCCTCGACGCGCTGCTCAACCTGCTCCTGTCGTTTCTGCTGAACCATGGTGCGGGTGAGGTCGCCTTCGCAGCGCTCCCCGGCTTTTTCTTCCACATCCCGCTCTTTCTCCTCCTCGGCCTCGCGCTGGCCCGGCTGGCGGGGGACCCGGCACTCGTCACCGTCGTCCCCGTGGCGCTCGTCGCCCTGAGCCTGCCGCTGGAGCTCCTCCACGGGATCTGCGAATGGCTGGCGCAGACCGGGTGGCTGCAGATTTCCGAAACGCTCCTCGACGCCCCGTACTACTACCGCTTCTTCCCCTGGTGGGGGGCCGGCGCCGGTCTGTTCCTGCTGCGGCTCGTCCCTCGCCGCCGCCGTGCCGCAGCGCTTTTCGCCTTCCTTGCAATCGCCGTGCTGCCGCTTCTGTACCTCCCCCGCGGCGACCTGTGGGTGAGCGCGGAGGGAGGCGGGAAGGAGCTGCACCTGACGGAGGAGGTTCTGGATGCCCAGCCCCGCCTCCTGGATGAGCAGCTGGAACGGCTCCTGCCGGGGCGAAAGGGGATGAGCTCGCTCTATTTCGTCGGCTTTGCCGGCGACGGGGAACAGGACGTCTTCATGCGCGAGATCCTCTCCGTGGAGCGGCTTTTTGATCGACGCTTCGGCACGAAGGGCCGTTCGGTGGCGCTCATCAACAATCCGACGACGGGGCTCTCCGCGCCGTTCGCCACCGAGACCAACCTGCGGCAGACCCTGAAACGGGTGGGCGAGGTGATGAACCGGGACGAGGACGTCCTCTTCCTCTACCTCACCTCCCACGGCTCCGAAGACCATGAGCTGACGGTGGAGGACGGTCCGCTGGAGCTGAACGCGGTCACCCCGGAGGACCTGCGGCGGATGCTCGCCGAGGCGGGGATCAGATGGCGGGTGATCGCCGTCTCCGCCTGCTATGCGGGCGGCTTCATCGCACCGCTGCAGGACGACCACACCCTCATCATGACCGCTTCCGACGCGACCCACGAGTCGTTCGGCTGCGAGAACGGTGCCGACTTCACCTGGTTCGGCAAGGCGTACTTCGACGAGGCGCTCCGCACGACCAACTCCTTCACGGCGGCGTTTGACACGGCGCGGGCGACGATCGCGGGGTGGGAGAAGGCGGAGGGGGAGACCCCTTCCAACCCCCAGATCTTCGTCGGTCGTGCCATGCAGGGAAAACTGGCGGAGCTGGAGCGTGAACTGGCGGGAGCGGAACGCCTCCCGGGCGCCGCGTTCCGCCATGACGAACGGAAAGGACGACGATGATAAACAGGGAACGGCTGTACAAGAGATTCATGGTGCTCTGCGCCATCGACGCGGAGCCGACGCGGGAGCGCCCCATGGCGGACCGGCTGACGGTGCTCTTGACGGAGCTCGGCTTTACGGTGGAGGAGGACGCCGCCGGAGACGCTATCGGCGGCAACGCGGGAAACCTGCTCGCCCGGCTTGCGGGGACCGGCCCGGGGGAGACGCTGCTCTTTTCCTGTCACATGGACCGGGTCGTGCCGGGGAGAGGCGTGAAGCCGCGTGTCGACGGGGACTGGTTCGTCAGCGACGGCACCACGGTGCTGGGCGCCGACGACGTCTCGGGGATCGCCGCCGTGCTGGAGGGGCTGACCGTGGTGCGGGAGCGGGGGCTTGCCCACCCTCCCATCGAGATCGTCTTCTCCGTCGCCGAGGAGCTGGCGCTTCTGGGGGCACGGCAGTTCGACACGGGCCGCATCTCCTCACGCTGCGGCTTCGTCCTGGATGCCGGCGGGCCGGTGGGGGAGATCGTCCTCCGGGCGCCGGAGCAGGTGAAGCTGAACGCCGTCTTCCACGGCAGGAGCGCCCACGCGGGGTTCGCGCCGGAGCAGGGGATCTCCGCCATCCAGATGGCCGCCGCGGCGATCACGCGCATGCAGCTCCTGCGGATCGACGGGGAGACCACGGCCAACATCGGCAGCATCAGTGCCGCCGGCCCCACCAACATCGTGGCGGACCGCTGCGAGCTGCAGGCGGAGGCACGCTCCCTCGATCCGGCGAAGCTCGATGCCCAGGTGGGGGGGATGACCGGGGCGATGGCGTCGGCGGCGGAGGAGTTCGGCGGCCGGGTGGAGATCGAGGTGGTGCCGTGTTATCCGGGGTACCGTCTCACGGAGGAGGCGGCGCCGGTGCGGCGCGCGGCGAGGGCGGCGCAGCGGATCGGCGTGCCGGTCCGGTTCAAGTCCACCGGCGGCGGCTCCGACGCCAACATCTACAACGGCAAAGGGATTCCCGTGGTGGTGCTGTCCTGCGGCTACGAGAAGGTCCACACCACGGAGGAGCGGATCTCGCTGGATCAGCTCGCCGGTCTGGCGGAGTGGGTGCTGGCGATCCTTGTCGATGACGTGGCGGTGGATGTTTGACGGCGACGACCCGCTTGTGTCCATTGCGGGTGAATAATGAAATCCTGTCGGAGTATCGGTGAAAAATACAAAATCGTCCATATGGCTGTCGGCCCTTGTTACGGGAGGTATCTGTCTTCTCGTCTACGTCAGGGCGCTATCCTGCAAATTCGTAAATCTAGATGATTTGAATTACGTAGTAAACAACGTCAATATCCGTCACCTCGACATGCACCTGATTGTCTGGGCGTTCACCAAGCCGCTTGACCTGTGGATTCCGTTGACGTGGCTTTCGTTTGCACTTGATTACTCCATCTGGGGGCTTGATGCGTATGGATATCATCTGACGAACATTCTGCTTCACTCCATAAACGCGGGATTGGTCGTTCTCATCGCCGATCAGCTTTGCCGGAAGCTGTTCGCTGAAGGGGAATATTCCCCTGAAACATCGCGCCTGTATCCTGTGGTGCTGGTTGTTGCGGGGCTTGCTTTCGGCATTCATCCGTTACGCGTGGAATCGGTTGCCTGGGTTGCCGAACGAAAAGATGTCCTGAGCGGTGTGTTTTCACTGGGCACGTTGTATTTCTATATCAATGCAGTACAGCACGGCGAACCGGCTCGGAAGAGAATGAACCTGATTGTTTCCCTGGCGTTGTTCACGTTTTCCCTGATGGCCAAACCGGTGAGTGTTGTTCTCCCGGCAATCATGCTGGTCGTGGACTGGTATCCGTTGAAGCGTTTCGTCAAAGGGAATATGCACCTCCTGCTTGTGGAAAAGCTGCCGTTCATGCTGCTTTCGTTCGGGACAGCAGTGATAACCATGTCGGTGGCGGTGCATAAGAATATGCTGGTGCCGATCGATCTGCTGCCGGTCAGTGAACGACTCTTTATCTCCGGCCGGGCGATCTTTGAGTATATGTATCTGTTGCTGTTCCCCGTGGGAATTATCCCCTATTACGTAATCCCCGATCCCGTTCCTCTCTCCTACGCCATAAAGACGATGGCCGTTGTTGTCGTTGCAGGTTACTGTGCGTATTCAGCGAGGAAGAGACCGTGGGTCTTGGCAACCTTTCTGGGATTTATCATTCCAATCCTGCCGGTATTGAGTGTTACGCAGAACGGGGCCCAATCCCTCGCTGCGCGATACACCTATCTTCCCTCCGTAGCCGCGAGTATCGCACTTGGCGCAGCTCTCTTCCCGCTTTTGCGAAGAATCCGGCTATCATGGCACCGGAGTGGGATGGTGGCGGTGGGAGGGTGTGTTGTCGTGCTCTTGCTCTCGTATGCGTGGATGACGCAGCGCCTTATCGGTGTTTGGAACGACTCCGTCACCTTCTGGTCGCGGGTGATCGAACTGCAGCCGACATATCGGGCTTACAAGGAGCGCGGGGTCAATAATTCGACAAGTGGCAGGTATCCCGAAGCAATCAGAGATCTGACGGTGGCAATCGGGTTGGCCAGGGAATCGGGGATTCCCGACTTGTATAACCTGTACGCCTGGAGAGGGGAGATGAACCGCGTGACCGGGCATCCCGCGGAGGCCGTTGCCGATCTGACCGCGGCCATCGATATCCAGCCCCGTCCCGTCTATTATTATATCCGGGGGGTTGCCTTGCAGTCGCTGGGGAGGACTGCGGAATCCAAGGCGGATCTGACACGGGCCGGAAACAATCACGGCCCCATAGACTGGTATGAAGAATGACGACCCTGACGGGCTTGCCGTTATAAGCATCCTGCATTGAGATACAGGCGGCCAGTTTGCCGCCTGTTGTGCCCGCGGCAACTACCGTTTTGCCCGTAAGGCCGTACTTCCGTGCCAGGATCATTATCGTGCGAGCTCACTGCAGCGGTGCATGGCGAGTATGGTTAAAAACAAGCATGGTGTGCGGTTGCAAATGGTGTGGCCGGCCGATATGATTCCCCAGTGTGGGATGAATTTCGCGGGGAGGGCGCAATGGACCAGTACATGGCGGCGGCATTGGAAGAGGCGAAGATCGGGGCGGCGGAAGGGGGCATTCCCATCGGTTCCGTACTGGTCCACAACGGGACGATCATCGGCCGTGGGCACAACCGCCGGGTGCAGCGGGGAAGCGCGATCCTGCACGGCGAGATGGACGCACTGGAGAACGCCGGCCGGCAGCCGGCGTCGGTCTACCGGGAGAGCGTGCTGTACACCACCCTCTCTCCCTGCGCCATGTGCAGCGGCGCCATCCTTCTGTACGGCATTCCGCGGGTGGTCGTGGGGGAGAACCGGACCTTCATGGGGGAGGAGGAGCTGCTGCGGTCGCGCGGGGTGCGGGTGGCGGTGCTGCAGGACGAGGCATGCATCGCGATGATGACCGCATTCATTCGTACGCGGCCCGAACTCTGGAACGAGGATATCGGCGTCTGAACCGGCCCGGAATTCGGTTATACTGATACTAGCAGGGATTCCGGCTGCGGAAGGGAGAGAGTATGCGCAACGTGAAACTGACCATGCCCGAACTGGCGCTCATCGCCGGGACCCGCGCCGCGCTGGGGGCGGGGGTGGCGTTACTTCTGGCCGACCGCCTCTCCAGCGAGCAGCGGAAGGCGGCCGGCACGGCCCTCGCCGTCGTGGGTGCCATCACCACCGTCCCGCTTCTGCTGGAGGTGCTCGCCAGCCGGGAGTGACCGGGAAGGCGAACTGCTGCGTGAACTTCAGGCAACGGTGACCCGTGCCGATGTGGGGGATATGGCATGGATGACCATGCGACACCGCAGGCTCCCCCGCAGGCGAGATGACAAGGCAGTGCAAGGCCGGTTCGGCGAGTCGTTCGACCGGTTCGCCGTGTTACGTACATAAGCGGGACGAGCATCTTCATGCATAGCGAGAAGGAGGAGATGATCATGGAAAACGATTCCAGCCGGGTACGCAAGGATGCGGCGGTAGATTTCCTGCAGCTTGTCGTGGCGGGGCGGATCGAGGAGGCGTACCGGAAATACGTGGAGATGGACGGAACGCACCACAATCCGCACACCCCCGCGGGGTTTCAGGCGCTGAAAGAGGGGATGGTCGCCAGCCACAGCCGGTTTCCGGACAAACGGATCACCGTCGTGAATGTCCTCGGCGACAACGACCGGGTGGCGGTGCACTCCCGGCTCGTGCTGCGTCCCGGCGAAGGGGAGGTGGCGGTGGTGCACCTGTTCCGGTTCCGGGGATTCCGGATCGTGGAGATGTGGGATGTGGCACAACAGGTGCCCGTCGATTCGCCGAACGACGCCGGGGCATTCTGAGCAGGTTCGAGGGAAGCTGTTGAGCTGTTTCTGGAAGTCAAGGGATGCGTGTTGACACCGGAGGCCGGAGGAGTCGGTATGCGTAACGTCGTGTGTCGTGGATTCTTGCTTGTTCTGTGTATGTTTGTCCTGTTGTCGTTCGCCGCTCCATCGGCGATGGCCGTCGACATCGCCCGTGCCACCCTCGGTAATGGGCTGCGGGTGATCGTCGTCCGGAATACCCTGGCGCCGGCGGTTGCGGTGCAGCTCAATTACCTGGTCGGGTCCGTCGAGACCCCTCCCGGCTTCCCCGGCATGGCCCATGCGCAGGAGCATATGATGTTCCGGGGCAGCCCCGGCCTGTCGGCCGACCAGCTTTCGACGATTATCGCCGCCACCGGCGGGGAAGCGAATGCCGACACCCAGCAGGTGGTAACCCAGTATGTCGCGACGGTCGCCGCCGAAGACCTGGAAACGGTACTGCGCCTCGAGGCGACCCGGATGCGGGGGGTGCTGGACTCTCAGGACGCATGGAACGAAGAACGGGGCGCGATAGAGCAGGAGGTCCAGCAGGACCTCTCCAATCCCGAGTATCTCCTGAGTGTCCGCCTCCAGGAAAAGTTCTTCGCCGGGACCCCGTATGCCCATGACGCCCTCGGTACCATCCCCTCCTTCGACCGTACGACCGCGCAGATGCTGCAGCAGTTTCATCACGACTGGTACGCGCCGAACAACGCCATCCTCGTCATCGTCGGCGACGTGGAGCCGGCACAGACGATGAGAACGGTGCGCCGTATTTTCAAAAGGATTCCCTCCCGTCCCGTACCCGCCCGTCCCGCCGTCGAACTGCAGCCGCTCAAACCGGACTTCGTCGAACTCGACTCGAACCTCCCCTACGGACTTGCGATAGTCGGCTACCGTTTCCCCGGCTTTGATAGCCCCGATTATGCTGCCGGACAGGTGCTTGGCGATGTGCTGCAGAGCCAACGGGGAGATCTCTATGCGCTCGTTCCGGAAGGGAAGGCACTTTCCGCCGGCTTCGAAGGGATGGTTTACCCGAAGGGGGGCGCCGGATTTGCAACAGCGGCGTTTCCCGAAGGCGGCGACGGCAAGGCGCTTATCGCCAGACTGAAGGAAATCATCGCCGGCTATGTGAAAAACGGCATTCCGGCCGAGCTGGTGACGGCCGCCAAACAACACGAGATCGCCGATGCTGAATTCCAGAAGGATTCCATCGCCGGCCTGGCGTATTCCTGGTCACAGGCGGTTGCCGTGGAGGGACGGAATTCCCCGGATGACGATATCGAGGCGATCCGTCGGGTGACCGTCGCGGACGTCGATCGCGTTGCCCGCTCGTACCTGGTCAACGACACGGCGGTTAGCGCGCTCCTCATCCCGCGGCAATCGGGAAAGCCGGTCGCGTCGAGCGGATTTGCCCGCGGCAAGGAGTCGTTCGTATCGAAGCATCTCAAGCCGGTGAAGCTCCCCTCGTGGGCAGCGAAACTCGTCAAGTCGCTGCCCGCTACCCCGTCCAAGGCGAAGCCGACCGTCCGCAGGCTCGCAAACGGCCTGCGCCTCATCGTGCTCCCCACGGCGACAAACGCCGCCATCGGGGTGTACGGCGAAGTGAAGAACAGTCCGTACCTGGAAACTCCGCCGGGCAAGGAGGGGGTCGGCGATATACTGGACGGACTCTTTGCCTATGGCACGAAAAAACTCGATCGCCTGGCTTTTCAGAAGGCGCTGGATGATATCGCAGCAGACGAGTCGGCGGGCACAAGTTTTTCACTGAAGGTGCTGAAATCCCATTTCGACCGGGGGGTGGAACTCCTTGCCGATAACCTGCTCAACCCGGCCCTGCCGGCGGAGGCGTTCAGTGTCGTCCGGTCGGAAACGGCATCAGCGTTGGCCGGAGAGCTGCAAAGTCCCGGTTGGCTGACGAGCCGGTCGCTCCAGAAGGGGCTGTATCCCACGGGAGATCCGGCATTGCGTCATGCCACTCCCGGGACGGTCGCCGCCCTGACGCTCGATGACGTCAGGCATTACCACCGTACCGTGTTCCGGCCCGACCTGACGACCATCGTCGTCGTCGGTGCGGTCACTCCGGCGGAAGCAGAGAAGGTCATCGGGAGATATTTCGGCGCCTGGCGTGCTGCGGGCCCCCGGCCGGTGACGGACCTTCCCCCGGTGCCGCCCAACAGGCCGTCGGCCGCGGTCGTGCCCGACAGAAGCCGGGTACAGGACGAGGTGACGCTGGCCGAGACCGTCGCCCTTACCAGGAAGAACCGTGACTATTACCCGCTGCAGGTGGGGCTTCACGTCCTGTCCGGAGGGTTCTACGCCACCAGGCTCTACCGCGATCTGCGGGAGCGGTCCGGGCTGGTATATACCGTCGACGCGTTCCTCCATGCCGGCAAGACCCGTTCACTGTTCGGCGTCTTCTACGGCTGCGATCCGAAAAACGTGACGAAGGCGCGCACAATGGTCGAACGCAACCTCAAGCGTATGCGCGGCAGGCCGGTTTCCTCCCGCGAACTGAGCCAGGCCAAGACCATCCTCCTGCGGCAGATGCTGCTGGGCAGGACCAGTGCCGGAAGTATTGCGGGAGAGTACCTCGACCTGGTGTCGAACGGGCTTCCGCTCGATGAGCCGGTTCGAGCCGCCCGTCGCTACCGTGCGACCACCGCAGAAGAGGTGAAAAAGGCGTTTTCCCGCTGGATTCGTCCGGCGGGGTTCGTGCAGGTAACGCGGGGTCCCGCCCCCCGGTAAGCCTTGCCGCACGGCGCGTGAGCGACCCGGAACGGGAGGAGGGGCATGGACATCATCCGGGCATTCGACGTGTACGGTACGCTCATCGATACCCACGGTCTCGTGGCTCGGATCACGGAGTTCGCGGGGAACGGGGCAGCGGAGTTTTCCCGTATCTGGCGGGACAAGCAGCTGGAATATTCCTTCCGGCGGGGGCTGCTGCAGCACTGCGAGACCTTTGCGGTCTGCACGTGGCAGGCGCTCGACTACAGCTGCAGCGTCTGCCGGTTACCGCTTCCCACCGGGCAGAAGGAGGAGTTACTGCTCCGGTACCGGACGCTCCCTCCGTTTCCCGACGTACCGGCGGGCCTGGCGATACTGCAGGGTGGCGGGGCCGGTGCCGTGATCCGCTGAACCGTTGAGAGTGGGGATATCTCCTATTTCCCCTTCAGGTATCCCGCCAGGAACTCCCGCTTGTAGTCGGCGAACCGGTCCTCCTCGATCGCCTGTCGTACGTCCGCCATCATGGTGAGGTAGAACTGCACGTTGTGGATGCTGGCGAGGATCGCGGAGAGCACCTCGTTGGCGTTGAACAGGTGGTGCAGGTAGGCGCGGGTGAAGTTCGTGCAGGCGTAGCAGCTGCAGGAGGGATCGATGGGATAGAAGTCCCGCCGGTAGTTCTTGTTGGTGAGTCTGATCCGCCCCCGCCGGGTGAAGAGGGTGGCGCTCCGGGCGTAGCGGGTGGGGATCACGCAGTCGAACATGTCCATCCCCCGCTCCACGCTCTCCAGGATATCCTCGGGGAGCCCCACCCCCATGAGATAACGTGGTTTGTCCGCCGGGAGGAACGGCGCGGTCATGGCCACCACCTTCTTCAGCAGTTCCAGCCCCTCCCCCACGGAGACGCCGCCGATGGCGTAGCCGGGAAAGTCCATCGCCACCAGTTCCCGCGCGCACATCTCCCGGAGATCCTCGAAGACGCTCCCCTGCACGATGCCGAAGAGCGCCTGGTCCTTGCGCGTCTGGGCCTTTTGGCACTGCTCCGCCCAGCGGATGGTCTTTTTCGTGGACTGGGCGGCGTATTTATGATCGCAGGGGTAGGGGATGCACTCGTCGAACGCCATGATGATGTCGGCACCCAGCGCCTCCTGGATGGCGATCGCCCGGGCCGGGTCGAGGAACACCTCCTCGCCGGTGATCTCGTGCCTGAACCACGCCCCCTCCTCCGTGATCCGCTTGTTGGGGAGCGAGAAGACCTGGAAACCGCCGGAGTCGGTGAGGATCGGCTTGTCCCAGCACATGAACCTGTGGAGGCCGCCGGCCTTCTCCACCAGCCCCTCGCCGGGGCGCAGGTGCAGGTGGTAGGTGTTGGAGAGGATGATCTGGGCGCCGGTCTCGTGTACCTGGGCGGGGGTCATCGCCTTCATGGCGGCGTGGGTCCCCACCGGCATGAAGATGGGGGTCTGGATGATGCCGTGGGGGGTGGTGAGGGTCCCGCGGCGGGCGCCGGTGGCGCGGTCGGTTTTCAGCAGCTTGAAATCCATGGGGAATCCGTTCGTTCGGTAGTGATAGAGTGGCATTATCCTCCATCAGCGGCAGTGAGGTCAAGCGTTGTTCTAACGTCCGGCGCGGATCACGGAAGTCGGCGCGAAGCAGGTGCCCGCCTGAAATTTCATGTGTACTGTATACATAATTTTGTTGATTTTTCGTAAAACGGCGTTTAGTATGCGGCGTGAAAAATTTTGTCGCGTGCGTGTCGGCCGGCGGCCGGCGATATGTTTCATTCCGTTTCATTTCCAGACAGGAGGAAGGTTATGCAGACGATCAGCAGGTCCAGATGGCGAGGTCCACCGGGGAGTACGGTTGCCCGGCCACATCGTTCGGGCAGTCCTTCCCGGCAGTTACGCGACGGCGGTTGCCGTCCGACACCGTGAAACGCATCTTCAAGTTCACAACCATCGATACCAGCAAAGGGATAAAACTATGAGCTTATTTACCAGTACCGTGGGCAGAAAGATCATCATGGCCATCACCGGCCAGCTGATGGTCCTTTTCGTTATCGTTCACCTGCTCGGCAACTCGTCGATCTTCATCGGCCCCAACGGCATAAACGCCTATGCCGAGCACCTCCACTCTCTCGGGCCGCTGGTCTGGGTCTTCCGGCTGATCATGCTGGTCCTGGTCTCCCTTCACGGGTGGTTCGGCATCCAGCTGACCCTGGAGAACAAGGCCGCCGCAACGACCACCTACGCGGTCAACAGGAAGCTGAAGGCCTCCTTCGCCGGCGAAAACATGATCTGGACCGGCCTCATCGTCCTCGCCTTCATCGTCTACCATCTCCTGCACTTCACCGCCCGGGTGACCCCGGACATCGTGGCCGGTACGGATGCCGCCGGCCGGTACGACGTGTACACCATGGTGGTCTCCAGCTTCCAGCACGGCGCCATCGCCCTGATCTACATCGTTGCCATGATCGCCCTGCTCTTGCACCTGTTCCACGGCATCCAAAGTTTCTTCCAGACCATGGGCTGGAACAGCGAGCGGTCGCAGTGCCGCATCACCACCGGCGGCAGGGTCGTCGCCGCCATCCTGGGGCTCGGCTACATCGCCATTCCCGTATCGATTCTTATCGGCATTCTGAACAAATAGGGGGTTCATTGTGATACTCGACGGAAAATGTCCAACCGGACCGATTGAAAAAACCTGGGACAAGCACCGCTTCGACCTGAAGCTGGTGAACCCCGCCAACAAGAGGAAGTACAAGGTCATCGTGGTCGGCACCGGGCTGGCCGGCGGCGCCGCCGCCGCCAGTCTGGGCGAGCTGGGGTACCAGGTGGAGGCGTTCTGCTACCAGGATTCCCCCCGCCGCGCCCACTCCATCGCCGCCCAGGGCGGGATCAACGCCGCCAAGGCGTACCCCAACGACGGCGACTCCATCTACCGCCTCTTCTACGACACCATCAAGGGGGGCGACTTCCGCGCCCGCGAGGCGGACGTCTGGCGTCTCGCCCAGGTGTCCAACAACATCATCGACCAGTGCGTGGCCCAGGGCGTGCCGTTCGCCCGCGACTACGCCGGCTACCTGGACAACCGCTCCTTCGGCGGCGCCCAGGTAAGCCGTACCTTCTATGCCCGCGGCCAGACGGGCCAGCAGCTCCTGCTCGGCGCCTACTCGGCCCTGTCCCGCCAGATCAAGGCCGGCACGGTGAAGATGTATCCCCGCCGCGAGATGCTGGACCTGGTCGTCGTCGACGGCGTGGCCAAGGGGATCACGGTGCGCAACCTGATCACCGGCGAGCTGGAGTCGTACGCGGCCGACGCGGTCTGCCTCGCCACCGGCGGCTACGTGAACGTCTTCTACCTCTCCACCAACGCCATGGGGTGCTCCGTCACCGCCAACTGGAAGGCGTACCGGAAGGGGGCGTTCTTCGCCAACCCCTGCTACACCCAGATCCACCCGACCTGCATCCCGCAGGCCGGCGACTACCAGTCGAAACTGACCCTCATGTCCGAGTCGCTCCGTAACGACGGCCGCTGCTGGGTCCCCAAGAAGAAGGAAGACCTGGCCAAGCATCCGGACCAGATCCCCGAAGAGGACCGGGACTACTACCTGGAGCGCAAATACCCGAGCTTCGGCAACCTGGCTCCCCGCGACATCGCATCCCGCGCCGCCAAGGAGCAGTGCGACGACGGGCGCGGCGTCGGCCCCGGCGGCCGCGGCGTCTACCTGGATTTCTCCACCTCCATCGGCCGGGTGGGCGAGAACACCATCAAGGAGCGCTACGGCAACCTGTTCGAGATGTACGAGAAGATTACCGACGAGAACGCCTACAAGCGGCCGATGCGTATCTACCCGGCGCCGCACTACGCCATGGGCGGCCTCTGGGTCGACTACAACCTGATGAGCAACATCCCCGGCCTGTTCGTCCTCGGCGAGGCGAACTTCTCGGTGCACGGCGCCAACCGTCTCGGCGCCTCCGCCCTCATGCAGGGGCTGGCGGACGGCTACTTCGTCATCCCCTACACCATCGGCGGCTATCTCGCCGGCGTGAAGCCGGGCACGGTCGGTACCGACAATCCGGAGTTCAAGAAATCGGTGGAGGACGTGGTGTCCTACCGCGACAAGCTCCTCTCCGTCAACGGCAAGAAGACCGTCTCCGAGTTCATGCGTGAGGTCGGTCACCTCATGTGGGAAAACTGCGGCATGGCCCGCTCCAAGGAGAGCCTCACGGATAACCTCAAGAAGATTCCGGCCCTCAAGGAGGAGTTCTGGAAGAACGTGAAGGTGACCGGCACCGGCGCCGAGCTGAACCAGGATCTGGAGAACGCCGGCCGCACCGCCGACTTCCTGGAGTTCGCGGAGCTTCTGTGCACCGACGCCCTCCACCGCGAGGAGTCGTGCGGCGGCCACTTCCGGGTCGAGCACCAGACCTCCGACGGCGAGGCGATGCGCGACGACGAGAACTTCTGCTACGTGGGCGCATGGGAGTTCAAAGGGGACGGCAAGGACCCCGAGCTGCACAAGGAACCGCTCCGGTTCGAGAACGTACATCTTGCAGTAAGGAGTTATAAATAATGAGCGAACACAAGACCATGACTCTGACACTGAACGTGTGGCGGCAGAAGGGGCCGAACGCCCCGGGCAAGTTCGAGACCTATACCGCCAAGGGGATCACCGAGCATCACTCCTTCCTGGAGATGATCGACGTGGTGAACGAAGACCTCATCAAGGCCGGCAAGGACCCCATCGTGTTCGACCACGACTGCCGCGAGGGGATCTGCGGCATGTGCTCCCAGGTCATCAACGGCGTGCCCCACGGCGGCCAGGAGCGCACCACCGTCTGCCAGCTGCACATGCGGAAGTTCAAGGACGGCGACACCATCTACATCGAGCCGTGGCGCGCGGCGGCATTCCCCATCCTGAAGGACCTGATCGTCGACCGCTCCGCCTACGACACCATCACCCAGGCGGGGGGTTACACCTCCTGCCACACCGGCGGGGTACCCGACGGCAACGCCCTCTTGGTTCCGAAGGGCGTGGCGGACTACGCCATGGACGCCGCCGAGTGCATCGGCTGCGGCGCCTGCGCGGCGGGCTGCCCCAACAGCTCGGCCATGCTGTTCACGAGCGCCAAGGTGGCCCAGCTGGCGGTGCTCCCCCAGGGCCAGGCGGAGGCGAAGAAGCGCGTCACCTCCATGGTGGATGCGATGCAGGAGTGCGGCTTCGGCAACTGCTCCAACCACTACGAGTGCCAGGCAGTCTGTCCGAAGGGGATCAACGTCAAGTTCATCGCCAAGCTGAACCGGGAGTACCTGAAGGCCCAGTTCTAGTCCGTTTCGGTTGCATTGGCGTCGCCCGCGCGGCGGCGAATCTCCATGGGGCGGGTCGCATGACCCGCCCTTTTTTTGCGCTCGATCGCAACTCCTGCCGGTTGCGCGAACTTCTGCGACCTGCTATGATCGCACCCCGGTGCGCAGCGCCCCGTCATCAGATGGAGGAACCCATGCCGTTATCCGCCGTACGGAAACCGTTTTCCCTCCCCGCCAGTGTCGGCAATACCCCGCTGGTGGAGATCTCCGCCCTGAACCCCAACCCCAAGGTGCGGATTCTGGCCAAGCTGGAAGGGAACAACCCCGGCGGCTCGGTGAAGGACCGCCCCGCCATGTACATGCTCCTGAAGGCCGAGGAGGAGGGGCACCTCTCCGGCGACCGGATCATCCTGGAGCCCACCTCCGGCAACACGGGGATCGCGCTGGCCATGATCGGCGTGTCGCGGGGGCACCGGGTGAAGCTCGTCATGCCCGCCTGCGTCAGCACGGAGCGGCGGAGCGTCCTGGAGGCGTTCGGCGCCGAGCTGGTGCTGTCCCCCGCCGAGGAGGCCACCGACGGCGCCATCCGGCTCGCCCACCAGATCCTCGCCGGGGAGCCGGACCGCTACTACATGCCCAACCAGTACGCGAACCCCAACAACGTGCTCGCCCACTACGAGACCACCGGACCGGAGATCCTCCGGCAGACCGGCGGCGAGGTGGACGTGTTCGTGGCGGGGATGGGAACGGGGGGGACCCTCATGGGGACCGGCCGGTTTCTGCACGAGAAAAGTCCCGGGACGCGGGTCATCGGCGTCGAGCCGCGGCTGGGGCACCGGGTGCAGGGGCTGAAGAACATGCGGGAGGCGATCGTCCCGGAGATCTTCCGCGAGGAAGAGCTGGACGGGAAACTCACCGTGGAGGACGAGGACGCCTTCGAGACCGCGCGACTCCTCGCACTGAAGGAGGGTCTCTTCGTGGGGATGTCCAGCGGCGCGGCGGTCTTCGGCGCCCTGCAGGTGGCGCGGGAGATGGAACGCGGCACCATCGTCGTCATCCTCCCCGACCGGGGCGACCGGTACCTGAGCACCAACCTGTTCCGCTCCATGTGCGGCTGCTGTCCGCCGTGACGTATCGCACCATGTCCCGTCCCGTCGTCTATCTCGCCTCCCCCTTGGGTTTCAGTCCCGAGCTCTTCCCCTACCGGGAGCGTGTCCGGGCGCGCCTGTGTGATCTCGGCTGCACCATCCTGGACCCGTGGGAGCAGGACCAGCATGCGACCGAGCTTTCGGCGGCGCTCCGGCTGGCGGATTACAACGAGCGGGTCGCCGCCCTGGCATCGGTCGCCGCGGGGATCGGCCGCCTGAACGAGGAACTGATCCGGCAAAGCGACGTCGTCCTCGGTGTCCTGGACGGTATGGAGCCGGATTCGGGGACCGCCAGCGAGATCGGCTTCGCCGCCGGCCTCGGCAAACGCTGCTACGGCCTGCGCACCGACCTCAGGGACTGCGGCGACTTTACCGGCCTGCCGGTGAACCTGCAGCTCCTCCATTTTATCGAAGGGAGCGGCGGACAAATCTTCCGGAGCATCGGGGAGATCGCGTTGTGAAACAGCTGCGGCGGCAGATCTGATCGAGGATATTCACATGGATACCGTATTCGAAAAACAGATGGAGGTCCGCACCTTCGAGACGGACTGGACCGGCCGGATCCGCATCCCGGTACTGCTCGGTTACCTGCAGGAGACGGCGGTGGGGCACGCCATCCAGCGCGGCATATCGGTAACGGACATGCGCAGGCTGAACCTGTTCTGGGTGGTCTCCCGCGTTCATCTCTGTATGGAACGGTATGCGCGGTACGGGGATGTCGTCACCGTGCGCAGCTGGTCATCCACCCGGCAGGAGATCTTCACCTGCCGCGAGTTCGAGATGGTGGATAAAACCGGAGCGGTAATGGCGCGGGCCACCAGTTCCTGGGCGCTTCTGAGCCTGGAGACGCGCCGGCCGGTGCCGCTGGAGGGGAACCTGCCGGCGTTTCCCATCGATCCGCGCCGCGCCGTGGCGGACGACTTCGCCTCCCTTCCCGAACTGGCGGAAGGTGATATCTCCCGCCGGTTCGACGTGCTGCGCCGCGACCTGGACGTGAACGGCCACGTGAACAACGCGGTCTACGCGGAGTGGGTGCTGGAAGCGGTGCCGTGGGAGCTTGCCAAAGGTGCCCGGGTGGCGGAGCTGGAGATCGGCTTCCGTGCCGAGTCACACTATGGCGAGCAGGTCGTTGCCCTGTGCAGCGGCGGTGCGGATGATACCTTCATCCACCAGGTGCGCGGCGGTGCCGACGATCGGGAACTGGCGCGGCTGCGCACCCGCTGGCTCCCGCTGGATGCCTTCGGTGGCTGATCCCTGTCCCTTTGAACCGCACCGCATCCCCGTGGTACACTGGAGTCGGAAGGAGAGAAACGGAGGAGGTGCAGAACGATGGCACGGTTCTACGACCCGAAGGACGAGCGTGACCTGGCGCGGGTGGAGGCGATCCTGCGGCAGGGGGGGATCGAGTATGCAGTCCGGCGTGCCGGCGACCGGAACCGGGCGTTCCGCGAGATACAGGTGGCCGAGGAAGACCTGCCCCGTGCCGAGGAGCTGCTGGTACGGTGATCTCCGCGGGAACGACATTGCCGGCGGTTGCTGCCCACGACGCGCATCATGGCGCCAGGCGGAAATGATCCTTTTATGAGCATACCGATTGCGACGAGTATCGCACCGTACAACATCGAAATCCAGCAACGGGCCGTCGCAAGCTGGGAGAAACTCGGATTTTCTGTCATATCGGTGAATGCGGAAGACGAGATCGCGGTCGTGCGGGACGCCTTTCCGACGGTCCGGTTCGTCGCCGTAGCGCGCAACGCCTCGCGGAAAAACAGGGCGTACGTCTGCTTCGACGATATCCTGGCGGCCCTCCTGGAAACGGGGTCCCGGGTCTTCGGAATTGTGAATTCCGACGTGTTTCTCGTGGCGGACGACGACTTCGGGGCATTCATCGGCAGGGAAGCTGCCGAATCAGTGGTATTCGGATCACGGGTGGACCTGGACGCTTTGGATTCCCCCGAAGGCGACCTGTTCGTGGTCGGCTTCGATTACTTTTTCTTCAACCGGCAGGCCGCCGGCTTTTTCCCGCAGACGGAGTTCTGTCTGGGGATTCCATGGTGGGACTACTGGGTGCCCATCGTACCTCTGATGAAGGGATACCCCGTCAGGCAGTTGTTGACACCGGTTGCGTTTCACCTCCGCCATCCATCCCGGTATCAGTACCGCTACTACATCTCCTATGCGGACAAGATGTACGGGTATCTGGTCCGTCAGAGCGCAATAGCCGGTTCCGACAGCGAGTTGGTTCATATCCTGGGCGAATTCGGGAAGCGGCCCAACAGTTCATCGCTGGCATTTACCCTGCTCGGGTATATAGTTCGGAAGGCCGACAAGCTGATATATCGCAACGTTGAGAAGGATGCAGCCTCGCAGGAGATCAGTTTTGAAGAGTATATTTCGATGAAGTACGAGCTTGACTACTATCGAAGGTATGTCGTCGTACTGCATAAATACTATGCCGAAATTATACGGCGCATCCTGGCCAGCCGAACATGGCGCATTGCTGCGCCATTGCGCTGGGTGCGCAACAAGCTCATGCGGTGGCCAGTGCCGATGACATCGATCGAGAGGCATGCATGAATTCCCTGTTCCTGATGGCGCTGATGTTCTGCGGAGGGGTTGCCATCGCCCTGCAGCCTTCCATCAACGCGCGGCTGGCGCAGAAGATCGGGGTGGTGGAGAGCGCCTGCGTCTCCTTCGCCGCGGGGACGCTGGTCCTGCTCCTCATCGTGCTCTGCACGGGACGCGGCGGGCTGCGTCACCTCGGGAACGCCCCGTGGTGGGAGATGACCGGCGGTCTCTTGGGGGCCTTCTTCGTCACCATGACCATTATCGTCGTGCCGCGGATCGGCACCGCGTCGGCCGTGGCCTCCATCATCACGGCCCAGCTGGTCACCGGCATCGTCCTCGACCATTACGGCCTGTTCGGCCTGAAGGAAGCACAGTTCGACCTGAAGCGGGGGCTCGGCGTGCTCCTGCTCCTTGCGGGCGCGGCGCTGATTTACCGCCGCTGAGGACCCTGCGGAGGTTACCATGAACGGCAACCCCATCCCATTCGAAGAGCTGCTCAGGACCAACCGTGTCATCCTCGGCGAGGGGGCGGTCATCGAGCGGCTGCGCCGCGACGGTACAGCACTTGACCCCCAGGTGGTCAACTCCGCCCTCATCTACGACGAGAGGGGGCGGGCCGCCCTGGGCCGCATCTGCCGCCAGTACCTGGAGATCGGCCGGGAGTACGACCTGCCGCTGCTGCTCTCCACCCCCACCTGGCGGGCGAGCCGCGACCGGATCGCCGCCGCGGGGCTTTCCGGCCGCGACCTGAACGGCGACAACTTCCGGTTCCTCGACAACGTGCGGCGGGAGTACGGCGACTACGGGCGCAGGGTCGCCATCTGCGGGCTTTTGAGCTGCCGCGGCGACGCCTACCGGCCGCAAGAAGCGCTGCCCGCCGACGAGGCGTGCGCCTACCACGCCTGGCAGGCGGACATGCTTGCCCGCGCCGGGGTCGATTTTCTGCTCGCGTCCACCCTGCCGGCGTTGAGCGAGGCGACCGGGCTCGCCCGGGCGCTGGCGGCCACCGGCCTGCCGTACCTCATCAGCTTCGTCGTCCGCCCCGAGGGGACGCTCCTGGACGGCACGCCGCTACGTGATGCGGTCGCCGCCATCGATGCCGCCGCCACGCCCCGGCCGCTCGCCTACATGGTCAACTGCACCCACGCCTCGTTCTTCCGCGCCGCGATCATGCACGAGGCCGGTTCGTCGGCCGCCGTCCGGGAACGGGTCGTGGGGCTCCTGGCCAATACGGCGGCCCTCTCCCCCGAAGAGCTGGACAACAGTGCTGCGCTGGTGGAGGAGGAACCGGCGCGGTTCGGCCGCGAACTGGCCGCGCTGCAGTTCGAGCTGGGGCTGAAGATCGTCGGGGGGTGCTGCGGTACGGACGACCGGCATATCCGCTGCCTGGCACGGGAACTGGCCGGAAGGGGAGGGTGCGATGAAAAAGGGTAATGAGGCCGGAAGCCGGCTCGTCTGGTCGTCGGAGAACGGCCGGCACTGTCCCGGCTGCGGCAGTCCCGTTGCCGCCTGTCGCTGCCGGGAACTGCAGGAACGTCCGGCGGGGGACGGTATCGTCCGGGTACGACGCGAGACGAAGGGGCGGGGGGGCAAGACCGTTACCGTCGTGACGGGGATACCGCTTGCCGACGATCAGCTGAAGACCCTGGCCGGCGAGCTGAAGCGGCGCTGCGGCAGTGGCGGTACCCTGAAGGACGGCGTCGTGGAGATCCAGGGGGACCATGCGGAGCTCCTGGTGGCAGAGCTCGCGAAGCGCGGCTACCGGGTCAAACGCGCGGGCGGGTAGGGGGGGACGGTCGATGAAAACTCTGCGTACGGCTATGCTAGCGGTTGCGGTCGTTGCTTTTCTGGTGATGCCCGCATTTGCAGCCGGCGGCGAACCGGTGCATGCATTGGTGGCGGAGATCAACCGCGCCCGCACCGATCCCGCAGGGTATGCGAGGCATCTCCGTCAGTTCCGCACCAAGTTCCGTGGGACGCTGTTCCGGTTGCCGGAGTCGGACAGCTACATGCGGACCCAGGAGGGGGTGCGGGCCGTGGACGAGGCGATTCGCGCTCTGCTCCGTCAGCGCCCCCTGCCGCCGCTCGCCTGGTCCGACGGCCTGGCCGTGGCGGCGCAGGAGCTGGTGGACGAGCAGGGTGAGACCGGCCGAACGGGGCATGAAATCGGCAGCCGCTTCGAGCTGCGTCGACGGGTGGAGCGGCACGGCGCCTGGTCCGGCGAGATCGGCGAGGCGATCTACTACGGTCCGCGGGAGCCGCGCCTGGTGGTCATGCAGCTCCTCATCGACGACGGGGTGCGGGGCCGGGGACACCGCAAAGCACTCCTCAACCCCGCCTTCCGGCAGGCCGGTGCCGCCTGCGGTCCCCATCCCCGCTACGGCGACAGCTGCACCGTGGATTTCGCCGCGATGTTCAGGGATACCGACTGAGAGCGCCGACAGGGGACGATATGACGGAACGGGCGGAACGGACACTGCCGGCGGGGCGGTACCGGCATTACAAGGGGAACGACTACGAGGTGATCGGTGTTGCGCACCACAGCGAGACCCGCGAGCCGCTGGTGGTCTACCGCTGCCTGTACGGCGATTTCTCCCTCTGGGTGCGGCCGCTTGCCATGTTCGTGGAGGAGGTGGAGCTGGACGGCCGGCGCCTGCCGCGCTTCGCCCCGATCGACGGCGAGTGATCCCCTCTTCTGTTCGCCGGATGCGGCCACGCCGGCATATTTCCATTTCCATTCGCGAGGTCCCCTGATGCTCCTCTGGAAAATCTTCGTTCTCTATGCCCGGGTCGCCCTCTTCTCCTGGGGGGGCGGGCCCGCCTCCCTGGCGCTCATGCAGCGCGAGACCACCACGGCGCTCTGGATACCTCCCGGTATGTCGGCGCCGGTCCCCTGGCTGTCCCCCTCCGAGTTCGCCGACGCGGTGGCGCTGGGGAACTCCCTTCCCGGCCCCATCGCCCCCCAGGTCTCGGCCTATGCGGGGTACAAGCTGGCCGGCCTGCCCGGCGCCGTGGCCGCCGCCGCGGGGACGGTCCTCCCCACGACGCTTCTCATGCTGGTGATGATGGTGTACCTCTTCAGGATCAAGGACAGCCTCGTCGTCTCGTCCATGCTGCGGGCGGTGCGGCCGGTGGTGGTGGGGATGCTCCTCTGGACCGCCTACGACATGGGCTATGCCGTCTTCGCCGTGGGGCGGCACGGCTGGGGCGGGGCGGTGACCATCGGCTGGGACAAGCTTCTCTTCGCCCTCTCCGCCTTCTGCCTGCTCACCTTCACCGAGATCAACCCGGTCTTCATCGTCATCGGCGCCTCCCTGGCGGGGCTGGTCGTCTACCGGTGAGCCGGCCGGACATGAATAGGAGCGATGCGTCGATAATCATCTGGATCGACGCGGACGCCTGTCCCCGGGTCATCAAGGAGATCGTCTTCCGGGCGTCGGCACGGCTGCGGCTGCCGGTCCGGCTCGTTGCGAACACGGACCTTTCCCGTTCGCGTACGGAGCTGGTCGATACGGTGCAGGTGGCCGAGGGGCCCGACGCCGCCGACGACTACATCGCCACCCACGCCTCCCCCCGCGACCTGGTGATCACCGCCGACATCCCGCTGGCGGCACGGATCGTCGCCGGGGGAGGAGTCGCCCTCGACCCGCGGGGGGACCTGTACACCGAGGAGAACGTGGGGGAGAGGCTCTCCCTGCGCAACCTGCTGATGGAGCTGCGTCAGGACGGGACCGTGCAGGGGGGACCGTCCTCGTTCGGCATGACCGACCGGCAGCGGTTCGCCTCCGCCCTGGACCGGCTCCTCACCCGGATGGTGCGACCATGACGGATACATCGTCGGCACCGGTCGAAGCGCCGCCGGAGGCGTCGCCGAAGCCCGAGGGCTGGCTGCGGGAGGTGACACGCCCGGTACGCCGGGAGCTGGCGGTGTCCGTTCTCTTGTCGACCGTCGCCGGCCTCCTGGTGGTCCTGCAGGCGCGGCTCCTGGCGGCCGCCTGCCAGCGGCTCGTCATCGATCATGCCGCGCTTTCCGCGATCCTCCCCCTGGCCGGGGGGATCGCGCTTCTCGTGCCGGCGCGGGGTCTCCTCGCCTTTTTCGCCGAACGCACGTCCGTTTCGGCCGCGGCGAAGGTGAAGGTCCGGCTGCGCGGCGTTCTGTACCGGCGGCTCCACGCCCTGGGACCGGCGGGGCTCGCCGGCGAGGAGACCGGCCCGCTGGTGGAGGCGGTCACCGCCGGGGTGGAGGGGCTGGAGCCGTATATCTCCCGCTATTTTCCCCACCAGCTGCTGGCGGCGCTCCTGCCGCTCCTGGTGCTGCTGTTCGTCCTCCCGTCGGAGTGGCGCTCCGGGCTCGTGCTCCTCTTCTCCGCACCCTTCATCCCGTTTCTCATGATCCTCATCGGCCGCGGTACGGAGCGGCTCAACAGCCAGCAGTGGGGGCGTCTCTCACGCATGGCGGGGCATCTGCTGGACCTGGTGCAGGGGCTCCCCGACCTGAAGCGCTTCGGCGCCGTGCGCCGGGAGGCGGCTGCCGTGCGCCGCATCTCCGACGCGTACCGGCAGGGGACCATGGCGATCCTGCGTGTCGCCTTCCTCTCCGCCCTCACCCTGGAGTTCTTCGCCACCGTCGGGACGGCGGTGGTGGCGGTGGTGGTGGGATTCCGGCTCCTGAATCACGGCCTCTCGCTTACCGACGGCCTGTTCGTCCTGCTGCTCGCCCCCGAGTTCTACCTCCCCTTGCGCACCCTGGGGCTCTCCTACCACGCCCGGATGGAGGGGCTCGCCGCCGCCGAGCGGATCGCGCCGCTGTTGGCGCTTCCCTTGCCGGCGGGAAACGATGGGACGCTGCCGGTGCCGCCGGGGCCGCCCCTGGTGCGGTTCGAACGGGTCACCTTCCGGTACGGCGGCGAGCGGGGCGGCGTGACGGGGATAACACTGGAGCTCCCCGCGGGGAGCGTCACCGCCCTGGCGGGGGAGAGCGGCACCGGCAAGTCGACGCTCGTGCGGCTTTTGACCGGCCTCGCCCGGCCGGAAGCGGGGCGGATCACGGTGAACGGCACCGATCTCTCACTGCTGGACCGGGAGGGGTGGCACGCCCGCCTTGCCTGGGTCCCCCAGCAGCCGTTCTTCTTCACCGGGACGATCCGGGCGAACCTGCTGCTCGGCTCCTCCGGAGCGGATGACGAGGCGATCCGCACGGCGCTTGCGGCCGCGGCGGCGGACCGGTTCGTGGAACGACAGCCGGACGGGCTCGATACGGTACTTGGCGATCGGGGAGCGGGGCTGTCGGGGGGGGAGCTCAGGCGACTCGCCCTGGCGCGGGCGTTCCTGCGGGATGCGTCGCTCGTGGTGCTGGACGAGCCGACGGCCGGGCTTGATCCGGAGAACGAACGGCTGGTGGGTGAGGCGCTCTCGCGGCTCGCCGTCGGGCGGACGGTGCTGATCATCAGCCACCGGGAGGAGACCGTCCGGCGCGCCCATCGCGTGGCACTGCTGGCGGGCGGCGGTCTGGACCGGATCGTGACGCCGGAGGCGTTCCTGGCGGGAACGGGAGGTGCGGCATGAGGGATCTGCTTTGCATCCTGGCCGTGGCCAGGCGCCAGTGGCGCTGGATGGTCTTTGGCGTCGTCGCCGGCTGTGCCGTCATCGTCACCAATGCGCTCCTCATGGCGCTCGCCGGCTGGTTCATCGCCGCCATGGCGGTGGCCGGCGCCACCGGCGCCGAGATCAACTACTTCCTCCCCGCGGCGGCGATCCGCGGGCTCGCCATCCTGCGCACCTCAGGAAGGTACGGAGAGCGGCTCGTGACCCACGAGGCGGCGCTGCGCGTCCTGGCGGACCTCAGGGTCTGGCTGTTCGAGCGGCTGGAGCCGCTGGCCCCGGCGGGGCTGGAGCGGTACGGCGGCGGCGACGTGGCCGGGCGGCTGCGGGCCGACGTGGATGCCCTGGAGAGCCTCTATCTGCGCATCGTCGCCCCCCTTATCACCGGGGTGGCGACCATCGTCTTCGCGTTTCTGTACGTTGCCCGTCGCGACCTCCTCTCCGGTGTGGCACTGCTTGCAGTGCTCCTTCTCGCCGGTTTTTGCCTTCCGCTTCTCGTGCGGCGGCTGGCGTCGGGGCCGGGGAGGCGCGCCGCGCAGCGGTCCGGCGAACTGCGCGCCGCGGTCACCGAGGGGCTTCTGGGAAGCGAGGAGCTGATCCTCCTGGGGGCCGAGGAGCGGCAGGCGGCGGAGATCGACCGGCTGTCGGCGGAGCTGGAGCGGGAGAAGGAGCGGTTCGGCACCATCGGCGGTCTGACCCTGGCGGGCGGGATCGTCTGCGGTGGGCTCGGGATCACGGCGCTCCTTGTCACCGGCGGCCTCGCCGTCACGGCGGGACGGATGGAGGGGCCGGTCCTCGTCATGCTGCTCCTGTTCGCTGCGGCGACCTTCGAGGCGGCGGGGCTCCTGCCGGGAGCGCTGCAGCACCTCCCCGGTGCGCGGGAGGCGGTGCGGCGGATCCGCGAGCTCTCGGAGATGCCGCCGGCGCTTCCCGAGCCGGCGACCCCGGTGGAGCCGGCCGGCACGAAGATCTCCTTCCGGAACGTCACCTGCCGCTACGGCGACGGGGTGACGGCGCTGGACAGCTTCAATCTTTCGATCGGGGCGGGGGAGCGGGTGGCGCTCACCGGGGCGAGCGGGATCGGCAAGAGCACGGTGGCGGAGCTCCTGATGCGGTTTCGTGAGTACAGCGGGAGCATCACGGTCGGCGGCGCGGAGGTGCGGGAGATTGCGTCGGCAGCCCTGCCGGCGCTGATCGCGGCGGTCCCCCAGGCGCCCCACCTGTTCAACGCCACGATCCGGGAGAACATCCTCCTCGGCCGCCCCGACGCGGACGGAGAGGCGCTTGCGGCGGCGGTGGCCGACGCGGGGCTTTCCGGCTGGATCGGGCGGCTCCCCCGGGGGCTCGACACGCCGGTGGGGGAGATGGGGCGTGCCGTTTCCGGCGGCGAGGGGCGGCGCATCGCCCTGGCGCGGGCGCTCCTTTTGGATGCGCCGATCCTCGTGCTGGACGAGCCGACGGAGGGGCTGGACGCCGCCACGGAGCGCGAGGTGGTGGCCCGGCTTTCCGCGCGCACCAAGGGGAGGACCCTCCTGGTCGTCACCCATCGCCCCGCCTGCCTGGCGCTGGCGGACCGGGTCGTGCGGCTCGGGTAAGGGATCCCTCCCCCTTCAAGGGGGAGGCAAGGAGGGGGATGGGGGCTGAACGCTGACAAGACCCATCCCCACCCCGACCCTCCCCCTTCAAGGGGAGGGCGTTTAAGGCAAGGCAACGCAGGGAGAACCGGTGAAATCGACATCGTCACTTGCCATCGACTGGAACAGGCCCGACCTCGCGGAGGAGGAGTGGGAGTTCTCCCGCCATCCGGACAAGCAGCCGTTCTACGCCCGACACGGGGTGACGTGGGAACGGCTCCTGGCCGCCTTCGACGGCGGTAGGCTCGTCCCCTGGCCGCGGTCGGACCAGCTCGACGGACTGCCGGTACGGCTTGCCTATCACTCCTACGACGACTACCTGACCTACCTCTCCCGGGCGAAGCGGGGGTACCGCATGAACTACCGTCGGATGGAGGAGGCGCTGCAGCGGGACGGCAGTATTACCCTGCCGGCTCCCATCGTGCTGAAGTGCGGGGACGAGGCGCTCCTCTTTTCCGGCTGGCGGCGGCTCTGCCTCGCCTGGAACTGCGGCATGGAGCCGTACGTCTGGGTGGTGACCGTGGAAGGGTAACAGGACGCGGATCGCTGCGAAAAGGGCGGATTGAACCCCAAAGGCAATGGGACACGGAAAAGGCGGATAACATCTGATAACGGCGGATTTTATAATTAGTTCAAACGTTTTGTAGATGTTTTGAGCTCAATCAGCAGTAATTCTGTTTCCCGTTCTCCGTGTCCACAAAGTATTTTTTCAGGTTGAAGCCTAGCTTTGTTTTGGCCTGATCCGCTGTTATCGGATTATTCCGCCTTTTCCGCGTACCATTTGCAGTTGACGTAAACTTCGGACAATGGAGACCGAACGACCATGAACTTTCACCTCGATATCGTGTATGCCCTGGACCTCTTGGGGACCGTCGCTTTTGCCGCCTCCGGGGCGCTCATGGGGGTGCGCAAGCGGATGGACCTCCTGGGGGTGATCGTCCTCGGGGTGGTGACCGCCACCGGCGGCGGGGTGGTGCGGGACGTGCTGATGCACGATACGCCGCCGTTCTGTTTCCGGAACGAGCTGTACCTGTACCTGGCGCTGGCCGCCTCGCTGGCGGTGTTCATCGCGCCGGGAAAGTTCGAGCGGCGACGCCGCGTCATGCTGCTCCTGGATGCGCTGGGGCTCGGCACCTTTCTCGTCATCGGCACCTCCAAGGCGCTGGCGTTCAACCTGGGATTCCTGGGGGCGGTGATCATGGGGGTGATGACCGCCACCTGCGGCGGGATGATCCGTGACGTGCTGGCGAACGAGATCCCGCTCGTCCTGCAGCGGGAGATCTACGCCTCCGCCTGCATCGCCGGCGGGGTCGCCCTCTGGTTCATGCACCGTGCCGGTCTGCCGGCACCGGTCGCCCTGACCGTAGCGGCGGGGCTGGTGGTCGCCATCCGGGTCGCCGCCATCGTGAAGGGGTGGCAGCTGCCGCGGCGGCAGGCGCAATAGCGGGTTGTTGAAAACAGCGCACGTGTGTTGCAGGACGGCGGATCGTGGGGGAGGGGTGGCGGAACACTGCGGTTCGGCCGCGACGGAGTCAGGGGGTGCCAGGGGGCCGCGTGGCCGATTCTCCCTTCTCGATACCGATCAGGGGAAGGATTTCGAACGACCATGCCTCCGTGTTCCTGACCGCGTTCACCGATCTGCTTCCGGTCTTCCTGTCCCCGTCTGCTCGTCGATCGCCTTTTGGGTTTTGGTGGTCAACTCTTTTCCGCCTTTCAGGCCGGTGTCGGCGGATGTGCCGAGCTGGACGAGAAGGTAGCCGGCGATGACCAGCATCACAGTCAGAACCAGGAGCTTGAAGGCATTCTTGGGGTTCCGGTAGCAATAGAAGATCACGAGTACCAGGGCTGCAATGCTGATCAGCTGATGGGTCTGGATGAGATGCGTGAGATCGGCGGTGATCCGAGCGACGTCCATGCCTGGCTCCTTGTCCGTGTGTTTCGATGGCTGGAAGTGTGCGCAATTTTCATGAAGCGTGCAAGTACTTTATTGAAATTGCAGGAATGCCGGTTGTCCGGCCTTCCCGCCATGCGCCGGTGAGTCCCTCATGGCGGCACTGTCTCGCTTGGAGCTGTTGCATGGTGCCGTAGGTGTGGTGAATGCCGGAAGAAATACAATAGGACACGGATCAAATCGAAAAGGCGGATCGAGGCGGAAGTGAGACGGGTGTCTGGGACGACGGGTGTCTGGGACGTACCTGCTTTACGGCGTTTTCCCCTCCGATACGGTTCATGTCGGTCACTAATGCAATAATGCAGCTGCGTCCCCTCGTTCGCCCCTTCGCCCGTCCCCTCGCTCGCCAGGTTGCGTCGGTTTTTGTGTAGGGAAACTACTTCCGTTTACTCAGTATATCTTGTAAATGTGATCGCCCGCCCACTTCAACCCTCGCGGGTTGGCCACTATAGCCTCAGCAGCATTGGGATGGCGGCGGCACCAGGCAATGAAAGTCTGGGCCGCTGGGCGATGGCGCTCCATGATCCGGTCGAATACCGGCCAGTTCGGGTGCCCTGCCACAAAGGTGTCCATGTTTTCGCCACGCCGGGTGATAGCCCAAGTGACAAAGATTCTGGATTTTTCTGGATGGGATCCGTCCCATTCAAAAAACTTCCGGGCGGCCTTGCGATGGTTCCGCGCCCAAGTTCCCAGATCGGCCGAAGCTTGGGGGTAATTGTCTGCCCATCGGTCAATGGTAATCCTTGCCGAAGGATTGGCGGCCGCCGGTGGGGGGACTGCCGGTGGGGGGACTGCCGCAGCACATCCCAGAAGTGCCAGCAGAGTTCCAGTCACGGTAAACATGTTGAAACAGAATTTCATGTAGTCCTCCTTGTTGCGGTTGTTGCCCCCACATCCATAATGGAAATACGCATCAGAGAACGGTTCCATTATGCTGACCTGAGGCTTTCGTTGTTCGATTCCTCCGGTGAATCCTTCTAACTGTAGGCAGCTCGCTACTGATTTGCCCATTTAACGGGCTGGACAGGTATCGGTTGACACGCAATTGCTTATTTTTTACCAACCCAATTCTTTTGAACCTATATCTGAGTCCCCCCGACTCAAGCTGCAAGCAGCTCTTTCAAGACTTCCGGGTTCTTGATGGCGATGGTGATGAGGGATTTGGCCGCCCCGGACGGCGTGCGCCGCCCCTGTTCTCATTCCTGAAGGGTGCGGAGCGAGACACCGAGCATTTTGGCAAACTCGCTCTGTGAGAGGCCGATCTTGAGTCGGGCCTCGGCAAGGGGAGAAACCTCCGCGGGAGAATAAAAGGGTCAGCTCTCCATATTCCATTTGTCATCAGCTCTGACATGATGGCAGCACTACCATCAGAGGAGCAGAAGCTATGTCCAGGCCTTTACGCATAATTTATCCGGGCGCATTTTACCATGTGACATCACGGGGAAACGAAAAGAGGAAGCGAGTCAGGGGCAGCCTTTGCAATTGGCGATTTGTTGTGAAAGACAGCGGGGCAGGCTTTGCCTTTGGCGAGTTGTTGGGGTACCCAACCCGTCACGCCCACTTTCGGGCATGATGAAGCACACGCACTATCTGCACGGTTGGGGCACGCAGCCGGTAAATGACGATGAACGGCGTTCCGGTGACCACGAGTTCCTTCGTGTCCGACAATCTTCGCTCCCGCCCGATGCCGGGGAACTCCAGCAGATATCCCACCGCCTCCAGAACCCGCTCCGCCATCTTTGCCACGGCCTGAGGGTTCTCCCGGGCAATGTAGTCGCCGGCATCTCTCACGTGCGGAAAGAGGTACCTTTTGCCTATTTTTCCAGGCACCTGTTCAGTGAAACCGGTTCATAACGAGCTATACTTATGACGTATTTCCGCCGCCGTGTACAACCTGCCGGCAGCGGTTCCGGCGGGTTGCCGGCGGCATGCGGCTGCAGATGACCCGCACCGGTCTACCAGAGGAGACACGCCATGGCTGCCAATAGACACTTCCCCGTCCGCTACCGGTTTGCCGAAGCGGACGGCGTGCGCATATTCTACCGCGAATCGGGCGACGAACGGCTCCCCGTGTTGCTGCTGCTCCACGGTTTCCCCAGTTCCTCGCACCAGTTCCGGGAGCTGATCCCGCTGCTCGCTGACCGGTTTCACCTCATCGCCCCCGACCTGCCCGGATTCGGCTTCACCGAGGTTCCGGCGGCGCGCAACTATACCTACACCTTTGACAGCCTGGGCAAGACCGTCGTCGCATTTGTCGATGCGCTGGGGCTCAAGAGCTACGCCCTGTATGTCTTCGACTACGGTGCGCCGACGGGGCTGCGCCTGGCGCTTGCCCATCCGGAGCGGGTGACGGGATTCATCTCCCAGAACGGCAACGCCTACCTGGAAGGGCTGGGAGACGCCTGGGCGCCGATCCGGGCATACTGGGCCGACCCGACGTCGGCCGCGATCCGGCAGCAGATCAGGGAGGCGCTGCTTCATCTCGAAGGCACCCGCTGGCAGTACGTGCACGGCGTAGCGAACCCCGAGACCGTGGCGCCGGAATCCTACACCCTGGACGCCCTGCTGCTGGAGCGGCCGGGTAACAAGGAGATCCAGCTGGACCTGTTCCTGGACTACGCCAACAACCTCAAGCTGTATCCGGAGTTCCAGCAGTTTTTCCGGGATAGACAGGTCCCGTCACTCATCATCTGGGGGAAAAACGATCCGTTCTTCATTCCACCCGGAGCGGAGGCCTACCGGCGGGACAATCCGAACGCCGTCGTCGAGCTGCTGGATACGGGGCACTTCGCGCTGGAGACCCACGTCGGCCATATCGCCAAACGGATCCGTGAGGTCATCGGCGGGGAGAAACCATGATGGACAGCTGACTGCTCAACGATACATACAGTTATGCGGGGCTGCCGTGCTGGTAGCCCTTTTTTGTATGTTGCGGCGAATTGTGCCTTGACGGGCGGATGGATTGGAAGTAGAGTCTGCTCATTATTTCGGGTTATGTGGACGGCTTAGGATTATCGGGGGAGTCTCCCTAGTTTTCCCTCAAATACTCAAATGCAAAGCCTAGACATGACACCGCCGATCCGTGACACCGCCGATCCGTGACACCGCCGATCCGTGACACCGCCGAT
The DNA here is from genome assembly GCA_021779095.1 of Deltaproteobacteria bacterium. Lineage (GTDB taxonomy): Bacteria > Desulfobacterota > Desulfuromonadia > Geobacterales > JAJYBI01 > JAJYBI01. Next base: position 73,511 of record JAJYBI010000015.1, read on the forward strand.
CCTGACCCGCCGATCCTGACCCGCCGGGGCTCCTCGACTTTACTGGTTGTGTAATCAATGCGAAGGAGATGACCTTATGAAGAAGCTAGTCGCGCTTATTGTAATGACCTGTTTATTGTGTTCCTGTGGTGGTCCGTTGTATTACGGGTACTTGCCCGGTACCGATTACAAGATATTTCAACCGAAACAGCCTGTCGATCTTCAGGGGAAATCATTCGATATCGAATTTCGCGACGGGCGTGACGGAATTGATAAAATTGACTGCTCTTCGTATTCCCTCGACAGGGAGACCGAATTGGAGGGTGCACTCGGCGAGCAGTTTTTCCGCGAATACCTGACAACCATAATTCAAAGATCGAATGGGAGAATCGATCCGGCAAGTCCGAACAAGATCGTGGTGGAATTGCAGGGGATGTCCTTCAAACTCATTGGGGTAATCTATGCAGTTGCCCATGGATTCGTACAATTCAAAGCCACATCGCCATTTCTGAACAAGACGTATTGCGCTGACATGACCGATCATGACGATGACGCTCCGTTACAATGGAACTCGTTCGTTACCAGAAAAACCGCATCCAGGTTGATAGTATCCGGAGCAATGGGAAGGGCGGCCGAGAATTTTGTAAGAGAGCTTGCCAGCAGCAGTTTCAATTAGCGTTGCGATATTTGCCTGTGTGGCACATTACAATGGGGAGGAGAAGTACTATGAAAAATGGAATGAAAGCGGTGGCGTTGGCAACATCCTTTGCGCTTGCGGGGTGCGCCAGTATCGTCAGCAAATCCGAATGGCCGGTGACGGTGCAGAGTAACCCCAGCGGTGCCAAGTGTGTAGTCGCCAAGGAAAACGGCATCGAGATGCACAAGGGCGAAACCCCGCTCACCTTGACGCTCAGCGCCAAGAGTGGATTCTTCTCGTCACAGGATTACACCATAACCTGTGAAAAGGAAGGGTACGAAACGACCAAGGTGCAGATGCCGTCCTCACTCAACGGCTGGTACTGGGGCAACATCGTGTTCGGTGGACTCGTCGGCATCCTGATCGTCGACCCCGCTACCGGCGCGATGTGGAAGTTGGAAGAGACGAAGGTGGTTAATTTGGCAAAGGTACAGGCGGCCGAGAAGGCACAGGCGGCAGCAGCGCCGGTACCGCAGACCGCCGAACTGATCCCTAGAAACTGATCAAGCTCAACCGCCGTCCGTCCCTACCTCCCGATTATAGAGGCATGGAGGGGACGTAGCTGATTTGTTGACTAAATTCGAAAGTCGGCCAATCGGCCGCCTTTGCTGTATCCGGTATGCGCGGGTGATGCCCGTTACGCCGCCTCCGGAATCTCTCCTTCCCGACGGGCTAGCTCGAGG
>JAJYBI010000016.1 GCA_021779095.1 Deltaproteobacteria bacterium
AGGGTTTGGCTGTTCGCCAATTAAAGCGGTACGCGAGCTGGGTTTAAAACGTCGTGAGACAGTTTGGTCCCTATCTTCTGTGGGCGTAGGATACTTGAGAAGAGCTGACCTTAGTACGAGAGGACCGGGTTGGACGTACCTCTAGTGTTCCAGTTGTTCCGCCAGGAGCAGTCGCTGGGTAGCTATGTACGGAAAGGATAACCGCTGAAAGCATCTAAGCGGGAAGCCTCCTTCAAGATTAGGTATCCCTGGACGAAAGTCCCTGTAGGCCCGTTGTAGACCACAACGTTGATAGGCCGGGTGTGTAAGTACAGCAATGTACTCAGCTGACCGGTACTAATCGGCCGTGAGGCTTGACCATAAAAAATTAAACCGGAAGGGGGGAGTTAACCTCCCCCCGACCTTACACGCAACTCTACCGACTACCACAAATCAATCACGCTTTGTAATTGAATAAGTCTTATAGGACCCATGGGACCTATAGGACCTATAAAGAAACGATATTGCGCCAAAGCGCAAAACAGTTTCTCGGTGGCTATGCCGAGAGGGTCACACCCGTTCCCATCCCGAACACGGAAGTTAAGCCTCTCTGGGCCGATGATACTGCACGGGTAGCTGTGTGGGAAAGTAGGTCGCCGCCGGGAATTAATTGAAAACGCCCCATCACGCTAGTGGTGGGGCGTTTTTGCGTCTGCGAGGTCGTATAGATGTATTGTGCCACCATGCCTGAATAACATGACTTGGCGAAGAATGAAACGCCCCGACATTCCTATAAGTGTCGGGGCGTTTTGGTTTGTCTTGGTCAGGTCAGAGTCCCAAATCCAGCGCCAGAGCTTTCCATGCGGGTATGCTCCTTTCAATGGTCCCCATATCCACGCAGTAGGCAATCCTGAAATATCCGGGAGCACCGAAACCGGCGCCCGGTACCAAAAGTAGGAGATGTTGCTGGGCGAGTTTTACAAATTCGATATCGTCGGCGAGGGGAGATTTGGGAAAGAGGTAGAATGCTCCACTTGGTTTGACGACGGAAAACCCTAGTCCCGTGAGAGTATTATAGAAAAGATCACGTTTCTTCTGATACAGGACGATATCTACCGATTCCTGCTGCAGGCCGGTTACCAGGCGCTGCATGAGTGCCGGAGCGTTAACGAATCCCAGCACCCGGTTGCAGAAGATTGTCCCTTCCATAAACTGCCCGACATTCCGCATCCGCGGATTGGCCGCTAGGTAGCCGATCCGTTCACCGGGGAGTGCCAGGTCTTTGCTGTGAGAGGTTACGATGATTGAGCTTTCGATGCAGGAGAAGATGTTGGGTATCAGGTTGTCATCGTAGGTGATTCGTGCATAGGGCTCGTCCGATATGACATAGATCTGCTTGTCAAATTCTTTTTCTTTCCTGTCGATTATGGCCCCTAGCCTTCTGAGGTCCGTTTCAGGGTACACCACTCCGGTGGGGTTGTTCGGCGAGCAGATGATGATCGCGCGCGTTTTGCGGTTGATAGCTTCTTCTATGGCGGCGAGGTCCAACTGGAAGGTCGTCCGGTCGGTCCAGACCTCCCGGGGAATTCCACCGTGGTTGTCGATGTAAAACTTGTACTCGACGAAATAGGGGGCGAGAATGATCACCTCTTCGCCGGGATTCAGGATAGTCTTGAGGATGACGTTCAGGGCGCCGCCTGCACCGCAGGTCATGACGACATGGTTTGCCGTGACATCCAGCCCAGATGCCTCGGTGAGAACGTTTGCAACCGCCTGACGGGTTTCGGTGTAACCGGCGTTGTTCATGTAACGATGCATGCCGGGGACGGGATTGAGCGCCAGTTCTTTCAGTGCCGCATTGAAGGCGGAAGGCGGCTCTACGTCCGGGTTACCGAGGGTGAAGTCGAAGACCTTGTCCGCACCGTGCAGCTGACGGAGTTTTTCCCCCTCTTCGAACATCTTGCGAATCCATGAAGACTTTGCAATCGCCCCAGCGATCTTTATGGCGACAGGCATAAGCGGTATCTCCCTCTTGATTTCGAATGGTGGAGTCATATCACAACGAGGGGGCATCTGCAACCGAAAGGGGATATTAAACTATAAGATAGAGAAGTTGATATGGATCATCTTCTGCAGCTCTTCAATCCGGACCATAGCATGCCGTATCTGTTCACGTTCATCGGCCGGCAGCAGATAGGGATTGAGATAGTACGAGTCGTCCTGAATACCCTTGATAACCTTGATCTGAAGCAGTATCCGGTGCTTGGTGAGGATGTTATACGCATCCTTGAGCCCTTGGGCCATGGAGGGAGAAATGCTTTTGTCCACGACGAGCTGCTCGATACGCTGTATGGTGCTGGTCGCACGGATTCCACGGTTTATTGCGAGTATCCGGATGTTCATGACCAGCGGTGCCCATGCCAGCAGCTTGAGGTTGAACTCACCCTTGTGGTTGCCCGATCCTTCTGTCCAGATACGTTTAAGAAATCCCAGGGCGAGTTTCATTTCGGTCGCAGCCTTAGCCATCCCCCACAGTACCTGGAAATATTCCTGCTGCAGTCCGCGGATGTTGGCAATCAGGCTGTCGGCAAGTACCTTGTCTCCTGCCACGTACCGCGCATCAGAAAGCACAATTAGATCCATGAGGTTCTTTGCGTAATCGTCGAACTCATAGCGGACAATTGCGAGCAGTCTCCTGTTCCACTGCTTCAGTGACCCCCGCCAGGTTGGGTTGCTGGGCATTATGTCGCCAGTGCACTTTTTGAATCCCGTCTCCTCAAGGCGATCGACAAGGAGCTGTGCGAATGCGGCAAAGAAGCGATCGACAGAATCATCGGATTCGCTGCCGTACACGAGCAGATAGTCCTGGTCGGTTATCAGGGTCTGTTCTTCGCGACCGTCGCTGCCCATGCTGATGAGCGCATAGGAGCAGGGGGGAACGCCGTGTCCGGCTTCCCGTATCTCACGCTCAACAAGTTCAATTGCCTTGCCCGCGAGTATGTCTCGGTACTCCGTGCAGTTACGGTGCAGCGTCCGGACTGACGTGTCCCGAAGGAACCGGTTCATTTCCAGATCGTTCAATCTGTCGTGAAGCTGCCTGAGGGCGGAAAGAGATGTTGCGCGCCGAATATCGGAAAGCAACTGGTGGTATTCGTCATCAATGGCCGAAGATGTAGCGATCTCCTGATCGAGTATATGTCTGAACAGGTTGAGAAGCTGATGGGATTCCTCCGGTCCTAGCAGCGGGAGAAACTGAACCAGTAACTGCATGGGCCGTGGAGTGGGGATAGGTGGGTTGGCTGCGTTCATAGTGGAATCCATGGAAAATGGGGGAGGCACGCGCCTCCCCCACACTATAACACAGTATGCCGCAATTGTTAGTAGCCAATGTCCTTGGCCGTGGGGTTACTGCTGTCCTGACGGAGATGGAACCAGTCGCACATCTGTGCCCGCTATGCCTGACTGCACTGCTCCTGTCAGGAGAGGTACGACAGTCTGATTATGCGACCGTCTACCGGAAATGATCCGGCAGACGGTCTGTTTTAACCGTTAGTGAACTGCGGCTTTCTCTGCTCCGATGCCCGTTTCAGCGCGAAGCATCTGTGCGGCAAATGCTTCACGTTCCTGTTTGGCGCTTTCGCTGTTATCGGTGACCGACACGATGTAGGCGACGATAAGCACCAGCGGGAGAACGACAAAGGTCGGGAAGTCATATGGGAAGATGGCCGGCCCCATTTTGAGGATCTTGGTCCAGACGGTCGGGCCGACGATCAGCAGGCCAATGGAACCGAAGATGCCGGTGTAACCGCCGAGCACGGCGCCGCGGGTAGTCAGCCCGCCCCAGAAGATGGAGAGAACCAGGATCGGGAAGTTGGTGCAGGCGGCGATGGAGAAGGTCAGGGCCACGATATAGGCGACGTTCTGCTTTTCGAAGGCGATCCCAAGGATGATGGCGAGGATGCCGAAGCCGATGCAGCTCATCTTGGAAACGAAGACTTCCTGTTTCTCGGTGGGTTTCCCCTTCATGATGACCTGGGCATAGAGGTCGTGGGACAGTGCCGAGGCGCCGGCCATGGTGAGACCGGAGACGACTGCCAGGATGGTGGCGAAGGCGACCGCGGCAATGAAACCGAGGAAGAAGTCGCCGCCGATGGCGTGAGACAGATAGATCGCAGGCATGTTAACGCCACCCTTCAGGGCGAGGATGTTCTTGGTAACGTCGACCACGTATTCAGGGTGGTTGGCGACCATGACAATGGCGCCGAAGCCGATGATGAAGGTGAGGATGTAGAAGTAGCCGATGAAGCAGGTTGAGTACATTACAGACTTGCGGGCCGCCTTGGAATCGGTGACGGTGAAGAAGCGCATCAGGATGTGTGGCAGACCGGCGGTACCGAAGATCAGGGTGAGCCCCAGGGAAATGGACTCAATCGGATTGGCCTTGGCACCGATCGGCACGACAGACTTCATGATGTCAAGGTGCTTGGGATGGAGGGCGACGGCGTCGGAGAACAGCTTCGCGAAGCTGAAGTTCTCGTGAGCCAGAACGCCCAGCGCCATGAGGGTCGCACCGCCCAGGAGCAGGCCGGCCTTGATGATCTGCACCCAGGTGGTGGCTTTCATGCCGCCGAAGGTGACGTAGAGCATGATCAGGATGCCGACGATGGTGATGGAGACGCGATAGGAGATCTGCGGCACCAGGGTGTGCAGCAGCTGCCCGGCGCCCACCAACTGGCCGATCAGGTACCAGACGACGACGATCAGGGCACCGATGGCCGCCATGGTGCGCACCGGGCCCTGACGGAGCCGGAAGGTGACGACGTCGGCGTAGGTGTACTTGCCCAGGTTACGCAACCGCTCCGCGACCGTGAACAGGATGATCGGCCAGCCGACCAGCCAGCCGACGGAGAAGATCAGGCCATAGAAGCCGTTCATGTAGACCAGGGCGGCAATCCCCAGGAACGAGGCGGCCGACATGTAGTCGCCGGCCATGGCCAGACCGTTCTGGAAGCCGGTGACACCGCGACCGGCTGCGTAGAAGTCGGCCGCCGACTTCGTCTGTTTGGCGGCCCAATAGGTTATGTACAGGGTGACGCCGACGAAAACGACGAACATGCTGATGGCGTGCCAGTTGACGGGGGGAGGCGCAGATGGCGGTCCTGCCGGTGCGGGACCGGTATCGACGGTCATGGCGCTGGCACAATTGGCGGCAAACAGCATGGCGGAGGAGACCAGGGAAGTAAGGGCAGTTTTCATATTTTTCATTTGGTGGCCTCCTCGATAATTTCCTTCATGATCGGGTCGTAGGTATTGTTCGCCTTGAATACGTAAATACCGGTCAAAACACAGGACATCAAGATGATGCCGACCCCCAGCGGCATGCCCAACGGAATGACGCTGTCGCTGGCGATGGGGGCAGTCAGGATATCCGGAGTAAAGGCGATCATCAGGGTGAAGCCGAAGTACATGACGCAGACGATTAGCGACAGTATCCAGCCGAGGGTGTCACGCTGTTTGCACAGTTTGACGAATTTGGGGTTGCTGTGGATCTTGCTTGCAATTGATTCAGGCATAGCCTCCTCCTTTGGGGATGTGTTGAATTTGATTGCGAATCAGCTTTACCATCGATTTGGCCGTTACTCCTTCCTTTCGTACCGTGGATTTCACCCCTTAAATTACATTGAAGACGTTACGCCGGCGTATAGCCGAATTTCGCCGAGATCCGTGCGGCACCTTCGATAAGCGATGGGACGATCTCGGATTCCAGCCGTTCTGCTAACATCCTGAATGACGGGCCCAGCATGGTGACGGCGCCCACCACCTTCCCGGCGTAGTCACGAACGGCTACGGCGACAGTGATGATCCCTTCGCCCAACCCACCCACATCGACGGCAACCCCTTTATTGCGAATCTCCTGCAGTTCCAGTTCGAGCTTGTCCAGGTCAGCAAAATCGCCCCTCTTCCCCCGTTTCCTGAATATTTTTTCCAGGACTTCCCGTGAATCTGGGGCTTTGATCACCTTTCCTGCTGCGTTTGTGAACAGTGGGAACCTGTTGCCCAGAAGCGGGGCTACCTTTATCCACTGCTCACAGTCGACCATATCGAGAAACAGCACTTCATCCCCGGCGGCGACCGTCATATAGACCGCTTCTCCATGCTTCCTGGCGAGGTCCTCCATAATAGGATGGGCATAGGTCACGACATTGGCATGATTCAGAAGCTTCAGAGCAAGTGTCACCGAGTAAATGCCGAGTTGGTATCTGCCAGCGGTTTCGTCGCGCTCAACCAGTCCCCTCTCGCAAAGGGTCGTAAGGAGGCGGATTGCTTTATGACGGCTCATTCCCCGCGTTTCGGCAAGCCGCGGGAGTGTCGCATGTATCGGGTCATCGGCAATGACCTCCAGAAGATCAAATGCCTGTCCTACCGACTGGACAGCATATTTGTGACTATCGTTGATCATATGTGCCCCCATGGATGTTGGTATGTGCGCAGGTTGATAAGACATCCCTGGTGTGTCCTCCCTGATATCTACAACCTTAGGGCAGTTTGGTCTGAATGTCATAACAGTCACTGATATGAAAACATGTGATGCAAGGTGTCCTGTCAGTGTTTCCCGATCTGTCAAGCAAACATAAAATCGTGGTTGATGTGCTGGCGTAGGGAGGCAGACGCGTCGTTGCCGGTAAATGGGTCAGGAATAATTCCGGATGGAATTGTAACGGCAAGGGGAGGCGCCCGAGTTGGTAGACTGTTTTCAGGCGTGTACAGGAGGGGCGGATTTTCGTCGTGGTAGCACCAGGGGACTGTTTGTGATTTTTGGAATGAAACCATGCAAAAGTGGATGGCGGCAACCACGCAATATTTCGGTACGCTCTGGTCGGAAGAGCTGAGGTCTTCCTGGATAACTGCGCAGGGACGCAGCTTTTGTCCTTGATTGCAGTCAGGATACGGATTGCTCATCGCCAGGACAATAAAAACGGTGACGAGCGGAATCACGATTGTCAGGATAATCCTATTGTCCACGACATGACGTATCCGCATTCTCAGAAGGTTCTCCAGTCGGATTACGGTTGCAGGTGAAATGCATAATCTGCAACAAAATATAACGGCTTTATATTGATAATGCAAGCTAAAATTTACAATAAAATAAAATACAATTATATTGTTGTGTAATACATTAAGCACCAATAAAAACAATATGTTGCTCAAGGCTATGTGCTGTGTGTTGTTCGGTGGGGCTGTTGAAATCCTGTTTATTATGCGTGCGTTTACAGAATTTGCAAACGGCAAGACGGGGTTCTTGGGGAAGACATACTATGTCTGAAACAAAACGGGGGAGTATCCCTCCCCCGACCATAAGATGTTGTTTTGAAATGAAAGATGATTCCGGAGTATTGATTGCACTATGTCGACCGATTAGTGGTCGATGGCCTTGGCCATGCCGATGCCGGTGTTCTGGCGAACATAGATCTCGTCGAACATCTCCTCCGAGCGCCGATTCGGGAAGGCCAGGCAGCCGATTATGGCGGCAAGGAAGCCGAGCGGAATGGAGACGATGCCCGGGTTTTTCAGCGGGAAGAGAGGCGCATCGAGACCCATCAACGATTTGCCGTCCTTGTTCTTCTCGTAGTCGCCCTTGGCCTTGGCCAGGTCAGCCGTCTGCTTGGCGTCGAGTACGGCACCATCGGCCTGTTGTTTCTCCAAGGCCGTTATCACCTTTTGGGCGTCGGCGGCGACCTTCTTCGGGTAGGTCATGTTCGGGGAGACCATAACCAGTGCGATGGCGGCGACCGTTCCGACCACCAGGCCGGAGATGACGCCGGCGGTGTTGAATTTGCGCCAGAAGAGGGACATGACAACGACCGGCAGGTTGCCGGAAGAGGCTACGGCGAAGGCGAGTGCCACCAGATGTGCGACGTTGGACTTTTCTGCCGCGATACCGATCAGGATACCGATGGCGCCGACGCACAGCGAGGTGACGCGTGCCGCCAAGACCTGCTCGTGCTGGTCCGCATGACCGTCCTTTATGACGTTGACGTAGATGTCGTGGGCGATGGCCGCGGAGGCCGCGAGCACCAGCCCGGAGACGACGGCGAGAATCGTGGCGAAGGCGACGGCGCACAGGAAGGCGAGGAGCAGGTCGCCGATGAACGGCGAGATGTCGCCGCCCATTTGCTGGGCCAGCATCATGGCCGCCATGTTGCCGCCCTTGTCGACCTTCATGACTGCCTGAGGGGTGACGTGGATGGCAGCGCCGAAGCCGAGGAGTGTCGTCAGGATGTAGAAGGTGCCGATGATGAACATGGCAACGATGACGGACTTGCGGGCAGCCTGGGCTGTGGGGACGGTGAAAAAGCGCATCAGGATATGGGGCATGCCGGCGGTGCCGAGCACCAGTGCCATGCCGAGAGAAATCTGGTCAAGTGGGGCCTTGAGAAAGAGTCCCGGCTCCAAAAACCGCTGGCCGTAGTCGAAACCCGGCATCGGCAGCGGGTCTTTGAGGACTGTCTTCTGTACGTGTTCGATGATGTTCGGGCTGGTTGCGATGTCGTTGAAAAACTGGAACGGGCTGAAGCCGGACTTGGCAGCGACCAGGATTGACAGGAGGGTGGCACCGGACATGAGGAGGCCGGCCTTGATGATCTGTACCCAAGTGGTGGCGGTCATGCCGCCGAAGACGACATAGCCGACCATGAGGATGCCGACGCCGATTATGGCGGTCTTGTAGGGTATGCCGATAAGGAGCTGCATCAGTTTGCCGGCACCGACCATCTGGGCGGTCAGATAGAATGTGGAGACGGCGACCGTGGACAAGGCGGCGACGGCCCGGACCGGTTTGGGCTCGGTACGGAATGAGAGTATGTCGCCGAGGGTGTACTTGCCTGCATTGCGGCACGGCTCGGCGACGATGAGCAGCACGGTGATGTAGGCCACGAGCCATCCCACCGAGTACATGAAGCCGTCATAGCCGTAGAGTGCGATCATGCCTGAAATGCCGAGAAACGAGGCGGCAGACATGTAATCACCGGCGATGGCCCAGCCGTTCTGGGTGCCGGTGATGCCTCCACCGGCTGCATAGAAGTCGGCGGCCGATTTGGTCTTTTTTGCCGACCAGACGACGACGGCCATGGTTACGCCGATGATAATCAGGAAGATGGGGATGGTGACCATCGGGTTGGCCTTGAAAGTCCTGTCCGGGGCCGGGGTGTTTGCCTCAGGGGTATTCTGGGTGGCGGCTGGCATGACCGCTGTTGTTGCCGCCGGTGAGGAGGACGTTGTACTGGTCGGTGCGGCGGTAGCAGGTGTAGCGGCCGATTCGGCGGCGTAGGCGACGGAACCCAGGAAGATGGCAAGGCAGAGCGCGATGAAAGTCCTTTTCATTAGTAGTCCTCCTTACCTGAGTTCATCGACAAGTTCACGGGTGAGCCGGTCGAAGTCCTTGTTTGCCACATGGGCGTAATACATGGCGATTCCCCAGGAAACGAAGAACTGGGAGAGGGCGAAGAGATAGCCGATGTTTATTCTGCCGAGAATCTTGATTTTGAACAGTCCGGGGGCAAAGGCCGCGCCGATGGGGAGGAGGAAGTAATACACCGTTGAGAATATCCACCAGCCGATGAGAAACGTCGTCTTTTTGCGGTGTAGCTCGACGAACTTTGGATTACGTGCAATTGCTGACCAGTCTTGCTGTTTTTCTGCCATGGTTAGTACCCCTTTCTGGAGACGTTTTCACAGGATGATGGCGTCCCGTCATTCCACACGTAATGAACTTCTACCCGTTCGCCCCCTTCGCGCGCTGAAGTCGTGAATCATGTCCCAACGGATTCTGGGTCTGAGGTAATACGGTATCGAGTTTCTGGGGTAATGACCTCCGCGACTGGCAGAAAGATCGGTGAGATCGGTTGCTAGAGGCTGTCTTGCTTGCGCGGAATGAGGCAAGGATGCATCGACAGGTTTCACGGCAGGATCTCCGGTAGATTGCGAGTGGTGCAACAATGGATGACCGTGAAGGGTGCTGCCTTGAAGCGATGTTTGCGATACGGTAGACAGTCGTTCTATTGTCTCGTATATCAATATTGCTTAATTTAACACGACGTTTTATTGGTGTCAAACTAAAAATATATCAATGGTAGCTGACGTGGCAAACATTAATTATTCTGGCACTTTGAGCGCAGTGTTTTTTAGATTTTATGCTGACAGGGTGACGGTGCAAATCGACATGAATGTTTTATTCTGGCGATATACGGGGTAAGACCGGGGTGGCTGCAACGGTAATGGAGCATGGTTGTAAGGTGGAGAGCGGGGAATTCATACTTTACATGGTGCCTGCTCCGTGATATTGGTAAGTATTTTCAGGGTATTCTGTACATAATTTGCAAGGAGTTGTGCGATGTCAGGACATAACAAGTGGAGTACCATACGGCATAAGAAGGGTGCGGCTGACGCGAAGCGCGGCAAGATCTTCACGAAGATTATCAAGGAGATTTCGGTTGCCGCGAAGATGGGGGGGGGTGATCCCAACGGGAACCCCCGGCTCCGGTCGGCCATAGACAAGGCCAAGGCCGAGAACATGCCGAAGGATAACATTGAGCGGGCCATTAAGAAGGGAACGGGCGGGATGGAAGGGGTCGTCTACGAAGAAACCACTTACGAAGGATACGGTCCAGGTGGTGCCGCGGTCCTCGTGGAGGTCATGACGGACAACCGTAACCGGACTGTCTCCGATGTACGCAGTATTTTTACGAAGTGCAACGGTAATATGGGAGAATCCGGCTGCGTGTCCTGGATGTTCGATAAAAAAGGTCTGCTGGTGTTTTCCAAGGATGCCGATTTCGACAAGCTGTTCGAGGCCGCCCTGGAAGCCGGGGCCGATGACGTGTCTGACGAAGACGATCAGATCGAGGTGGTGACCGACCCCGCAAGCTTCATCGAGGTACGTGATGCTCTGGAACAGGCAGGGTTCAAACCGGACTCCGCCGAGGTCACCATGATTCCTCAGACAATGGTCAAGCTTGAAGGGAAGCAGGCGGAGAACATGCTGAAGCTTATGGACCGGTTGGAAGATAACGATGATGTCCAGAATGTGTATGCCAATTTTGATATCTCAGCCGAAGAGATGGAAAAGATGATGTGAGCCGAAAGGGAGCCAACGGCTCCCTTTCTTGTATGTGGGTAATTCTGCCGGTCAGGAGGGAGAGGAAATGCAGGGTGCCGATGAGTGCCGTCGATGTGGTACCTGCTGCGTTGCTCCCGATATTTCTACACTGGCTAAACCGGTTGGAGTGCGGTGTCCCCATCTCACTACGACGGGTCTGTGCAGCATGTACGACCGGCGGCCTCCGGTCTGTCGTAATTACCAACCCGACGAGCTGTGTCATGCAATTGAGGCTCCTACCCTTCAGGAGCGTGCCGAGCGGTATCTGTCCCTGTTCGGCATCGTTGCGGATGTTCATTCGACGCCGGTTGATAGATCTTGAGGCGTACGGCGCCGTCTTCCCATTCCGCATACGAATAACGGTGTATCCAGTCTCCCAGTGATACGATAGTTTGCTTTCCCTGTGGGCCCGTCTGTTCCTGCAGCGGGATGTGGAAATGCCCGGTTATGAAGGTGTCGCAGCCATCTGTGAAACGGCGCTCTGCAAACGCCCGCAGAATGGCGTGGTAATTCCACTTCGATGCCCTGCGGCGGTACTTTTTCTTGCTGTTGCGTGCCATCCGGTCCGCTAGCTTCACGGTTATGCTCGGAGGAACGAAGCGGGCGACGATACCGGTCAGCCGGTTGTGGAGTGCGAATCGAAGCAGCCGGTATCCGACATCGCGGGTGTTGATCTGGTCGCCATGGCAGGCATAAACCTTCTTTCCGTCAAGTTCCAGAAGTGCCGCTGAGCGATAGACCCTTGCCTGTATGGTTTCCGTGAAAAACGGCCCCAGGTGAAAGTCGTGATTCCCCTCGAAATAATGAATTGCAACGCCTTCGGATTGCAGACGCAGGAGTTCATTCAGGATGGGCTGGTACTGGGGAAACGGCATAGACCGGTGGCCGATCCAGAACTCGAAGAGATCTCCCAGGATGAAGAGGGCATCGAGTGCGCCGCGTTGTTCATTGAGGAACTGCAGGAGCATGCGGTAGTTGTCGTCATGCATGTACTTCAGGTGGGCGTCGGCAATGAATATGGCACGCATGGTGGAGACTATAGCTGAAATCCGGGTAGTGGTAAAGTGGTGTTGGAAACCGGCTGCCGTCAAGATGGGGCAGCCGGTCGCAGACGGGGAGTTTGACAATGATGGGTGCGCTGCGTGACGTCGAAATTGTGTGGGACGATCTTCTTGATGCCTTTCGCAATCGGGACGGTGAAACGATATATTTTCTCGACCGGGAGACGGGGGAGGTGTTTTCCGTTCCGGTGGATTACGAGGACGATGCATTCTGGGAAGAGGTCGAGTCGGACGCCGAACGATTCATCGAGATCAATGGCGCCGATTATGAGCAGGAACGGCACGTCATCCATGAATTCATCAGAGGGATTGCCGATAGCGGACTGAAAAACATCCTGGAGAAGTCGTTCACGGGCAACAGGCTGTTTGGCCGTCTTGACGAGATCCTGTCGTTCTATCCGGAGGAGCATAAACGACTTGCCGAACTCCAGGAAGATATGCTGTCGGAACGGATTAGGCATTGGCTGGAAGAGCATGATATCTATCCTGCAGGCAGTGGTTATTGACCCGGTCGGCATATCATGCGGGAGGGGTGAATGAGTTCCAGGCATCATCAACCGACGGGGCAGATGGCGATTATCGCCGTTATCGTCGTTATTGCGGCCCTGTTCGCGATCGGTTCTGCGTTACAGCACACCGTATCCTGCATTCTTCTGTCGTTTATTCTCGCCTACCTCTTTGATCCACTCCTTGTCGCCATGGAAAGGAAGCGGATCCGGCGCGTCTATGGACTTGCCGTACTCTATGCCGGCCTGACCGTCGCGGCATTTTTCTTCTTTACATTCCTCGTCCCGCCCCTCTCCGGCAGGTGGTTTGCGCTCGTTCAGGAGATGCCGAAATATCTTCAGAAGGCGCAAACGCTCATCCTGTCGTATAAGATGCGCATGTTGCCGTCCACCGCAACCGACGAATGGCTCTGGCTGGTTCAGTCTGTCTCGGGGCAGATCGACACGTTCATCGGGGGAATCGGGGGAAAGGTCTATGCTGCAGCAACGGGGCTCGTCTTCAATCTGTTCAATCTTGTGCTCGCACCGGTTCTGGTGTTATTCATGCTGTATTACAAGCAAGACGTGAAGACGTTTATTGCCGGCTGGTTGCCGTCACGGCATCGCGAGAGCCTTCTGAAACTCGGTTGCGAGATCAACGAAAGCGTTGGGGGCTATCTGCGTGGTCAGATCGTCGTGTCCGCCATCGTTGCCGTCCTGGCTATAGTTGCCCTGGTTGTCCTTGATGTGGACTATCCCGTATTCAACGGAATTTTTGCCGGGTTTTCCTCCATCCTGCCGTTTATCGGCGTTATTCTCGCGACACTTCCTCCCCTCTTTTTTGCCTATGTGAAGTATCAGCAGGGAATAATCCTCGTTAAAGTCGTGATTGCATTTTCCGTTATCTATTTTCTCGAGGGGTACCTCATCAAGCCGTTGGTTTTCAGGAAATCCATGGACCTCAATCCGTTGGCGACAATCATCGTCGTCATGGCGTTCGGTGAACTGATGGGGTTCTGGGGGATCGTGCTTGCCGTTCCGATCGCTGCGGCGTTCAAGGTATTTACCGATCACCTGCGACGGGGTGATTTTTCGCATTGACCACATCTGATCGATAGAGATGACCGAGATGGAACAGAAGGCAACATTCGGCATTACGGGGATGTCTTGTGCCAGTTGCGCGACGCGGATCGAGAAGGCCGTGCGCGAGCTGGACGGAGTCGTGGATGCATCGGTGAACTTCGCAATGGAACTGCTCGCGGTCCGTTATGACCCGGAATGTGTCGACCGTGACGCGATCATCGCTGCCGTTTCCGGTCTCGGGTATGGGGCTCGGTCGAAGGAGGAGGGCGGCAAGCTACAGTTCGGTGTACGGGGGCTTCATTGTGCCTCGTGTGTTGCCACCCTTGAGAAGAAACTTCTGGCCGAACCCGGCATCGCGACGGCGGTGGTGAATCTGGCCCAGGAATCCGTGTACGTAACGTTCGATGAAACCCTTACCGGGCCTTCCCGGATTTTTGCAGCGGTGACAGAAGCCGGATACGAGCCGGTGAAGAGCGACGTTGTCGAATCCGACGAGAGCGCACGGCGCATGCGCCTGCAGCTTGTCTGGTTCCTCGTCAGCCTCTGTCTGTCCCTGCCGATCATGTTTACCATGACGATGCACGGAAACCGGACGGTCGGGTGGCTGAATTTCATCCTTGCGACCCTGGTGCAGTTCACTGCCGGACTGGCCTTCTACCGCGGGGCATGGCATTCACTCAGGAACATGAGCGCCAATATGGACGTGCTGGTCGTACTCGGCACATCTGCCGCTTACTTCTATTCGGTGGGGGCATTTTTCGGGCTCTTGGGGGGGCATGGCGAGGTCTTTTTCGAGACGTCGGCGATGCTCATCACGTTCATCCGGCTCGGCAAGTATTTCGAGGCGAGGGCACGCGGCAAGGCCAGCGAGGCTCTGAAAAAACTTGCACGGCTCCAGGCGGACAAGGCCCGGCTACTGGCGGATGGCCAGGAACGGGAGGTTCCCGCTTCGATGATACGTGAAGGGGACGTCGTGCGGGTCCGCCCCGGCGAGATCATACCGGTGGACGGGATTGTCACGGAGGGGGGGACCTCCGTGGACGAATCGATGGTGACCGGCGAGTCCCTTCCGGTGGAAAAGCGGGTCGGTGACGGTGTGAGCGGCGCCACCGTGAACCATGGCGGTGTGATAACGGTCCGTGCGACGCGGGTAGGGGACGATACGCTGCTGGCCCAGATCGTACGACTGGTACAGGAGGCACAGGCAGACAAGGCGCCGATCCAGCGGTTTGCCGACCGGATATCGGCGGTCTTCGTCCCGGTTGTCGTCGCGTGTGCTGTTCTCACCTTTGTCGTCTGGCACCTGGGCGCGTCGGAACCGTTTCTCCTCTCCTTCAAGCTGGCCATCGCCGTGGTGGTCATTGCCTGCCCCTGTGCCATGGGGCTGGCAACTCCGACCGCCATCATGGTGGGGAGCGGTATCGGACTGAACCGCGGCATACTCGTAAAACGCGGATCGGTTCTCGAAAACGTTTCACGCATTCAGCTGTTGCTTCTGGACAAGACGGGTACCCTGACCGAAGGACGTCCGTCCCTTGTGCATCTTGCTGTGGCACCCGGCGTCGATGAACGCACACTGCTCGAACATCTCGCGGCAGCGGAATCTCTGTCCGGTCACCCGCTCGCCCGGGCGGCGGTACGGGGGGCGGAGGAACGCGGGGTGACGGCGGGTGTCGTCACCGACTATCTGGAGCGGAGCGGGTTTGGCGTCTCCTGCCGGCTCAAGGGTGAACCAATCCTGGCCGGAAGTGCCCGACAGATGGAGGAGGCGGGTATCGCCCTGGCCCCTCTCCGCGACGAAGCACTACGGTCTGCGGTAACCGGGTGTTCCCTGGTGTATGTGGCCGCCGGTGGTGTCCTGCTGGGGCTGGCTGCCTTTGCCGACCGGCTCAAACCACAGTCGGCAGACGCCGTTGCTCAGCTCAAATCAATGGGCATCCGTACCTTCATGGTCACGGGGGATCACCGCGAGGTCGCGGCTGCCGTTGCCGGACAGGCGGGGGTCGACGGTTTCGAGGCGGAAATCCTGCCGGACCGCAAGCAGGAGGTGGTCAAGGAATACCAGCGGCAGGGAATGGTGGTCGGCATGGTGGGTGATGGCATCAATGACGCACCGGCGCTCGCCCAGGCCGACATCGGCATTGCCATCGGCGGCGGGGCGGACGTCGCGCGGGAGACGGGCGATATCATTCTGGTGCGTGATGACCTGATGGATGTCGTTGCAGCGGTGAAACTGGGAAGGGCAACCCTTTCGAAGGTCAGGCAGAACCTCTTCTGGGCGCTTTTCTACAATGTGCTGGGGATACCTGTTGCAGCAGGACTCTTTTACTACCCATTCGGCATTACCCTCAAACCGGAATTTGCGGGGCTGGCCATGGCGTTTTCATCCGTCTCCGTCGTCGCGAATTCGCTGCTGCTCAAGCGGTCTGCCCGAACTCTCTGATACCAGTTGACCTGTTCAGGGCCTACCGATGATCTCGCGGGCGCGGTCGACCTGATTGGGAAACAGGTCGGGGGGGACGTGCTCGCGCCCCTTGGTAGTGCTGACAAGCCGCCTGGCACAATCGGCAAATTCTCCCTTGCAAAATTTCATCTTGAAGATTTCGGCAGTTGAGGGCATGTTTGCCATCTTGTCGTTGAAAAATATGCACTTCTCTACCATCTCACAATGTTTCATGGATGACCTCTGTGGTGTTGTCAGGGGAACCGGATGGCAATACGAGAGCGCAGAGTAGCAGAAATTAATCTTTGGCGCAATTCATTATTGAGTGAGCGGTGACGGTAAATCTGTGCGCTCAGCATGAAAAACAGCCGTGATGTGGTAATTGCTTCCAGTGTGGACAGTTTTTTGCGATACTCGTGACAGAGGGTTCGTCTGTCTCACCATCTGACGCAATATCTTGCGCCTGGAGACCGAGTATGATGCACGGCAAACTGAAGGAGTCGTTTCTGGAGGGACGTGAGTGTCTCGCCCAGGGGAAAACGGCTGAGGCCCTGAATATCTTTCAGGAACTGAAGGGACAGGTCCGACATCCACTCGTCTCGTCGGGGATGGGGTACTGTCTGGCGAAGGAACGCGGTCTCTACGCGGAAGCGGTTTCCCTCTGCAAGGAAGCGTTGCGTCAGGACCCGAAAGAACCTCTGCACTTCCTGTACCTCGGGCGGGTGCATCTGCTGGCCGGCCGGAAAAAGGATGCTATCAGGATATTCAAGATGGGACTGCGCTTCGGGCGATGTCCCGATATCGTTGCCGAACTGAATCGGCTGGGGATGCGACGCCAGCCGGTTCTGCCTTTTCTTGCGCGTTCAAACCCGATCAACAAATATCTGGGGATTGCCATGGCGAAGATACACATACGGTGATCCGTGCCGGGATGTGCTGCTGCATGTACGGAACGCGGGATGTGGGGCTTGTTGTCGGCTGGTGGTCAGCGGTTGTGCAGTTCCTGGCACAACTTCAGGTAGTGTTCTTCGCCGGATGTGAAGCGGGTGATCCGCACACCCATGCCGCTCTTCCTGACGAGATGTATCATCTGGGGCGGGACTTTTTTTGCCCACATGACACGCGCTTCCAGCGAAACCGTCAGGTTTTCCTGGATGTCGATGTCGATAAGGACCGTGCTGCCCGGCGCACTGATGTTTGTCGTCTTGATGAACATTCCTTCCGGTGAAATGTCCTCGGTGAACGCGATACGGGTCGGCTGGGTGATGCCGAACCTCAGGGTGAGCCGCTTGCGGAGGCGTTTCTTGTCTCGCTTGTCTGCCATGTTCCTACCTATAGGGAAAGTGCGGAGAGGCTACTATAAAACGGGTATTATTACAACACCTATTAATGACGCGGTACCAGACGTCAAGTTCGGATGATGGTGGCCGGTCACCGCAACCGACCGTCGTGGTGGTTGTCGGGAATTTCTTGATGAGAAAGGATGTACTATGGAGATTGCGGAACAGGGCAGCAGGGTAAAGGTGCATTATACCGGCAAGCTCACGGATGGAACGGTGTTCGACTCTTCGGTCTCTTCGGACGAGGAGTGCGAGTCGCACCCCTTGGAATTTACCATCGGTGAGGGGATGGTTATCCCCGGATTTGAAGCGGCGGTGGTCGGTATGAGTCCCGGAGATGAAAAGACCGTCACCATTCCCGTCGGTCAGGCATACGGACCGCGCATGGACGAGATGGTGGCCGTTGTCAACCGGAGCGAGATCCCTGCAGAGATCGATCCGGAGGTCGGCCAGCAGCTTGAGGTCTCCCAGCAGGACGGTCAGCTGTTCAGCGTACTGGTGACCGAGGTGACACCCGATACCGTGACCCTCGATGCGAACCACCCGCTCGCGGGGCGGGATCTCGTCTTCGAACTGCGTCTGGTGGAGATTGACGGCTGAGCTCCGTTCCGGGATTGAAGGAAAAGGTGCCGACGGCGAAACGCCGGCACCTTTTCTATTTGAACAGCTTCCGGAAGATTCCTTTCTTTTCCGATTCCCGCTTGTCGATGATCTGCTGCAACCCCTTGCGTGCGTTCAGGTCACGTGGATTCAGTTTGAGCGCCTTCTGGAATTCCCCCTCCGCAAGACCGTCCCGCCCCTCATCCAGCAGCATCAGCCCCCGGAACGTAAATGCCTCCGGGCATCTTTCTATGGTGAGCGCTTTGCCGAGCAGATTGAGCGCCTTGTCGTGCGCCGTACGCGAGTTCCTGTTTGCCGGGTTCTTGTAGATCGTCCAGGCGAGGTACGCACAGTGCAGCGCATTGTCCGGTTCAAGCGTGTAGGCGTCCTGCAGCGCCTTCTCCGCGTTGTCGTATTCCCCCATCTCGAGAAAGACACTCCCCGACTGGAACTGGATCTCCGCCTGCAGCCTGTCGTCCTTATTCCCCCCCAGGCCAATCCTGTCGGCGTTCAGCAGTTCGTCGTACCGTTCTTTTGCGACCACGTTAGAGAGGGTGTTGTAGGCGTTGGAGTAGGTGGAGAGAATCTCCTGGGCGATGATCTGTGTCGATCCTGACAGCTCCATGAAACGCTCCGGAGAGTAGAGGCGGGTCTTGGAGAAGTAGGCGTCCTTGAGCGCGTTGAAGCTGAACGTGCTGGGGGAGAGGTCGAACAGCTCGTAGTAGTTTTTCTCCTCGATGAAGGCGTGGTCGCGCAGTACCGACTGCTCGAAACCTATTTCGGCCGCCGACAGCGGTGCGCCCATGCGTTCTTCCGGGACGAGTATGACGCTGTCGGAGACCTCCTGCACCAGATCGTCGAAATCGACGGCCTCGTCGCTTGCGGCGGCGGCCGTTTCGATCGGTCTGTTGAATATCTGCTTCTGGGGGAATTCGGGGCACGCCTCGGCGGTCGGTTCCGGTGCGAACCCGATCATCCCCAGGGTCAGCAGGTAATTGAAGAATGCGACCGACTCTCGCTGGTCGACTCCTTCGGGAATGATCCGCTTGAGGGGGGTGCGACCGTCTACCCGATCGAGGAGTTCAATGTCTACCTCGCTCATGGTAGTCAGGTTTATCAGCCGGTAGAAGCCGGCGGTGCGGGCCGGGTACTGCCTGCCGAACCGGGCCATGAATACGGGGGGATTGACCTGTGACGCCCGGACCTTCACCGCATCGTAGAACAGGCGTGGAACCGACAGGGAGACGAGCGGAAGTTCCACATCCATCGAGCCGTCGGTAAAGGTGCCGGTAGCTTCGCTTTCCAGGATGTCGAGGACTTCTCGGGTCAGGTACAGCCGCGACTCTTCGGCGAGATCGTCGAAGGCCATGATCCCGGTCTGGGTGAAGTAGAGCCGTTCCGCCCCGCTTGTCGTGAACTGCTCCATCTCCTCCCGGGAGATCTTCCCCTGGCCGGCGAGGAACGAGGCGAACTCGGTACGTCCCCGGGTGACGAACGAAACCGGTTCTCCCTTGATAAAACAGATGGGGGGGTGGTGGCCGGTGATAAAGGTACCGCTTCTGAGCTCTTCGAAAATCCTGATGATGCTGAACGGGTGAGCGGCAGCGTCCTGCTTCGGCTGCTCCATTGCAAGGGCAGACCGGACAATCTGGTAAAACTGCTGGGGTGAGAACGGCTTTTCCAGGTAGTGGGAGACGCCGAGCTTCCGCGCCCCCTCTACGCACTTCTCCCCCCTGTAGACTCCGGACATGACGACGATGGGAAACTGCAGCATGGCGTGTTCGCGCCGCAGGGTCTGCAGAAGCTCCACACCGCTCATCTCCGGCAGCCGCAGGTCGAGCAGCAGCAGGTCCGGCGGCGAGGCAACGATCGACTGCAGTGCCGCCCTGCCGTTACCCACCGACGCGACCTCATACCCCTGGGAAACGAGGAACTTGTGCAGCATGCCGGACAGGTTGTCGTTGTCTTCGGCCAGCAGAATGCGGGGGGGCATCATGGCACTCCGTTGCGGACCGGCTGGCCCGCTAAGGGTTTCGTCCTATCTGAGGTACTGACGTACGGCCCGGTTGTGCTCGTCGAGGGTGTCGGAAAACTGATGGCTTCCGTCCTGCCTCGCGACGAAGTACAGGTATTCGGTCTGTGCGGGGTGCAGGACCGCATCGATGGCGGCGCTGCCCGGATTGCCGATGGGACCCGGCGGGAGCCCCGGTATCAGATACGTGTTGTACGGCGTCACGCGTTCGATGTCGGCCTTGCTCACCTTGCCGCCGAACGCCCGCACCCCGTAAACCGCCGTTGGGTCGCTTTGCAGCCGCATCCCCCGTTTCAGCCGGTTCATGAAGACCGAGGCAATGAGGGGGCGCTCCGTGGGGGAGACCGCCTCCTTTTCGATCATCGATGCCAAGGTGACAACCTGTACGCGGGTGAGCCCTTCCTTTCGGGCCAGATCATCGAACCGTGCATCGTATACCTTGTCGAACTGGTGGACCATCTCCCGGATGATGTCAGCCTCCGCCGCTCCCGGCGGGATGTCGTAGGTGCTGGGATACAGGAACCCCTCGACGCTTTTTCCGGGGACGCCCAGTTCTTTCAGAAGTTTCCGGTCACGACAGACGGCGAGAAACCGGTCCTTACGGAAAATCTTCCGCTGTTGCAACAGTTCCGCCACCTGGAAGATGGAGTACCCCTCCGGGACGGCGAACCGCTGTACGTAAACGTCGCCGGACACCAGCTTTTCAAGAATCTCCGAAGGGGTCATCCCGTCGGAGATCTGGTAAGGGCCTGCCTTCAGGCGCGAGGCGGCACCCCGGAGGCGGGCATTGAGCACGAACAACCGGGCACTGGAGACCAGGTGCAGCTTTTCCAGCATGCGGGCGGTCGTGCGCAGGTCGGCCCCCTGTCCCACGGTGACAACCTGGACATTAGAGCCGGACCCCGGCGGTGTAACCAGGAAGGCAACGAACCGGATGGACGCGAAAGCCATGGAGATCGCCAGAACGATGAGCAAAAGCGCCCACGGCTTATTGTGTAGAGAAAATTTCATGCTGAATGGATACGTTCAGGGATGCCGGGATGGCTCCGGCGGAATGCGCTATCTGTAGGGCATATCCCGCTGGTTGTCAAGCGTAAAACCCCTTTTATAATGACGGTATACGGAACGACAATAATAAGCAGTGGAAAGGGATTCATGTGGGGCGCGTCAGGCGAAGATGGGCCGTGCATCGTCAGGAATAAGGACCGCAGGTGGCCATAATGATGGAGGCGGGAGAACATTTGCAACACAAGCTGCAAGGGCGGCTGCGCTTTCTCCGGCGTTTCCGGCGAACCGCCGTCGGGGCGTTCACGTCCGATAACCGGGTGACGCTTTTCCAAAACGGTGGAGAGTTTCTCCCCGCCCTTCTCGATGCGTGCGAAGCGGCCACCAGGTTTGTCGTGCTCGAATTCTACATCATCCGCGACGACCATGTGGGACGGCAGCTGGCGGAGGTGCTGGGGAGGATCGTCGACCACGGCGTTCGGGTGCTGCTGCTGTACGACTACGTCGGCAGCTTCGATACCCCGGCGGTATACTTCCGGTCGCTGGAACGGCTGGGGATCAGCTGCGCGGTGTTCAATCCGCCCTCCGTCCGGCGCGGACTCTTCTGGTTCGACCGGCGGGACCATCGCAAGATTGCGGTCATCGACGGGGAATACGCGTTCATCTGCGGCATGAATATCGGGGATGAATACGCCGGCTTCGGAGAAAATCCGCAGCGGTGGCGCGACCTGGGCATCGGTGTCTGCGGGCCGGCGGTTGCTGTGCTGCACCGGCTGTTTCTGGAGAACTGGTCCGAGGCGGGGGGCGGACCTACCGGATGTGCCGGGGAAGTTGTTGAACCGCGTCCGTGCGGCGACGCCGGGGTGATGATCGTGAGCGGCGGGCCGCACCAGCGCCGGTCGTTCATCCATGCGTCGTTCCGGCTGGCCATCACCGGAGCGACTACGAGCGTGAAGATCCTCAATCCGTACTTCGTCCCCGGTGTGCGCGTGCTCCGGGCACTGTTGCGGGCGGCGCGGCGCGGCGTAAAGGTGAAGCTGATCCTCCCCTCCATCAGTGACGTACCGCTGGTGAAACTCGTCAGCCGGAGCTATCTGAGCCCGCTTCTGCGGGCCGGTGTAGAGGTGTACGAGCGGCAGGGGACGGTACTGCATGCCAAGCTGATGTTCATCGACGATCACTGGGCGATCATCGGGTCCGCCAACCTGGATGCCCGCAGCCTGCACCGCAACTACGAGGTGAACACCACGGTTGACAGCCCCACGTTTGCCCGCCAGGTGATGGAGATGTTCGACAGGGACCTCTTGCAATCCCGGCGGGTTACCCTTCTGGAGCACGAGGGGCGCGGCCGACTGCTGAGGCTTTTGGAGTTCATCCTGTCGCCGCTTTGCAGGTTTCTCTGAAGCTATTCGTAACGCAGGGCATCAATCGGATTGAGGGATGCCGCCTTACGTGCGGGGTAAAAGCCGAAAAAAATCCCTACTCCCGCGGAAAACAGGAACGCGATGATGATCGACTGGGTGGAGATAAGGGTGGGCCAGCTCATGATCCGGGAAACCGCCATCGCCCCGGCCACGCCGACGATCATGCCGACGATGCCGCCGCAGGTGGTGAGCAGTACCGCTTCGGTGAGGAACTGGAGCAGAATGTCGTGCTGTTTTGCGCCTATCGCCATCCTGATGCCGATCTCTCGGGTCCGCTCCGTGACCGATACCAGCATGATGTTCATGATCCCGATGCCACCAACGACGAGGGAGATGGATGCGACGGCCCCGAGCAGGATCGACATCACCTTGGACGACTGCTCGGATACCGCCAGAATCTCGGACAGATTACGGACGGTGAAATCCCGCTCCTTGGCCGGGCCGATCCGGTGCCGCTGGTCCAGGAGTGACGTCACCTCGGTTTCCGCGCTGCTCAGGACCTCCGCGCTTCGGGCCTGGATCAGCATGGCCCCCACCGAGTTGGGGAACTGGCTGCCGAACACCTTGCGCTGGGCAGTGGTGAGCGGGATGTAGATGACGTCGTCCTGGTCCTGTCCCTGCGGTGACTGCCCCTTGTGGTCCAAAAGGCCGATGACGGTGAACGGCACCTGCTTGATCCGGATAATCTTGCCGATGGGGTCTTCCGCACCGAACAGGTTCTCGGCGACGGTCTGGCCGATGAGGCAGTTCTTCGACGCCCCGTCCACGTCGGACTGGGAGATGTTTCGTCCCTCCACGAGCGGCCAGTCCCTGACGGTGAGTACCCCCGGCGTGGTCCCCTGGATGACGGTGGACCAGTTCTGATTGCCGTAGACCACCTGGGCCGAACCCCGTACCATGGGGGCCACTTCCAGTACTGACGGACACTCGGCCTTGATCGCCTTGGCGTCATCGTAGGTAAGGGTCGGGGCGCCGCCGCTCCCCGTACGGAGGCCGCCGCTGGTGGTGGAACCGGGGAGGACCAGCAGCAGGTTGCTGCCGATGCTGGCGATCTGGTCTGAGATCATCTTGCTTGCTCCGGCGCCGATGGCAACCATGGCAATGACGGCGGCGATCCCGATGATGATCCCCAGCATGGTCAAAAGAGCTCGCATCTTGTTGACCCGCAGGGCGCGTACGGCGATCAGCAGGCTTTGCAGGAGGGTGGTCATGGCTGCGCCTCCTCCACCGGCACGGCCCGGGCCGGTGACGGGTTCTGGTCGTCGGCGGTGATGAGACCGTCCCGGAAGATCAGGTGCCGGCCGGTATAGGCCGCTACGTCCGGCTCATGGGTCACCATGATGATGGTGATCCCCTGGCTGTTCAGCTCTTGGAAGATCGCCATGATCTCGATGGTGGTCCGAGAGTCCAGGTTGCCGGTCGGTTCGTCGGCCAGGATGATGGACGGTTCGTTCACCAGTGCCCGGGCAATGGCTACCCGCTGCTGCTGCCCGCCGGAGAGCTGGTTGGAGAAATGTCCCTCCCGGCCGGCGAGTCCCACCCGGGCGAGGGCGGCATGTGCCTTCTCGTGCCGGGCGGCGGCGGGTACATGGGCGTATACCAGCGGGAGTTCGACGTTCTCTCGGGCGGTGGTCCGGGGGAGCAGGTTGAACCCCTGGAACACGAACCCGAGCTTGTTGTTCCGGATGTCCGCCAGCTGGTTGCGTGAGAGCTTCCCCACGTTGACCCCGTCCAGCAGATACGTGCCCCCGCTCGGCACGTCGAGGCAGCCGAGCATGTTCATGCAGGTTGATTTGCCGCTCCCCGAAGCCCCCATGATGGCGACGAACTCGCCGCGGCGGACGCTGAACGATATCCCCCGGAGCGCCTCCACCCGCTGGTCGCCCATGGTGTAGACCTTGGTGACGTCGGTAACCTGTACGACCTCGTCCATCTAGAACCTCGGTCCCCGGGGCGGTCCTCCGCCCATGCCGTCGGACTTCTTCTCCGCATCCACCTGGGCGGTGATCACCTCGTCGCCTTCCTTCAGGTTTCCTTCCACAACCTCCACCTGTCCGTCGTTGTTGATTCCGGTCTTCACGACAACCGGCCGCACCTTTTTTCCCGGTCCCAGAAGGAAGACCCGCGGGCCACCTTCGCGCTTCCTGCCGGTTGATTTCGTCCCTGCTCCCGTCTGTTCCTTCGGCCGGAACCGGAGCGCTGCGGACGGGACGATGAGCACGTTGTCCTTGCGGTCCGTCTCGATGCTCACGTTGGCGGTCATCCCCGGTTTCAGCTTCAGCGCCTTGTTGTCCACCCCGACCACCACCACGTAGGTGACCACGTTCTGGGCGACGACCGGTGCATTCCTGATCTGGGTTACCGTCCCCCGGAAACTGGTCTCAGGATAGGCATCGACGGTAAAGGAGACCGGTTGGCCGACCTTGACACGACTCACGTCCGATTCGTCGACGCTCGTGTCGATCTCCATCTTGGTCAGGTCCTGTGCTATGGTGAAGAGGGTCGGGGTCTGGAACGAGGCGGCCACGGTCTGCCCAACGTCCACGTTGCGGGAAACGACGACGCCGTCCACCGGAGACTTGATGGTGGCATAACGCAGGTTGGTCCGCGCCTGGGTATAGGCGCCGCTGGTCTGCAGGACGCTCGCCTCGGCCCCCTTGAGCGTGGCCTTGGCCATTTCGTACCGGTTATTGGCGGTGTCGAAATCGCTCTGGGAGACGATGCCGTCCTTCAGGAGCTGCCGGTTCCGTTCCATGTTCCGTCTGGCGTCGGCGAGATCTGCCTGGTCCTTCTGTACCGAAGCCAGAGCGTTCAGGTAATTCCCTTTGGACTGTTCCACCTGTGCGTTGAACAAGGCGGGGTCGATCTGGGCAATGACCTGACCCTTTCTGACCGGCGAATTGAAGTCCACGAACAGTTTCTGGATCGTGCCGGAGACCTGGGTTCCCACCTGGACCGTCACGACGGCTGCCAGGCTGCCGGTGGCTGCCACCTTGGAGACGATGCTTCCCCGTTCGACCTTGGCGGTCTTGTAACTGGCTTCCGGTTTTCTGGAAAAGGTGAAGTACGCGGCGACGGCAGCCACGACAACGACGACGGCCGCCGGAATGAGGATCTTTTTCATGGAGGCCTCTTCAACGGTTCGAAATGGTAACCGCTCTGCAGTACGGCGGGGCGAGCCGCCATGGTCCGTCCGTTACGGCGAGGGGGACGGAGCGTCGGGATTCGGAACAGCTGAACAACTGTTCAGTTTGTCCATTGTTCGGGATATGGCGGCATTTGTCAAGGGGTTTAACGATGGATATTTCCACGAAAAAAGCCCCCTGTCTTTCAACCAGGGGGCCTGCGTCGTACGCCCGTCGCCCGTATCCGGCGGCGGGCTAGCTAGGGCAACCTTCCTTGCAGCGGGTTACCGGGCGAAGCATATAAATTGTTGTCCACATGTGCGTTCCAGTCTCCTTTCGCCGTTGGATTTGATCCCCCTGCTACGGTGCATCGAAAGGGGTTGAATAGATGATATCCGCCGCTCTGCGGGATGTCAACCAGGACGCGAGGGAAAGCCGATAAACGGGGTGAAGCTGCGGTCAGTCCGGGTCATGGAGAGCGTGCCCCCACCCTCCATCTACCCGCCCAGCACGGAGAGCAGGCCGGTGAGCTTCTCGCGGGAATCCGCAACCTCGATGATGAGGGGCAGGTCGTGGGAGAGATCCAGGCGCCGGTCGGGGTAGTATGCCCGGCGGGTGACGAATCCGGCAATGCCGCGCTGCACCGTTGCGACCGGCTGCCGACTGCTTCGCATACGGCTATGGCGATCTGGTCTGCACGGGCTTACGCTCCTTGACCGGTAGCCGTTACAGTCCTCCGACGATCCTCCAGCCGTCGGCCTCTTTCTTCAGCCGGATGTTCTCCGTGCCGGGGAACTCCAGAGGCCTGCCGTGCATTGTTACCTTCAGCAGGTATTCCCCGGAGATGGTTGCCGTGTCGCCGCTGATGGTGATCGCTCGATGCATCGGCCGGTACGATATCCGTCCGTATGCGGCAAACGACGCCTCCAGTTCGCGTTTCTCTGCGGCGAAGTCCTTTTTCCCGTCATGGTAGTTCCGGGACAGGAGCTGCAGGTACCGGTTGATGTCCCGGGTATTGAGCGCCTCCTGCCGGGCGCTGTCCACCGCCTCGACGGCGGCCCTCTCCCGCTGGCCGGAGCAGCAGCCGGCGAGCACCAGTAGGATTACACCGTAGGTGACGGGCCGTCTCAATAGTACTTGTCCATCGCCTTGCGGGCGTCGACGATGAACCTGCTCGTGGGAAACTTTTCGGACAGGCTGGCAAACGTGTCCCGGGCCCGTTCCTTCTGGCCACTTTTCAGGTATGCTAAGCCCAGGTAGTACAGGGTCTCGTCGTGCCCGGCAGGGCCGGGAAACGCCTTCAACGCCCCCTCCAGCCGTTTGATGGCGGCGGCGTAGTCGTCGGCCCGCAGGTAGAAACGGGCGATATAGATTTCGTACTCCAGTTGCCGCTGTCGGCAGACATCGAGCTTGTCCTGGGCTTCGGCCGCGTATTCGCTCTTGGGGTACTTCTGGAGGAACTCCCGGAAGAGCGTCACGGCGTTCTTGACCGCCGTCTGGTCCGTATCGATGGTCCCCATCTGGCTATAGTTGCTCAACGCCTGACGAAACAGGGCGTAGGGGGCCCTTTCGTTGGAGGGGTGCAGCTTGCGGAAATCCTCGTAGGCGGCTGCCGCCTCGATGTAGTTCTTGTCCGCATACTGGGCGTCGGCGATCTTGATATCCGCCAGCGCGGTCATCTCCGGTGACTGGTAGGTGTCGCGCACCCGCTTCCACTGGGCAATGGCATCTTCATAATTGCCCTGTGCGAAATAGGTCTCGCCTTCCTTGAACAGGGTGTCGGCGCTCTTGCCCCCCGGCGAGATCGTATGCGCGCATCCGGCGATAACGGCGATCATCAGGGTGGCGAAAGTTAAACGCCGTATGGCGGCAATGCTCATGGTCGCACCTCTGGGCGGAGTAGATACCGGTAAAACCGTAGAAGAAATCCCCCCGAATGTCAATGCCAAGTTGCCGAGGAACGCGGGTTGCCGGGCGATGAATCGCCCGGAATTACTTGCGCTTGCGACGGTTCGGATCCAGTTCCTTCTTGCGCAGGCGGATGGACTGGGGGGTCACCTCCACCAGCTCGTCATCGTCGATGAATTCCAGCGCCTGCTCAAGCGTGAGGATGCGGGGGGGCGCCAGCTTCACCGCGTCGTCGGAGCCGGAGGCGCGGATGTTGGTGAGCTTCTTCCCCTTGCAGGGGTTCACGTCCAGGTCGTTGTCCTTGGCGTGCTGGCCGATGATCATCCCGCCGTACACCTCCACGCCGGGGCCGAGGAACAGGATGCCGCGCGGCTGCAGTGCGTCCAGGGCGTAGCCGGTGGTCTCCCCCTGTTCCATGGCGATGAGAACGCCGTTCTTGCGGCCGGGGATCTCGCCCTTGTACGGGGCGTAGTCGTGGAAGGTGTGGGTCATGACGGCGGTGCCGCGGGTATCGGTCAGTACCTCGCTCCGCAGGCCGATGAGCCCCCGGGCCGGGATGATGAATTCAAGGCGGATGAAGTCGCCCATCGGCTGCATGGAGGTCATCTCCCCCTTGCGCGGCCCCATCTTCTCGATGATCGCCCCCTGGAATTCGGACGGCACGTCCACCACCAGGTACTCCATCGGTTCCTGTTTCTGGCCGTTTGTCTCACGCAGGATTACCTCCGGCTTGGAGACCGCCATCTCGAACCCCTCGCGGCGCATGTTCTCGATCAGGATGGAGAGGTGCAGCTCGCCGCGGCCGGAGACCTTGAAGGTGTCGGCGTTGTCCGTATCCTCCACCCGGAGCGAGACGTTGGTCCTGAGCTCCTTGTCCAGGCGGTCGCGGATGTTGCGTGAGGTGACCATCTTCCCCTCGCGGCCGGCGAAGGGGGAGGAGTTGACGATGAAGTTCATGGAGATGGTCGGCTCGTCGATGGCCACGTAGGGGAGCGCCGACGGGCTGTCGGCGGACGCGAGGGTCTCGCCGATCCCTACTTCGTCGAAGCCGGCCACGGTGACGATGTCGCCGGTGACCGCCTCGGCGATTTCCACCTGCTTCAGTCCTTCGTAGCCGAGGAGCTTGGAGATGCGGCCTTTGGCGACGCTGCCGTCGCGCTTGACCAGCGCCACGGTCTCGCCGGTCTTCACCTTGCCGTTGTAGATCTTGCCGGTGGCGATCCGGCCGATGTAGTCGTTGTAGTCGATGTTGGTCACCAGGAGCTGGAACGGTGCGGCGGCGTCACCCTTGGGGGGATGGACGTTGCTCTCCACCACGGCGAAGAGCGGCTCCATGCTGCCGGAGTCGGAAGCCATGTCCAGCTTGGCGTACCCCATCTTGGCGCTCGTGTAGACGATGGGAAAGTCCAGCTGCTCGTCGTTGGCGTTCAGTTCGCAGAACAGGTCGAACACCATGTCTACTACCTCGTCCGGTCTGCTTCCCGGCCGGTCGATCTTGTTGATGACGACGATCGGCTTCAGCCCCAGGTCGAGGGATTTCTTCAGTACGAACCGGGTCTGGGGCATCGGGCCGTCCAGGGCGTCCACCAGGAGCAGCACCGAATCCACCATGGTGAGCACCCGCTCCACCTCGCCGCCGAAGTCGGCATGGCCCGGGGTGTCGACGATGTTGATCTTGTAACGGCCGTGGTGGACGGAGAGGTTCTTGGAGAGGATGGTGATGCCGCGTTCTTTTTCCAGGTCGTTGGAGTCCATGACCCGCTCGGTGATGGCCTCGTTCTCCCGGAAGACCCCGGCGTGCTTCAGCATGGCGTCCACCAGGGTGGTCTTGCCGTGGTCGACGTGGGCGATGATGGCGATGTTTCTGATCAGTTCCTGCATGATGGGTCACTCCTTGTATGCGTTAGGCTCGACAATGAACCGTCTGGTCCGGCGTGGGTGAAACGAAAAAGACGAGCGGTTGCTCGTCTCATGAGAACACTGCATGATATGCGAAACCATGCGAAAAAACAATATAAAATTTGGCGCCGGGGAAAATGTTGCATGATCGCCAAGATCCGGTGCCGGGCGCCATCCGGCTTGTGGCGCATTGTCCGGGCTTCTGATATAGTAGACCCCGCCGGAGCGGATGCCCGGCCGCCGACGCGATCTGTCGATTTGCACGGGAAAGGGGAGAACAGAGGAATGACGCTGAAGAACAAGATCTGGATGACCGGCAGTCTGGAGTGGTTTGCATACATCAACGGCGAGGAGGTGTATCTGGGGAGCCGCGAGGTTCCCATCCCGCTGGAGGAGGGAGACCGCTGGACCAACGCCATCGGCGACGCCTTTCAGGTGGTGGATGGCGAGATCCGGCGGCTTGGCCGCGAGGAGCCGCCCAAGAAATTCTGGTAGCGTTTTGTCGGGAATGGGCGCTGCCGGTGTTGACCGTCGCGGATAAGGCCCATATTGCGCTAGTCGAAAGCGGATTTTTATTTTTGACAATTTTGATATGATTTTATATACATCATTCATCACAGTGTGAGGTGACTACATGAGGCTTTCGACGAAAAGCAGATACGGTCTGCGCGCTCTGTTCGATATCGCCTACAATTCCGGGACGCTGCCCGCCCAGATCCAGGATATCTCCCGCCGGCAGAGCATTTCACCCCGTTATCTCGAGCAGATCTTCCAGAGCCTGAAGAAGGCCGGCATCCTGCGCAGCAAGCGGGGCCCCCAGGGGGGGTACTGCCTTTCCCGCAAGCCGGAAGAGATCTCCGTCCGCGATGTCCTCCACGCGACGGAGGGGGACATGTTCCTCGTGGAGTGCACCAGCCCGAAGAAGCGGAAAAAGGGAGAGTGCGAATTCGACGGCGCCTGCGTCACCCAGACGGTGTGGAACGAGTCGGCCCGCCTCATCAACGACTACCTGGCAACGGTCACCCTCAAGACTCTCTGTGACCGGGCGGCGGAGATGGGGATCAGGCGCGAGCAGGATCACCGTTTCATGTATTTCATCTGATCCGTCCCGCACGGCGGGACCATGAAATTCTCGATAAAAAGGAGATACCGATGCCGGTTCCGTTCAGTACGGATGTTATCGCCCAGATCGGCAATACCCCACTCGTGCGCCTGAAGGCCCTGGAAGACCCGGGGTCGGCGGCGGTCTACGCCAAGGCGGAGTTCTTCAACCCCGGCGGCAGCATCAAGGACCGGATCTGTCTTTCCATGGTCGAGAAGGCGGAGAAGGACGGCTGCCTGAAGACGGGGAGCGTCGTCGTCGAACCGACCAGCGGCAACACCGGCATCGGCCTCTCCATGATCTGTGCGGTGAAGGGATACCGGCTGATCCTCACCATGCCGGAAACCATGTCCATCGAGCGACGGCGCCTCCTGGCCGCTTACGGCGCGGAGCTGGTGATCACCTCCGGCGCCCAGGGGATGCGGGGGGCCGTGCAGAAGGCGGAGGAACTGGCGGATGAGAACGGCTGGTTCATGCCCCAGCAGTTCAAGAACCCGGCCAATCCGGAGGTCCATCGTCGGACCACCGGTCCGGAGATCATCCGTGCGCTGGAGGGGCGTTCCATAGACGGCTTCGTTGCCGGGGTCGGCACCGGTGGCACCATCACCGGCGTGGGGGAGGCGCTCAAGGCGCACAACCCCGCCATCCGGATCGCGGCGGTGGAGCCGGCGGATTCTCCCGTCCTTTCCGGCGGCCAGCCCGGACCCCACAAGATTCAGGGGATAGGTGCCGGATTCATCCCCGACGTGCTGAACCAGGCCGTCTACGGCGACATCATACGGGTGGGGAACGAAGATGCCTACGCCATGACCCGCCGCCTCGGCCGGGAGGAGGGGCTCCTGGTGGGGATCTCGTCGGGCGCCAACGTGTTCGCCGCCCTGCAGGTGGCAAGGGAACTGGGGCCGGGAAAGAACGTGGTGACCATACTGTGCGATACGGGAGAGCGGTACCTCTCCACCGGCGTCTTCGACTAGTGTGGAGGGACGAAGCTTTTTCGCCGGCTCTGCGTAAGTCTTCGGGATCGCTTGTGCGGCGTAGCAGTCCCTCTCTCTATCTCTCCCCCAGAGGGGGAGAGTACCCTTTGCCCTCTCCCTTCGGGAGAGGGATAGGGTGAGGGGGGCTACGCCTCCGCACTCCCCCTCGGCAGCCTTGATTCAACGAAAAATCTTCGCCCCCGCGTTGTTCCCAATGACTCGATTCACAAAAAACCCGTTTCGGGTTTTTTGATTTTCGGAGTGAAAATGACTGAACTGGCGCAGAAATACGACAGGCTGCAACAGATCCTGCGGGAGATGGGATCGGTGCTCGTGGCGTTTTCCGGCGGGGTGGATTCCACCTTCCTTTTGAAGGTCGCCGTCGATACCCTGGGGGAGCGGGCGGCGGCCATCACGGCCACCTCACCCACCTATCCGGAATCGGAGTTTCGCGAGGCGTGCGCCCTGGCAAAGTCGTTCGGCGTGCGGCAGATCGTCGTGGAGTCCAACGAGCTGGAGATTCCCGGCTTTGCCGACAACCCGCGGGACCGCTGCTATCACTGCAAGAAGGAGCTGTTCCAGCTTTGCGCCGACCACGCGGCGGCGCTGGGGTATGCGGTCATCGTCGACGGCAGCAACACGGACGACCTGGGCGACTACCGGCCGGGGCGTACGGCGGCGGGGGAACTCGCGGTGCGGTCGCCGCTCCTGGATGCGGGGCTGTCCAAGGCGGAGATCCGCTCACTGAGCCGGGAACAAGGGCTCCCCACCTGGAACAAGCAGGCCTACGCCTGTCTCGCCAGCCGTTTCCCCTACGGCACGACGATTACGGCGAAGCGGCTGAAGGCGATCGAGGCGTGCGAGGAGTTTCTGAA
Organism: Deltaproteobacteria bacterium; assembly: GCA_021779095.1. Lineage (GTDB taxonomy): Bacteria > Desulfobacterota > Desulfuromonadia > Geobacterales > JAJYBI01 > JAJYBI01. The sequence goes on from JAJYBI010000016.1 coordinate 32,491, forward strand.
GGGAGAGGGTTTCCGGGTCTACCGGGTGCGGTATCACGGCGAGGTGGCCCGCATCGAGACGGCAGCGGACGAGATCGGACGGCTGCTGGAGCCGGCCATGCGGGGGCGGGTTGCGGACTACTTCAGGAGCTGCGGATTTGTCTATGTGGCGGTGGATCTGGAGGGGTACCGGACGGGGAGTATGAATGAGGCAGGCACAGGGCTCTAGGCTCAGGGCGCAGGGGAAAACCTGGTTTCTTGTGCCTTGCGCCCTGTGCCTCGTGCCCGCATTTACTTTACCTCTACCGTGATCTGCTTCGGTTTTACCTCTTCCCGTTTCGGCAGGATGATGGTCAGGACGCCCCGGTCGCAGCTCGCCTGGACCTTGTCCTGGTCGATGGTTACGGGGAGGGCGAAACTCCGCTGGAACATGCCGTAGTACCGCTCGATGCGGTGGTAGTTTTCCTTCTTGATATCCTTGTCGTGTTTGCGCTCTCCCTTGAGGGTGAGGGTGTTGTTCTCGATCCTGACCTCGATGTCTTTCTGGTCGATGTCCGGCAGTTCCGCCTTGATGATGACCGATTCGGCGTCCTCGTAGATGTCTACGGGGGGCTGCCAGACCCCTTCCTTGAATTCCTCTCCCGTTTCCCTGCTCCATGTCATATCGAGAAGCCGGTTCATCTGCTCCTGCAGGTTCCTGAGTTCTCCAAACGGATTGTACTTTACCAGTGCCATGGGACTTCTCCTCCTTTCCGGGATTGTGGTGGCTGTCTGTGGGGAATATAAGCACGATTGCATCAATGTCAAGGGGAGCGCCGGCAGCGCTCCCCTCTATGGTAATCTGCAATTATTCAGTTGTCGAAGTGTGGTGGTTGGTCTTTGTCAGACCCGGGTCCCTTTCGGGACACTGTGCTTCAGTTTCTTCGATCCGTCGTACAGCATACCCTTCACGATCTTCCGTCTTTCCTTGAGGTCCTTTTTTTCACAATCGTCCGCCAGTTCCAGTTCCGCGCGTTCCGCCAGCTCCTCAACCTGCGCCAGTTCCTTATTGGTCATCATTCACTCCTCTTGTGAAAATTTTCCTGCTTTTGCAGTGTTTTTCTGATTCGGGACTTCCTCTCCTTTCGTTGGGATACGCCGTGTTCGTCGTTCGATCACGGTAATGAGTTACAAGTGTAATAGAGTAGAGACAAAGGTCAACCATTTCGAGATGAAACCTTGAACCGGCCCACCCGATGGGCTACTATTGCGTCACTATGTCCCGAAGAGGTGATGCATGCTGATCTACAAGGTGGTGGAGCTGACCAGGGTGACCGACGAGAGTATGGAGGATGCCCTGAACGAGTGGAGCGCCAAGGGGTGGCAGCTGGACGGCATCCGGTTCGTGGTCCAGGAGACGAGCCGCCGGCCGGTCATGGCGTTCATCACCTTCACCCGCGAGGAGGAACGATGACCTCCCGTCCCGTCCTCTACCTCATCGACGGTTCCTCGTACATCTACCGCGCCTATTATGCCATCCGCCACCTGTCGTCTCCGGCGGGGGCGCCCACCAACGCGCTGTACGGCTTCACCCAGATGCTCCTCAAGGTGCTGAAGGACAAAAGGCCGGACCATGTGGCGGTGGTGTTCGACGCCGGCCGGGTCACCTTCCGCACCGGGATCTACCCCGACTACAAGGCGAACCGTGCCGCCATGCCCGATGACCTCGTTCCCCAGATCGACCCCATCAAGGAGACGGTGCGCGCCTTCAATATCCCGGCCCTGGAGCTGCCGGGGTACGAGGCGGACGACATCATCGGCACCATCGCCCGGCGCGCCGAGGCGGACGGCTACGACGTGGTGGTGGTGACCGGCGACAAGGACCTGATGCAGATCGTGAGCGAGCGGACGACCCTCCTGGACACCATGAAGGACAAGGTCTCCGGCCTTGCCGAGGTGAAGGAGCGGTTCGGCGTCGGCCCGGAGCAGGTGATCGATATCCTGGGGCTCGCCGGCGACACCTCGGACAACATCCCCGGTGTTCCCGGGATCGGCGAGAAGACCGCCATCAAACTCGTGCAGGAGTTCGGCTCCCTGGATGGCCTTCTGGAGCGGGCCGGCGAGGTGAAGGGGAAGACCGGCGAGCGTGTGCGGGAATTCGCCGACCAGGCGCGGCTCTCCCGCCGGCTGGCCACCATCGACTGCAACACCCCCATCGACTATGAGATGGCGGACCTTGCCGCCGCGCCGCCGGACAACCGGAAGCTCGCCGCCCTGTTCAAGGAATACGGCTTTACCACCCTCATGAAGGAACTGACGAGCGTCGCCACCCTCTCCACCGAAGAGTACCGGACGATCCTGGACCGGCCCGCGCTGGATGCGCTGATAGCCGAACTCGCCGCGGCGCCCGCCTTCGCCGTGGACCTGGAGACCACGAGCCTCGATCCCCGGAAGGCTGAGATCGTCGGGATATCGGTCAGCTGGCGCGACCACGAGGCGGCCTACATCCCCGTTGCCCACCGCTATCCGGGCGCGCCGGTCCAGCTTTCCCGGGACGAGGTGCTGGAGGCGCTCAGGCCGCTCCTCACGGACCCGTCCCGGAAAAAGATCGGCCAGAACCTGAAGTACGACTACCAGGTCTTCCGGACGAGCGGACTGGAGATGGCGGGGATCTGGTGCGACACCATGCTCGCCTCCTACCTCCTCAACCCGGCCCGCTCCAGCCATGGCCTCGATTCCCTCTCCGTGGAGCACCTGGACCACAAGATGATCACCTTCGAGGAGGTGGCGGGGAAGGGAAAGGACCAGCTCCGGTTCGACGAGGTGGAGGTTGCGGCGGCGAGCACCTACTCCTGCGAGGATTCCGACGCCACGTTCCTTTTGCACCGAAAGTTCATGCCGCGGCTGGAGGAAGCGGGGCTCTCCCGCCTCTTCTTCGAGCTGGAGGTGCCGCTCGTTACGATCCTGGCGGAGATGGAGCTTGTCGGGGTGCGGCTGGACCTCCCGCTGCTGGAGGAGCTGTCGGCCGGTTTCGGCAGCCGGCTGGCGGAGCTGGAAGGGCAGATCTTTGCTGCCGCCGGCGGCGAGTTCAACATCAACTCCCCGAAGCAGCTGGGGGAGGTGCTGTTCGAGCGGATGCAGCTGCCGGCGGGGAAGAAGACCAAGACGAAGACCGGCTGGTCCACCAATGTGGACGAACTGGAGCGGCTCGCCGAGGAGGGGGCGCCCATCGCCCGGCTGCTCCTCCAGTACCGCAGCCTCGGCAAGCTCAAGTCCACCTACACCGACGCCCTGCCTCGACTTCTGGACGAGAACGGCCGGGTGCACACCTCCTACAACCAGGCGGTGACCAACACGGGACGCCTGTCGTCGTCGGACCCGAACCTGCAGAACATCCCGGTGCGCACCGACGAGGGGCGCACCATCCGCCGTGCCTTCGTGGCGGAGGAGGGGCACCTTATTCTCTCCGCCGACTACTCCCAGATCGAGCTGCGGGTCCTGGCCCACCTCTCCGCGGACCGGGTCTTCTGCGACGCCTTTTCCAAGGACGAGGACATCCACACCCGCACCGCCAGCGAGGTGTTCGGCATCCTGCCGGGGCTCGTTTCGCCGGAGATGCGCCGTCAGGCCAAGACCATCAACTTCGGCATCATCTACGGCCAGGGGGCGTTCAGCCTGGCGAAGCAGCTGGGGGTGGCGCGGAAGGTGGCGGAGGAGTTCATCGCCAGCTACAAGGAGCGCCACGCCGGCGCCATGGCGTACCTGGACTCCTGCGTACGCCATGCCGAGGCCCACGGCTACGTGACGACGCTTATGGGGCGGCGGCTCCCGATTCCCGACATCAAGAGCACCAACGGCAACATCCGCGCCTTCGCCCAGCGAAACGCCATCAACTATCCGATCCAGGGGTCGGCGGCGGACATCATCAAGCTCGCCATGATCCGGGTGACGGAGCGGATGCGGTGCGACGGTATGCGGAGCCGGCTCATCATGCAGGTGCACGACGAACTGGTCTTCGAGGTAAAGACGGAGGAACTGGTCGCCATGGAGCAGCTCGTGGCCCACGAGATGGGGCGGGCGGCGGAGCTGCGGGTGCCCTTGAAAGTGGACGTGAACCACGGCCGGAACTGGAGCGAGGCGCACTGAACCAGGCGCAAGGCGCAAGGCTCAAGGTTGAGAGTTGAGAGTTGAGAGTTGAGAGTTGAGAGTTGAGAGTTGAGAACCAGGGTGACGCATGGACGAACCGGTCAGGGAACAGTCGGCCAAGAGCGGCATGCTGGACCTCTTACCTCTCCAGCATGGGCAACCGGATGAACGGGGTGATGAAGGTGCTGACCCTCATCGTCACCATCTTCCTCCCCATCGCCTTCATCGTCGGGCTGTACGGCATGAACTTACAAGTACATGTCCGAGCTTGACAGGCGCTGGGGGTACCCGGCGGTACTCTTCCTCGTGGCGGTCATCGCGGTGGGGATGCTGGTCTGGTTCAAAGGGAAAAAATGGCGCTGACGCCAGGCGCAATCTGAACGTATACTGGGTAAATGCATTTAAGGGTTGCATTTTGCCGGTGCGGGAGGGTAGGCTGGACGCCGACACCGACCAGCGCTGTACAGGAGCATCTCCATGGATCAGAACCGGAAGGTTACTGTCGGCATCCGCCAGTTCGAGAAGAAGAAACCGAAAGGGGTCGGCTACTACCTGTTCGAGGCCGGCTCCATCGTCGCCACCGCCTCCGTCACTCTGGGGGTCGTCATCCTCGGCTGGCAGGTGGTTTCGTGGCTGCAGGGGGGGACGTGGAACGGGGTGACCCTGCTCCACCTGCTGGACTGGGCCGGGTTGCCTCTGACCGGATACGGCGATGCCGCGCAGCTGGAGGGGGGCGCCGCCGTGATCCAGCTGCTGCTGTCGTTACCCGCCTTCGTCATGGTGCCGGTCATCGGTCTTCTCTTCTTCGTTTTCGTCTCTCTCTTCTCCCGCAGCGACAGGTGACATCCCGGCCGGTCCGGCACGCTCCGGTTCCCGCTTTCCCCGTGGCAGTAATGGACTTTTCCCCCGTTTCCCGCTAGTATCTGAATGCAACTGGCGCCTGCCCGCAGACGTGGACGGGGCGGTCGCCCTCCACCTCTCCATGCACAGGAGCGTTCCCATGATGCGTACGTTCACAACGCTTTGCGTCGTCTTTTTCCTGCTGGCCATGGCCGCCTGCGGCCTCAGTCCCATCGGCGAGAGCACGTCGGTGTCGGTCAGCGTCAACCGTACCAGCGCGTTTGCCGACTACTCCACGCCGGTGACGGCAACGGCGACGGTCACCCGGAACGGTTCCGCCACTGCCGGCCTGCCGGTGTCGTTCAACCTGCCGTCCGACGTCACGCTTATCTCGCCGGCGACCGGTCTTTCGACCGACAGCAACGGTCAGGCCACGGTGCGGTTCAAGCGGTTCCCGACCTTCTCCAACAGCTCGACGGCAACGGTGACGGCGCAGTCCGGCTCGATTACCTCATCCGCACAGTCGGTCGCCTTTCTGCGGCCTTCCGTCGGCACGAACCTGCTGACCATCTCCCCCGATGCAACCACCTCCGGGAAATTCCTGTTCCAGGGGTTCGGGCTCGGCAGTACCAGCGGCACGGGAGTGGGGGGGATCGGCGTGACCATCCGCTACACGCCCGCGCTCGCAGCCTCGCTGGTCTCGTTTTCGCCGACGGACATGTTTGCAATTACCGCCGTCAATACCAATACCCCGGGCGAGATCGCGTTCTCGGGACTCTCTTCGACCGCCGTTGCGGAGTTCGGCACCATCGCCACCATTGCATTCCCCGCGGGGAGCGGTGTGACCATCACCGGCATGACCGTGAACAGCCTCACCGATGCGAGTACGTCCGTCACGCCGCTTTCCTCCCGGACCGTCATCGTCAACCCCTGACCCGCCATGCCCGTCTTCGCCGTCAGTCCCGAGAAGAACCGCTGGCTCCGGGAGAAGATGGACTCCCTCGGCATCCGCGAGGAGGACCTGGAAGAGAGCTTCGTCCGCTCCTCCGGCAAGGGGGGGCAGCACGTCAACAAGACCTCCACCTGCGTGCAGATCCGGCACCGTCCCACGGGGATCGAGGTGAAATGCATGGCCGAGCGGAGCCAGTCGGTGAACCGGTTCCTCGCCCGGCGCGAGCTGGTGGAACGGATCGAGGGGGCGGCGGGGGGGAAGACCAGGCGCGACCGGGAGGCGGAGAAGGCCCGGAAGCAGAAGGCACGGCAGAAGCGCCGCGCGGCGAAGAAGTACGACCAGACACAGACAACGGAAGCGGAACACCTGCCACAGGGACACGGAGACACGGAAGAAAGCTAGACGCAATTTACAGGATGGACAGGACATGCAGAATGAAAACTTACCTACAAAGGCCGTCATCCACGGATTACACAGATTTTTACCGATTATTAAAACCGGATTACGTTTTTGATTTTGTCTGCGTTCATCTGCGTCCTGTTCGGTATTTGGGTTTAATCCTGTTTATCCTGTCCATCCTGTTAATGATTTTCCCCTGTGTCTCCGTGTCTCTGTGGCAGGGTTTGAACTTGAAGGATAGCAATGATCGCCAACGAAACACTCGTCACCCTTGAATTCGACGCCATCCTCCGCACGATCGCCCGGTTCGCCCACTGCGACGCCAGCCGGGATGAGATCCTCGCCCTGCGGCCGCTGGCGGAGCACATCGAGATCGTCACCCGGGCCGGGCAGGTGGATGAGATCCGCAGCCTCGCCCGCCAGCGGATCGAGCTCCCCTTGAGGGCGTTCGACGACATCACCCCGGTGCTCGCCGCCGTCCGCCCCGTGGGGGCGGTGCTCGACCCCCGCGACCTGCGGCTTTTGTGCCCCGCGCTGGAGATCATGGCCGCCGTGGGGCGCCAGTTCGCCTACCGCGCCGACATCCCGCTCCTGCAGGAGGTGGCCGCCGGCCTTGCCGGGTTCCCGGACATCCTGGAGGCGCTGGAGCGCTCCATCGACGGCGAGGGGAACATCCTCGACACGGCGTCGAAGCTCCTGTTCGATCTGCGCGCCAAAAAGCGCGCCCTCACCGCCCGCATCCGCCGCCGGCTGGAAGAGATCGTCCGGGAACGCCAGACCGCCATCTTCCTCCAGGATGACTTCATCACCCAAAGAAACGGCCGGTGGGTCATCCCGGTGCGGATGGACTCCAAGGGGATGGTGCCGGGGGTGGTGCACGACGTCTCCAACACCGGCGAGACCGCCTTCATGGAGCCTTTGGAGATCATCGGCCTCGCCAACGAGCTGGAGAACCTGGTAGCCGAGGAGAAGGCGGAGCAGATCCGGATCGTGCGCGAGATCTGCGGCTGGGTCCGGGAAGACGCCGACGAGATGGACCGGCAGTTCCGGGCCGTCGTCCGGCTGGACCTTTTGAACGCCATCGCCCGGTTCGGGGAGCTGGTGGGGGGGAACGTCCCGGAGATGGGGGGCGGCCGGGAGGTCAGGCTCGTGGGGGCGTGCCATCCGCTGCTCCTCCTCATGGAGAAGGAGCGGGGCGGCAGCCCGGTGGTCCCCCTGGACCTGGCGCTGGGGGAGGGGAACTCCGCCATCGTCATCACCGGTCCCAACGCCGGCGGCAAGACCATTGCCCTCAAGACCGTCGGGCTCCTCATCCTCATGGCCCAGACCGGCATCCCGGTGCCGGCGGCGGCCGACAGCGTCTTTCCCCTGGTGGACGACCTGCTCATCGACATCGGCGACGAACAGTCCATCGAGCAGAGCCTCTCCACCTTTTCCGCCCACGTCTCCTCCATCAGCCGGATACTGTCGCGGGCCGGGAAGCGGACGCTCGTACTCCTGGACGAGCTGGGAACCGGCACCGAGCCGGGGCAGGGGGCGGCCATCGCCTGCGCCGTCCTGCGGGAGCTCCTGGACCGGGGGGCGCTCGTGCTCGCCACCACCCACCTGACCGACATCATCGGCTTCGTCCACCGCACGGACGGCATGGTGAACGCCGCCATGGAGTTCGACCGGCAGCGGTTCACGCCCCTGTACCGGCTCACCGTCGGGGAGCCGGGCCAGTCCCACGCCATCGAGATCGCCCGCCGCTACGGTCTGCCGGATCGGGTCATCGCCTTCGCCCTGGAGATGGCCGGCACGCTGGACACCCAGTTCCACGGGCTCCTGGCGGAGCTGAAGGAGCATCGCCAGCGGTTCGATGAAAAACTGGCGGAGCTGGACTCCCGCGAGACGGCCCTCGCGGCGCGGGAGAGGGAGGCAAAGGCGCGCCACGCCGGGCTGGAGGCGCGGCTGCGGGCGGAACTGGAGGAGGCGTTCGGCTCGGCCCGGGAGATCATCGCCGGCGCGCGGCGGGAGGTGAACGCCATCCTGGACGAGGCGCGCCGCGAGAAGAGCCGGGAGGCGAAACGGAAGCTGGAGGAGGCGGAGGCCGCCGTGGCGGAGCGGCAGCGCGCTCTGCATCCCGGGGAGCGGCTGTCGCTGGAGAGACTCAAGGAGGGAGACACGGTCTTCGTCCGCTCCATCGGCTACGACGGCACCGTCACCGCCATCGACCGCCGCCAGGGGCGGCTGCGGGTCCGGGCGGGGATCATGGACCTGGACGTGGCGCTCTCGGACCTGGCCCCCCGCCAGGGGAAGACGCCGCAGCAGAAGAGTCCCGCCCGGCGTACGACCAGCGACGACACCGCGCCGGACCAGCTGAACCTCGTCGGCCGCCGGGTGGACGACGCCCTGGCGGAACTGGACCGGTTCCTGAACCACGCCTCCCTGGAGAGGGCCGGCGAGCTGCGGATCATCCACGGCAAGGGGACCGGCGCCCTCATGCGCGCCGTGCGGGCGGAACTGGACGGCCACCCGCTCGTGCGCGAGTTCCGCCGCGGCGCGCCGGAAGAGGGGGGCGACGGCGTGACGGTCGTCACCCTGCGCTGAGCACTACGGGCCGCCGCCGCAGGTTTTTCGTGGTATACGCAATAAATTTTTGCTATTAATGAACGGCTGTCGGCGACGGGCGTAGCCCGCCGTCCCCCTCTCTCCGGCCCTCTCCCGCCAGGGGAGAGGGGCTATGCATGTATTCATCCCTCACATAAAGGAGCAGGATATGAAATTCACCAAAATGCACGGCGCGGGCAACGACTACGTCTACGTGAACTGTTTCGCGGAAACGGTCGCCGACCCCGCCGCGACCGCCATCAAGGTCTCCAACCGCAACTTCGGCATCGGCTCCGACGGCCTCATCCTCATCATGCCGAGCGACACGGCCGACGTACGGATGCGGATGTTCAACTCCGACGGAAGCGAGTCGGAGATGTGCGGCAACGGTATCCGCTGCGTGGCCAAGTACGCCTACGACCACGGCATCGTGACGAAGAAGGAGATCACCGCCGAGACCGGCGCCGGCATCCTCACCCTGCAGCTCTTCACCGACGGCGCGAACAAGGTGGAGCGGGTGCGGGTCAACATGGGCAGGCCGCGCCTCACCAAGGTGGAGATCCCGATGCTGGGCGACCCGCAGGACGGGCAGACGGTGAACGAGCCGCTGAACATCCTGCATACCACCTTCCACATAACGACGGTCTCCATGGGGAACCCCCACTGCGTCATCTACGTGGATGACGTGGAGCAGTTCCAGGTGGAGAAGTACGGTCCGCTCCTGGAGAACCATCCCCTGTTTCCCCGCCGCACCAACGTGGAGTTCGTGCAGATCATCTCCCGCACCGAGGTGCGCCAGCGCACCTGGGAGCGCGGCGCCGGCGAGACGCTCGCCTGCGGCACCGGCGCCAGCGCCGTCTGCGTGGCGGGGGTGCTGAACAACGTGACGGACCGGAAGATCCTGAACCACCTCTCCGGCGGCGACCTGGAGCTGGAGTGGGCGGAGGACGGCTGCCTGTACATGACGGGGCCGGCCACGGAGGTCTTTTCCGGCGAGATCGACCTGTAACGGCTGATCGAAGGGCCGCGGAGTACGTCTGAACAGCCTTTTCTAACAGGACGGACAGGACGGACAGGAAAAAGCCGAAAAGCCAAACGGGACGCGGATAAACGCAGATGAACGCTGAAAAGGATTGGGTCATTATCTGACGTTATCCGTGTTCATCAGACTCGATCCGTGTCCGTAAAGTTTGTTTGATATGTGCCTTCGGTTTTCTCCTGCATCTCCTGTCCATCCTTTTTGAAAGCTTATTCTGGTTTTATCCGCGTCCCATTGTCTTTCCTGATTAGCGATGATCTTCTGCTACCGCCCTTATCATTCCCTCCCCCTTGACGGAGGAGGGTGATGGTGGGGGTGAAGGTGCCAAGATATCAACCAGTTGGAACTTCACCCACCCCCTGACCCCCTCCCCTCAAGGGAGGGGGGAACCTGGTAGCGGAAGATTGTCGCTAATCAGATTGTTTTTTGAGGTGTTGAGTGACAGACTGCTCCATGTGCACGAAATGGAACGACGATGCGGAGCTGCGGATCGCGGAGCTTGCGCACTCTTACGTGCTCCTGAACCGCGATCAGTTCTTCCCCGGCTACTGCTTCGTCTTCACGAAGGTCCATGTCACCGAGCTGTTCCACCTGGACCGGGAGGTCCGGGGTGCGGTGGTGGAGGAGGTGAACGCCGTCGCCGCCGCCCTGTTCGAGCTGTACCGGCCGGCCAAGATCAACTACGAGCTTCTGGGGAACATGGTCCCCCACATGCACTGGCACCTGGTGCCGCGGTTTGCGGACGACCCGCTCTGGCCGCGCCCCATCTGGTCCGAGCCCCACGAACCGGTGACGCTGTCGCCGGCGGCGTATGCGGAACGGATCGCCGCCATCGCGGCCCGCCTTGCCGCACCGGCCTGACGGGGAGTTGGAACGTGCCCGGAAGAACAGGAAACAACCCGCCGGTCGACCCGCCGTCGTATCCTCCCAACTCTCCGAAGGCGAACCCTCGTGATCATATCCACCCTGTCGTTTGGTGATACACTGAAATGAACAGACGGATGAAGAGGTCGCGTCGAGCCGGGTTGCCGGTCCGCTTCGGAAAGTTCGGGTCAAAACCGGTTGCTTCACAGGAAAGGGAGTTCCCATGAACGACTATCTCGGTGCCCACATGTCCATCGCCGGCGGACTGCACCTCGCCCCCGGCCGGGGGGTGGAGGCGGGCTGCGGCGTCATCCAGATCTTTACCCAGGTTTCCAACCAGTGGCGGGGCAAGATGCCGTCCGGGGCCGATGCGGAGCTCTTCCGGGAAAGATGGCGCGAGTCGGGACTTCACGATATCGTCAGCCATGACATCTACCTCATCAACCTGGCCGCCGAGGAGGGGATCACCCGGGAGAAGAGCCTCATCGGTTTTGCCGAGGAGATGCAGCGCTGTGCGCTCCTCGGTATCGACAAGATCGTCATGCATCCCGGCTCCCACGTGGGGGCGGGGGAGGAGGCGGGGATCGCCCGGATCATCGAGGCGTTCGACGAGCTGTTCGCCGCGGTTCCCGCGTATACCGGCAAGGTGCTGCTGGAGACCACCGCCGGACAGGGAACGAACCTGGGGTACACCTTCGAGCAGCTGCAGGCGATCATCACCGGCTCCCGCAACGCCGACCGGTTCGGCGTCTGCTACGACACCTGCCACACCTTCGCCGCCGGCTACGACATCTCCACCCAGGAGGGGTACGACCGGGTCTTTGCCGAGTTCGACCGGATCATCGGCCTGGACCGGCTCCACTGCTTCCACGTCAACGACTCGAAGAAGGGGCTCAGCTCCCGCGTCGACCGGCACGAGCATATCGGCCAGGGGGCCATGGGGCTGGAGGGGTTCCGCTTCCTCATGAACGACCCGCGCTTCGTGAAGATCCCCAAGATCCTGGAAACCCCCAAGGGTGACGACAACGAGATGGACGGGGTGAACCTGTCCCTTCTGCGGGGGATGGTGCGGTGATGAAACGCCCGGGACGGAAATGGAAGCATCTGCTCCTGTTGGTGGTTCTGCTATTCAGGACGGTTACCGCGCATGCCGCGGAGCCGTTCCTGAAAGGTAAGCTGCTGCTGACCGGTTCCAGTACCATGGCCCCGCTCATCACCCACATGGAACAACGGTACCGTCAGTCCCACCCCTTCGTTCAGATCACGGTCCACGGGATAAGCTCGGCCAGAGGGATCAGCGATACCCGCAACGGCCTGAACTCCATTGGCATGGTTTCCCGCGCCCTGAGGGAGAACGAGAACGACCTCAGAACGTTTCCCGTCGGCCAGGATGGCGTCTGTTTCATTACCTCGAACGATAGCAACCTGAAATCACTGACGCGGCGGCAATTGGCCGACATCTTTACCGGCAGGGTCACCAACTGGAAAGAGGTCGGGGGTGACGACGCCCCCATCAGCGTGGTGCTGCGAGATGAGGGGGGAGCATCGACCAAACTGGTCGCCGAGTATCTCTCCGTCAGGATTTCCGACCTCCACGGCATCGTCATTCCCGCCGAAAACTCGGTTACCATGAGGGTTGTGGGGCATAACCCGCATGCCGTCAGCTACGTGTCGTTTGCCGAGCTGAACAAGCATGACAAGGCGCGATACAGTGTGAGGCTCCTGCCTGCAGACGGTGTAATGCCGAGCAGGGCGACGATCAATAATGGGACCTACCCTCTGGCACGGGTGCTCAATCTGGTCGTCAAGGGGAGACCGTCCCGTCTGGCCATGGACTTCATCCGGTTTGCAACATCCCCCAGGGTGGCGGATATCCTCGTGGCGGACGGGTTCATGCCGCTGGTGGGGCACCGCCATCCGCACGCGGAGGGAAAGCGGAGGATGCCATGAAGGAAAAGATCGAGATCGTTCTGACGGACATTACGACCCTCGCCGTGGACGCGATCGTCAACGCGGCGAACGGGACGCTCCTGGGGGGCGGCGGGGTGGACGGCGCCATCCACCGGGCCGCCGGCCCCGAACTGGTGGCGGAGAGCTCCACCCTCGGCGGGTGCGAAACGGGTGACGCGAAGATCACGAAGGGGTACCGGCTGCCGGCGCGGCACGTGATCCATACCGTCGGGCCGGTCTGGCACGGCGGGGAGAAGGGGGAGCCGGGGCTCCTCGCGAGCTGTTACCGTCGCTCATTCAAGGTGGCCCACGAGAACGGCCTGAAAACCATCGCCTTTCCCGCCATCAGCGCCGGGGTGTACGGTTATCCCATGGCGAAGGCGTGCGCCGTGGCCATGGCCGAGGCGAAGGCGGCCCTGGAACGGTTCCCGGAGATCGAGCGGGTGCTGTTCGTCGCCTTCAACGCAGCGGCGAAGGCGGTATACGAGCAGGCGTTCCGCGAGGTCTTCGGCGAGGAGTAGGGGATGAAAGCGGTGATTCAGCGGGTAACGGAGGCGTCCGTGCGGGTAGAGGGGGCCGTTGTCGGTGCCATCGGCCAGGGGATGCTGGTGCTCCTGGGGGTGGAGAAGGGGGATGATGCGTCCGCCGCCGACTGGCTGGCGGAAAAGATCACCAACCTGCGGATCTTCGAGGATACGGCGGGGAAGATGAACCTGTCGCTCCACGACATCGGGGGGGAGCTCCTCGTGGTCTCCCAGTTTACCCTGGCGGGGAACTGCGCCAAGGGGCGCCGCCCCTCCTTCGATGCGGCCGCGCCTCCCGACGAGGCGAACCGGTTGTACGGGTATTTCGTGGAGCGGACGCGGAGCATGGGGGTGCCGGTAGCCACCGGTGTCTTCCGGGCGGACATGCAGGTGGGACTTACAAACGACGGCCCGGTCACCTTCATCCTGGAATCGCCGAGGAACTGACGTCCTACATGTAGACCATCACCCGGAACGCCACTTCTCCGTCCAGGGAGCGGAACGGGATGGTGACCCCGTTGCACTGCACGTCCATCCCCCCCGATGCCGTACCGTCACCCCCCATGTCCGCCAGCGGCCGCACCTTCCCCGATACCACCATCGGGAGGCCGAGGGCGACGCTGCCGTACCGTTCGTGGTACCTGGTCTTGAAGCAGCCGGCGATGTTGTTGGTCAGCTCGCCGATGGCGTCCCGCACCGCATCGTCATCCGGCTCGTCGGCCATGAGCATCTCCCGCGCCACCGCCACGGCCGACGGCATTTCCGACGCGATGAGGATGTACCCCACCCGCTCGCCGGCGATCCCCACGATCCCCACGATGTCGGAATGGAGCGGCGTGATCTTCTTTTCCACCTTGCCGGCGAACAGGTCGATGTTCAGGTAGCTCTTGAACGTATCCTGGGTCGCCGACATGATGGTGAACATGATCTCCTCGAACGTGATCCCCTGCATATGCCCTCCTTTTCCTCTTTCACCCGTAATTTCAATATGGTACTGTAATCCGCCGTTTGTCACGGCCTGTCATTTCCGTGCGGAGAGCCGTTCCCATGCCGCTGAAACAGCTCCTGGACAACCTGTACGCGTCGCGTTCGCCGCGCCACCTTGCCAACGATCCGCTGTCGTTCTGCCACTGCTACGCCGATCCGGCGGACCGGGAGATCGTCGGGCTGATCGCCTCGTCCTTCGCCTACGGCAACGTGAAGATCATCCTCCGGACCCTGGAGGGGATCTTCGCCGCCCTGGGGCCGTCTCCCCGCCGGTACGCGGAGGAGTTCGACGCCGCGGCGGGGCTCGCCACCTTCGCCGGCTTCAAGCACCGGTTCAACGACGGCCGCGACCTGTGCGCCCTCTTTCTGGCGGCCCGGACCATGCTGGAGGAGGCGGACTCCGTCGGCGAGTTCTTCCTCGGCCTGGACGATCCCCATGCGGAGGAGATTACCCCCGCTCTCACCGCGTTCAGCGCCGCAATCCTCGCCTTCGACTATACGGAGGTCTTCGGCACTCCGGCGCCCCCCGCCGACTCCTACTTCCGCTTCCTCTTTCCGTCCCCCGCCTCGGGGAGCGCCTGCAAGCGGCTCTGCATGTTCCTGCGCTGGATGGCGCGTCCCGCCGACGGCATCGACCTGGGGCTCTGGCCCGAGGTCTCCCCCAGCCGTCTGGTCGTGCCGGTGGACGCGCACATTCAGCGTATCGGCAGGTTCCTCGGTTTCTCCAGCCGCAAACAGGCGGACTGGCGCATGGCCCGGGAGATTACCGCCGCCCTGCGGCAGCTGGACCCGCTGGACCCGGTGAAATACGACTTTGCCCTCTGCCACCTGGGGATCTCCGAGGGGTGCGACGGGCGCGACAAGGCGCGGTGCCTCACCTGCGCCATCGCGCCGGTCTGCACGGGGGTGCCCTCGTGACGGGCGAACCGCGGGTCCTGCTGGAATCGTGGCGGCCGGGGGAGGACGGCGCGTCGTGGGCGTTCGACGCGTGCGAGGAGATCGTGACCGCCGACCGGCCGGATGAGGTGCGCCCGGCACTGGCACGTATCGAAAGGGCGGTGGCCGCGGGGCGGCACGCCGCCGGCTTTATCTCCTACGAGGCGGCGCCGGGGCTGCGGCCGGACTTCATAACCCGGGAGGGGAGCGGGATGCCGCTTCTCTGGTTCGGCGTCTTCCGGGAGCGGCACCCCCGCCGGCCACAGGCGGAGCCGGACTGCGGCGAGCGGTACGAGGTGACGGCGTGGGAGCCGTCCATCGGCGTCGAGCGGTACGCGGCGGCGGTGGCGCGGGTCCGCGACTACATCGCCGCCGGCGACACCTACCAGGTGAATCTTACCTTCCGCCAGCGGTTCCGGTTCGCCGGCGTGTCCTTCGGCTGGTACCGTGCGCTGTGTCGTTCCCAGCGGGCGCCGTTCTGCGCCTATATCGACACCGGACGGTGGCAGATCCTTTCCGCGTCGCCGGAGCTCTTCTTCAAGCGCGACGGCGACCGGATCGAGGTGCGCCCCATGAAGGGGACCATCCCGCGCGGCCGCTGGCCGGAGGAGGACGACCGGCAGCGGGAGCTCTTGAAGGAGAGCGCCAAGGACCGGGCGGAGAACCTGATGATCGTCGATCTGCTCCGGAACGACCTGGGGCAGATCGCCCGGGTCGGGTCCGTTACGGCGGAGTCGCTCTTTGACGTCATGACCCTCCCCACCCTGCACCAGATGACCTCCACGGTCACCGCCGCCTGCCGGCCGGGGACCGGCTTCACGGAACTGCTGGAGGCGCTCTTCCCCTGCGGCTCCGTCACCGGCGCCCCCAAGCGGCGCACCATGGAGATCATCCGCGGGCTGGAGGACGGGCCCCGCGGGGTCTACACCGGCTGCATCGGTTATCTTTCCCCGGGGAACGAGGCGGTCTTCAGCGTCGCCATCCGCACCGCCGTCATCGACGGGCAGTCGGGGAGGGGAGAGCTGGGGATCGGCAGCGGCGTCACCTGGGACTCCCGGTCCGATGCGGAGTACGCCGAGTGTATCGCCAAGGCTGCCTTCGCCCGGACGGTCCGTCCCGCGTTCCAACTCCTGGAGACGCTCCTCCTGGAGGAGGGCGTCTGGTTCCTGAAGTCGCGGCACCTGGCGCGGCTCGGCCGGACGGCGTCCTATTTCGGCTATCCCTTCGACCTGGTGCGGGCGGAGGAGATGCTGGCGGAGACGGCGACGTCCCTTCCCGGCCGGCAGCGGGTGCGACTGCTCCTTTACGAGGACGGCGGGCTGACCGTCGAGTCGGTCCCCGTCGCTCCCGACCCGGCGGATGCGGAGCTGCGGGTCGCCTTCGCGCCGCAGGCCGTGGACTCCCGGGAACCGTTCCTCTACCACAAGACGACCCACCGTCCCTGGTACGCGGACCTGCCGCCGCGCCCCGACTGCATCGACCGGCTGTTCGTGAACGAACGGGGCGAGGTGACGGAGGGGACGATCCACAACGTCGTGGCGCGCCTCGGCGGTGAACTGGTCACCCCGCCGATCGAGAGCGGCCTTTTGCCCGGCGTCTTCCGGGAGGAACTGCTGGCCACCGGCGCCATCCGGGAGCGGGGCATCCGGCGGGAGGAGCTGGCGGGAGCGGAGGAGCTGTTCCTCATCAATTCGGTGCGCCGCTGGCGTCGCGTGCGGCTGGTGGACTGACAGGCGTTATTCACAGGATGGACAGGATAGAGGAATTAAAATCTGAAAACCTGATTGGGACGCGGATAAACGCAGATGAACGCAGATAAAGCTGAACCAAAACCCTGGGTTATAATCTGTGAAATCTGCGGATAGCTGTTTTTGCTGTTTGCCTTTTTGAAAGCTGAAAGGTTTGGGCCTGATCCGCATTTTCCGCGTTCATCTGCGACCAACATGGCGTAAGGGTTTTTCCTGTTAATCCTGTCCATCCTGTAAATTTTTCCGGAGGTGTCTATGCAGAGCTACGGTTTCGTCGGACTGGGGATCATGGGGAGTGCCATGGCGAAGAACCTCTTGAAGGCGGGGTTCGGCGTCACGGTCTGGAACCGCTCGAAGGAGAAGTGCGCCGAGCTGGCGGCACTGGGGGCGAGCGTTGCGGTAAGCCCCGCGGCGGTGGCGGCGGTCTGCCCGGTCACCTTCGGCATGCTGGCGGACCCGGCGGCGGCGGAAGAGGTGGCCCTGGGACCGGCCGGTATCTGCGCCGGGATCGGCGACGGACGCGGCTACGTGGACATGTCCACGGTGGACGACGTGACCAGTCGCACGATCGCCGCGGCGGTGACCGCCGCGGGCGGACGGTACCTGGAGGCGCCGGTCTCCGGGAGCAAGAAGCCGGCGGAGGACGGCACCCTCGTGATCCTCGCTGCGGGCGACCGTTCGCTCTACGACGAGGCGCTCCCCGGCCTGGAGCGGATGGGGAAGAAATGCCTGTTTCTGGGGGAGACGGGGAGCGGTGCCCGGATGAAGCTCGTGGTGAACATGGTCATGGGGGGGATGATGGCGATCTTCTGCGAGGGGCTCGCCCTCGGGGAAAAGGCGGGGCTCGACCCGGCGGCGATCCTGGACGTGCTGGGGGCAGGCGCCATGGCCAACCCGATGTTCGCCATCAAGGGGGGGCTCATGACGAAAGGCAACTACGCCACCAACTTCCCCCTGAAGCATATGCAGAAGGACCTGCGGCTCGCCGTGGGGCTCGGCGACGCGGTCGCCCAGCCGCTCTTCGCCGCTGCGGCGGCCAACGAGCTGTTCAAGAGGGCGCGGGAAGCGGGCTTCGGTGAGGAGGACTTCTCCGCCGTCTTCAAGGCGGTCCGGGGGTGAAGACCTTCCTCACCTTCCTGGCGGTAACGCTCCTGAACGGCGCGTTCCTCTATCCGCTCTTCTTCGCCGGGAGCGGACGGCGGGTGATCTGGCCGCTCGTGGCGGTCATGGCTGCAGGCGGCGTCTACTGCATCTATCTCCTCTTCCGCAACCGGCGGTCGTTCCGGTGAGGATCGCGCTGATCGCCGCCATGGCGGAAAACCGGGTCATCGGCAGTGAGGGGACCATCCCCTGGCGGCTTCCCGCCGACCTCGCCCGGTTCAGGGAGCTCACCACCGGGCACCCGATCGTCATGGGGCGCCGGACGTACGAGAGCATCGGCCGGCCTCTCCCCGACCGGACGGTCGTCGTCCTCTCCCGTACTCCGGGTTTCACCGCCCCCGGCTGTCTCGCTACGGGGAGCCTGGATGCTGCGCTGGCCCTGGCCGCGGCTGCCCCCGGCGGTGACGAGGTCTTCATCTGCGGCGGGGCGGAGGTCTACCGGCAGGCGCTGCCCTTGGCTACGCACATCCACCTTACCTTGGTGCACCTGACGGTGGCGGGGGACGCATACTTTCCCGAGATCCCGCCGGGGTTCGTGGAGGTGAGTAGGCAGGAGCTGCCCGGCGCACCGGCCTGCACGTTTCTGGTGTATGAACGGCGTGACAGGCGTGTTCACGGTGCACCAAGAACGGTTCCCTCTCCCTGAGGGAGAGGGCGAGGGTGAGGGTGAGGGGGAAATGCCCGACGTATGGGATACTGCCCTTCCCTCATCCGGCCCAGCCCTCTCTCTGTCTCTCCCCCAAGGGGGGAAAGAATTCATTTCCCTCTTCCTTCGGAAGAGGGATTGGGCGCGGGGAAGGCCACCTTCTCCCTGGGGGCGAAGGAAGAGAGCATGAATTCTGTCAACAGAGGATATGGTGACATGACCACCGCCGCGCAGTGGATCGAGACCCTGCAGCTGCAGCGCCACCCGGAGGGGGGCTGGTACCGGGAAACGTACCGCTCGCCGGAGCGCATTCCGGCGGACGCCCTGCCGGACCGCTTCGGCGGCGCGCGCAGCTTCGCCACCGCCATCTACTTCCTCCTGGAGGGGGGCGACTTCTCCGCCATGCACCGCATCAGGTCCGACGAGCTGTGGTTCTTCCACGCCGGCTCACCCCTCGTCATCACCGCCATCGCCCCGGACGGCACCCTCTCCCGGCAGACCATCGGCTGTGATCCGGCAGGCAGCGCCTTTCCCCAGGCGCTTGTCCCCGCCGGCTCCTGGTTCGGGGCCAGGCTTCTTGACCCCGCCAGCTATGCCCTCGTGAGTTGCACCGTCGCTCCCGGCTTCGACTTCGCCGACTTCGAGCTGGCGCATAGGTACGACCTGCTCGCACTTTATCCCCACCATGACGCGGTGATCGCGGAGCTTACCCGCAGCTGAGGTCAATACGTTTGAATGCATCTCCTCTATACCCCCCCGTTCCGGCTCGTCCGGGCGGGGGTTTTCGCTTGTCATGTTAGGGAATATTCAGTAATCTTTCGGCAGTTACATTTCCGGGGGTAAGTGGTGAGTCCGACGGTATTCAGGGAGAGCGGTTTCCGGTTCTATTTCTTCTCCCGCGAGGAGTCCCGGCTGCACATCCATGTCCATGGCCAGAATGGAGAAGCGAAGTATTGGATTGAACCGCAGGTCGAACTGGCGCAGAACTACGGTCTGTCGGAAACCGAACTGAATCTCGTTCGGAAGCTTGTCGAGGAGCACGAACATGACATACGCAACGCATGGAGCCTGCACTTCGGCGGTTGAAGTCACCAATGTGTCCGAGCATGGCCTCTGGCTCCTTTTTAACGAGCAGGAACTGTTTCTTCCGTTCGAGAAGTTCCCCTGGTTCCGGGATGCGCCGATCGGCAAGGTTGTGCATGTAGAACTGCCCTCGGCGCAGCATCTTTACTGGCCGGAGCTGGATCTGGACCTGGAAGTGGAAAGCATTCTGCATCCGGAGCGGTATCCGCTGGTGAGTGGGGTGCACGAGGCTGGTGAGGGGTATCAGCCTGCAATCCAGACGGCGGAGATGGATGCGGACAAAATCGACGAGTGTGTGCTGGCGCTGCTCCAGTTGACGCTCCATGACGGGTCGCGAGCCTGGAAGGGGTTCGATTTTGACGTTCTCGACCGGTTGCATGAAAAGGGATACATCCTCGATTACCGGAACAAGACCAAGTCGGTCGTCCTGACGGAGAAGGGGCTGGAGCGGTCAAAGATGCTGTTTGAGGAATTGTTTGGGGTGAGGGGAGCGTAATGTATTTCTGCCATCCAAGCAAACAACTGCAGCAAGCCTTTGCGTTGAAGCCATATCAGGGGATTGCTCCAGAACTGGCACAATATCTCTTTGTTGGTCTAGATGCGAATTACGATAAGAATATCGAATTCCAATCAGTCTTTGTTCAGATTTTAGAATACCTCAAAGACGGAGTAACGTTCTGGCGGAAAAATAATGTTCATCACCCTTTTTTGCTCTCACACTACAAAGGGGACGGGCAATTTTTCCATAAGTCATTTGCACGCATTGGTTTTGGCACTGAGCATGCTGAGAAAGTGTCGTTTGTAGAATTACTGCATGTCCCAACGTACGGAAGAAGTTCTCTTGTCTTGGACGACCTCGATCATGCTCATCTTGATAGAATAAATCACGCGATCATGTTTGGCGCAGCGCGTCACATTTTCATTCCTTCCGGTGTTGCCCGGTTGATGAGATTGACGGGATTGTTTTCTTGGATGCCACGTAACCCTTTGGGTACTCGCGATGGTCTTGATGTATGGTATAAATCCGAATCAAAAGTAGTTTATTCCCATTACCATTTTTCGGTCTTCGGCAAGTTTGAACAACGGAAACAGGCTCAATTGCGTGCCATGCGGTTGTTGGTTCCCGACATTGATGACACCTTTTCATAAATTCGGGCAATGGGGGAGATAATGCTCCAAATTATCCTTGGAATATTTCTGATTATTTGCTTGCTTGTCCGAAAAGATATTGCACTGGTTGGCACACTGATTGGGGTAGTAGCTTGGTTTATGTCGAGGTCTAAGAATCGTCTTACGTGGCGAAAGTGATTCAGCACCCCTGTCCCACCGCCTTTTTCAACACCCTCTGACAGTAACTGTTCAGGCTTTCCCCCGACCGCAGCGCCTTGATGGCAATCTCCCGGTGCAGGTCCGTTCCTACCCGCAGGACAAAACGCCCCGAATACTCCTTGTTGGCGGTGGCCGGCGGCAGCGGCTTGTTGTCCGCTTCGTACAGCTCTACCGCCTCCGCGACCGCCTGGCAGAGTTCCCCGTAGACCTGGGCCTCGTCGTCGCCATGCACCCCGCCGTAGATGAGCCCCGGACAGGTCCCCACGTAACATCCGTCCTCCTCGGACCACTCCACGATCTTCAGATATCTGTCGCTCGGTTTCATGTTCTGCTCTCCTTGATTGCCATCTGCACCTGTCGCTCCTGATATGGTTTGGCGTCGTCGCCGGGGTTGCCCGACAGGGTGATGGGCATGGAGCAGTTCGGGTGGGTGAAGTTGCGATGGCTCCCCTTTCCCCCTCTGTCGAGAAAGCCGGCCTTTTTCAGGCGGCTGATCAGTTCGCGTATTTTCGGCGGCATGGAATAATGGTACTAATGTGATACTATGCTGTCAACCGAGGAATTGAGCTGTCCGGCCGTTCATGTGTAACGGCATAGAAAAAGGGGGACAATCGCTGTCCCCCTTTCTTTTCCCTCTCCAATTTCGTTTGCCCTAGAACACAAACCCCAGTCCGATCTGAAACTTGTTGTTGTCCAGCGGCGTCTCGCCGACCGTGCGGTGGTCGCCGTATATCTGGTAGTCCGCCTTGACGGAGACCGTCGTGGTGGGCTTGAAGACGAGGCCGAAGGTGGCGTAGGTGCGGTCGAACCTGCCGCTCGCCTTGGCCGGGTCGGCGATCCCCCCCTCCTGGGTGTCCAGTTCGGACCAGCGGCCGAACAGGATCAGGTCGGAATCGGACAGTTTTCCCTTCTTCCAGGAGTCGGGCATCAGGTGGGCCGCGCCTTCCACCCAGTAGCCGGACATGGCGTGGCCGATCTCGTCGGAGAGCACGGCGGGTCTGTCAATAAAGACCTGCACGTATTCGCCGGCCAGGTCGAACCGGCCAACCCGGTACATCCCGTCGAAGGCGGCAAGCGTCGTATAGGCGGTCGGTTTGCCGCCGGGGGCGGAGTTGCCCGCGTAGAAGGAGAGGTTGGTGTAGAGGTTCGTGAGTGGACGGACCTCCAGCCGGCCGGAGACCGCCATGTTGCGGTTGCTGTCCTTGCCGAAATCCTGGCGCCCCTCTCTGAGGCCGGTTTCGGCGGCGAAGCCGGTGCCGTCCAGCCCCGGCGATACCATGAGCTGGTAGTCGACCCTGTCCCCGAGAGCGCCATGGACGTTCACCCCCATCTCCTGCCAGGTGGTGGGGATGAGGAACCGGTCCACCTGGGGCCGTTCCGTGGAGTTGAAGTTGGTCGGTTCGTGGTACAGGTTGAGCGCCCCGACCGGCACGAGCATGACCCCCGCCTTCACGTTGAACGGCCGGGCGAGTTTGAAGTCCAGAAACGCCTGTTCCACGGAGATGCTGCCGTCGGTACCGCCGTCGCTGCCGCCGTGCTCCCACTCCAGTTCCGAACTGAGGGTGATCCAGTCGGTGAGCCCGGAATTGACGTACAACACGAACCGCTGCGGATCGAACGTGTTTCCCCCGTGGCCGTTGCCGTTTTCCTCTCTGAAGATGTAGGCGAGCTCGCCGTAGCCGCCGATGCTGGTCCGGTCCAGTGCCTGTTTTAGGTAACCGTCCGGCTCCTGCTGTGATGCCGGAACCGCCTGCGCTGCTTTCTTGGCCTCATCCGCCTGCATGGTCCGCATGGCGGCGGACAGGTCGTCGATCTGCTTCTGCATCTCTTCCATGGTGGCGGCGCCGGCAGGAGATGCCGACGCCAGCAGGGCCGCCGTAGCGGCGATAAGGGCGATTCTTCTGACCATGTGGGGTTCCTCCTGTGCGTTGTTGGTGTGATAGTCGGCATGAATGCGGAATGTACGGTACGTGCCGGGCTACATGCAAACGACATTCGTTTTCATTGCGCGGGCGCACGAATCCCCTCCGCGGCAGCGCCGCGCCTGTTCCGATTTGAAGGTTCATTTCGAGGGGGGAGTATATGGAAATGAATTTCGATATCAAATACCACGTGGGCCGGGAAGCGGTCAATGGCGGGATGATTATTTATTGCTAAGGTTTCGGCGCCG
The DNA here is from genome assembly GCA_021779095.1 of Deltaproteobacteria bacterium. Lineage (GTDB taxonomy): Bacteria > Desulfobacterota > Desulfuromonadia > Geobacterales > JAJYBI01 > JAJYBI01. Next base: position 55,812 of record JAJYBI010000016.1, read on the forward strand.
ATTGACGCCGCGCTGCGCCGGTGCTACCCTGCCGCCATGGAAACGGTCCACTGCGAAGCCATTCTCCTCTCCTCCATGGAGTACCGCGAATCGGACGTCATCGCCACCTTTTTCACCCTGGAACACGGCAAGATCCGGGGACTGGCGCGGGGAGCGAAGTCGAGCCGCAAACGGTTCGGCGGCGCCCTGGAGTCGTTCGCCCGGCTGCGTATCCAGGTGCGGCTGAAGGAGGGGCTCTGCACGGTGACCGACGCCGACGTGGTGACGATCTTTCCCGGTATCCGCGGAGATCTCACCCGCATCGCCCACGCCGCTTACGCCTGCGAGTTGGCGGAGCGGTTCCTTCCCGAGGGGCACGAGCTGCCCCGCCTGTTCCGGCTCATGGAGGCGTACCTGCAGCGGCTTGACGGTGCCCCCTCCACCCCTTCCGACCGCCGGTTCTTCGAGGCGAACCTTTTAAACATCGTCGGCTACCGGCTGCCCTTGGAGGCGTGTCACGCCTGTGGTGCTGAGCTGGCCGGTACGGATGGCGCGTACGTCACGGCGGCGGGGGGGCTTCGCTGCCGGACATGCGGCCGGGGGGACCGGCCCGTGTCCGCCGAAACGTTACGGCTCTTGCGCCGCTGCCTGGAGACCGGGCGGTTCGGCGCGGTGGTCTTTCCGGACGACGCGCTGGTGGACGCGGGGGAGATCGTCGCCCGGGCCATCGCCGCCCACCTGGAGCGGCCGCTGAAGTCGCTCTCGTTCCTGCGGGAGGTGGCGGGGGAAACGTAATGTTCTCTGTGTAGCCTGAAAAGCGAAATGCATTTACCACAGAGGACTCAGAGCTTCGCAGAGGAAACAATTTGAAGTGCACCAGTTCGTTTCCTCCCCCTTCAAGGGGGAGGCGAGGAGGGGGATGGGGCAGTCCGTAATGTTGATCGGTTGTTTTACCCCATCCCCACCCCGACCCTCCCCTTGAAGGGGGGGGAGATATAAGGGTATCTGTTCGGATCGCTCGGCCCGATTCCTCGTAACCCCCTGCCGTCGCTTATACTTCTTGACACTCCCCGCGGGAGAGGGTAAGCTTTCCACCGCCCAACCGGCCGGATTTCAAGCGGAATGGGCGCTTTTTTTCGCCCGCGGGGCGAATCTTTTTCGAACATCTTCATCTCGGGAGGCACGTCGTGCTGACATTTCAGGATCTCATTCTTTCCCTGCAGGGGTACTGGGCCAGGCAGGGATGCGTCATCCAGCAGCCCTACGATACGGAGAAGGGGGCGGGGACCTTCAACCCGGCCACCTTCCTGCGCGTTCTGGGGCCGGAGCCGTGGAACGTGGCGTACGTGGAGCCGTCCCGTCGTCCCACCGACGGCCGCTACGGCGAGAACCCCAACCGGCTGCAGCACTACTACCAGTTCCAGGTGATCATGAAGCCGTCGCCGGCCAACATCCTCGACCTGTACCTGGACAGCCTGCGCGCCTTCGGCATCAACCCCAACGCCCACGACATCCGGTTCGTGGAGGATGACTGGGAGTCGCCGACCCTGGGGGCCTGGGGGCTGGGCTGGGAGGTCTGGCTGGACGGGATGGAGATCACCCAGTTCACCTACTTCCAGCAGGCGGGCGGCATCGACCTGAAGCCGGTCTCCTCCGAGATCACCTACGGCTGCGAGCGGATCGCCATGTACCTGCAGGGGGTGGACAACGTCTACGACCTGGAGTGGGTGAACGGCGTGCGGTACGGCGACATCCACCACGAGTCCGAGGTGGAGTTTTCCACCTACAACTTCGAGGAAGCGGACGTGGATATGCTCCTGCAGCTCTTTAAAATGTACGAGAAGGAGTGCATCCGGCTCGTGGAGAAGGGGCTCGTGCTGCCGGCCTACGACTACGTCATGAAGTGCTCCCACACCTTCAACCTGCTGGACGCCCGGGGGGCCATCTCCGTCACGGAGCGCGCCTCCTACATCGGCAAGGTGCGTAACGTTGCACGCCTCTGCGCCGAGGGGTACCTGCAGATGCGCGAGCGGCTCGGTTTCCCGATGCTGAAGAAATAATTATCAACCTGCCACGGAGACACAGAGACACAGAGAAAGGCATTTTCAGGCAGTAGCCCATTGATTGCTTTCTCTGAGCGGGCTCTGTGTCTCCGTGTCTCTGTGGCGGGTTTTCGGTTTGAAAGGATTGCATATGAGCAAGGAACTGTTTCTGGAAATCGGCACCGAGGAGATCCCCGCCGGGTTCCTCCCCAAGGCGATGGCCGACATGGAGGCGCTCATCCGCAGGGAGCTGGAGAGCGCCCGCATCGCGCACGGTGACGTGCTGACCATGGCGACGCCGCGCCGGCTCGCGCTGTGCGTGAAAGGGGTGGCGGAGCACCAGCCCGACGCGGAGATCACCGTCATGGGGCCGGCGAAAAAGGTCGCCTTCGGTGACGACGGCACGCCGACCAAGGCGGGCGAGGGGTTTGCCCGGGGGCAGGGGGTCGATCCGTCGGCCCTTACCATCGTCGCTACGGAGAAGGGCGACTACGTCGCCGTGGTGAAGAAGGAGACCGGCGTCCCCACGGCGGGGCTCCTGACGGAGATCCTGCCGAGGCTCATCGGCAGCATCCCGTTCAAGAAGTCCATGCGGTGGGGGGACCTGGACGTGCGGTTCGCCCGCCCCATGCACTGGATCATCGCCCTGTTCGACGGGGTGGTGGTGCCGTTTTCCTTCGGCAACGTGAAGAGCGGCTCCGTCTCCCGCGGACACCGGTTCATGGCCGACACCACCTTCCCGGTGCGGGACCTCAATCACTACCTGGAGGAGTGCGAACGGCACTTCGTCATCCCCGACCCCGAAAAGCGCAAAGAGATCATCCGCCGGGAGATCGAGCGGGAGGCGACAACCGCCGGCGGTTCGGTGCTTACGGACGAGGCGCTCCTGGAGCAGGTGGCGTACCTCGTGGAATACCCGAGCGCCGTGCGCGGCGGCTTCTCCACCTCTTTCCTGGACGTCCCCCGGGAGGTGCTCATTACCTCCATGCGGGAGCACCAGCGCTACTTCTCCCTCGTGGACGCCGACGGGAAACTCCTCCCCAACTTCATTACCATCAACAACACCCTGGCGGAGGACCCGACCGTCGTCGTGAAGGGGAACGAGCGGGTCCTGCGGGCCCGGCTCTCCGACGCCCGGTTCTTCTACGACGAGGACCGAAAGGTGCCGCTGGAAAAACGTGTCGAGGCGCTGAAGGCCGTCGTCTACCAGGCGAAGCTCGGCACCTCCTTTGAAAAGATGGAGCGGTTCCGCTCGCTGGCCGAATCGCTGGCCGAAAAGCTGAACCCGGCGGTGAAGGCGAAGACCGCGCGCGCCGCCTACCTGTGCAAGGCGGACCTGGTCACGGGGATGGTGGGTGAATTCCCCGAGGTGCAGGGGATCATGGGGCGCGAGTACGCGCTCCTGCAGGGTGAGGACAAGGAGGTGGCGGCCGCCATCGCCGAGCACTACCTGCCGATCCAGGCGGGGGGCGAGCTGCCCGCCTCGGACATCGGCGCCTTCGTCTCCATCGCCGACAAGGTCGATACCATCTGCGGCTGCTTCGGCGTGGGGCTCATCCCCAGCGGTTCCGCCGACCCGTATGCACTTCGCCGCTCCGCCATCGGCGTCATCGCCATCATCCTGGACAAGGGGTACCGGCTGTCGCTGCCGGCGCTCATCGGTTCGTCGCTGGAGCTCCTCTCCGCCAAGCTCACCCGGCCCGCGGAGCAGGTGGCCGCCGACGTGCTGGAGTTCTTCTGCGGCCGGTTCGTGAACCTTGTGGGGAACGACTACGCCGCCGACGTGGTGGAGGCCGCCGTTGCCGCCGGCTTCATTGACCTGGTGGACGCGCGGGCCCGCATCGCGGCGCTGGCGGAGTTCACCGCCCATCCCGACTTCGAGCCGCTGGCGGTGGCGTTCAAGCGGGTGGGGAACATCATCAAGGAGGGGACCGACCTCTCCGTGGACGCGGCACTCTTCCAGGACGCCGCCGAGGGGGGGCTCTTCGAGGCGTTCTCAGCGGTGCAGTCTTCCGTGGCCGCCAAGGCGGCCGCCGGCGCCTACCTGGACGCCCTCACGGAGATCGCGACCCTGCGCGGCCCGGTGGATACCTTCTTCGACAGGGTCATGGTCATGGCCGAAGACGACAAGGTGCGCACCAACCGCCTGGCGCTCCTCACTTCAATCGCCCGGATGTGCGGGCGGATCGCCGATTTCGGGCGGATCAGCTAGACCGATAGAAACAGCAGCGGTTGAAAGGGGATGCCGGTCCGGCGTCCCCTTTTCTTATATTCCACGCATTCGCTTGACGGTTTAATGAAAAGAGGATACGCTCAATTGCCCGATGCTTTTTGCCGGGGATTTCACGGTGTTCGGTGGAGATACATGATGGCGGATATGCACTCCATAGACGGCGCGACGCGGCGCAAGATGCTCGGCGAAATATTCGTGGAGCGGGGTCTGCTGACGGAGACCGCGGTCCAGCGGATGGTCGTCCAGTCGAAGCAGAAGGGGTTCCGGTTCGGCGAGTTTCTCGAACATATCGGGCTCATCACACCCGAGGAACTGGCGGAGGGGCTGGCCGAGCAGTACCGCTGCCGGAAGATCCGGAACTTTGCCCGGCATGATTTCCCGCCCGAGCTGCTGCGCATGATCACCATCGAGATGGCGGTGGAACATACCCTGTTTCCGCTCAGGCTGGAGGATGGAAAACTGGGGCTGGCGGTCATCGATCCGACGCGGGAAAAGCTGTACGCGGAGATCGCCAGACAGCATAACGTCCAGATCGTCCTGTTTGTCGCGACCCGGACGGATATAAACTGTGCCATTGCGAAGCACTACATGGGGAGGAGCCTCGTCGATGCGGGCGAGAGATCGATCCTGCTGGTGGAGGACGACGAACTGATCAGGACGATCGTCGCGGACACGCTCAGGCGGCACGGCTACGCCGTGGAAACCGCGGCCGACCCGCTGGAGGCGTTCAAGATGATCTTTACCCACAACCCGAAGCTGGTCATCACCGACAAGGTCATGCCGAAGCTGGGGGGGTACGAATTCCTCGATGCCATCAGGAACATTCCCGAATTCCGTTTCATGCCGGTGATCCTCATGACGGCGAACGCCTCCCCCGACGAGGAACACGTCGCCTTCAAGAGAGGGTTCTTCGATCTGATTCTCAAGCCGGCGAAGGAAAACACCCTGCTGACCCGCGTCCGGCGGGCATTCCAGAGTATCGAGCATGCGTACGGCAAGACGGCATGAACGTGACCGAGAGACGGGCTCGACCTGCATGAGGTCGGTCCTGCCGGTCGTGGGGATGAGAGTGGTAAAGAGGGGATGCCGCGCCGGCGTCCCCTTTTATTTTGCTTGCTGCTGCGGCGGGACTTGACGCGCATATGCGGCGCGGGGTAGATTCTGCCGGGGTGTCGGGAACAGCCGGGACGGAGATGCCAGCGTGAAGCCTGAAAAAGAGACAACCGGAGGCAGGGCGCGCCGCAAGAGGCTCGGCGAGATATTCGCCGAGCAGGGGCTCCTGTCGGAGACCACGGTCCAGCGTATGGTCGTCCAGGCGCGAAGCAAGGGGGTCCGGTTCGGCACCTTCCTGGAGCATATCGGGCTCATCACCCCCGAGGAGCTGGCCGACGGGCTGGCCAGCCAGTACCGATGCCGCAGGGTCCGGAACTTCGCGCGGAACAAGTTCGCGCCCGGACTGCTGGGCATGATCCCCCTCGAAACGGCGGTCGAGCACGCGATCTTCCCGCTGGAACTTGAGGACGGGACGCTGACCCTGGCGGTGAACGACCCGACGATGGAACGGCTCTTTACCGGGATCGCAACGCAGCACGACGTGCATGTCATCCTGTTCGTCGCGACCCGCACCGACATCAACCGCGCCATCGCGAAGCACTACATGGGGAGGAGCGTCGTCGACGGGGGCGAGAGGTCGATCCTGCTGGTGGAGGAGGACGAACTGTGCCGGACCATCGTCTCCGACACCCTCCGCCGGCACGGCTACACGGTGGAGACCGCATCCGACCCGGCGGAGGCGTTCAGGATGATCTTCACCCGCCGGCCGATGCTGATCGTCACCGACCGGATCATGCCGAAGCTCGGCCGGGACGAGTTCCTCGATGCCATCCGGAACATCCCCGAATTCCGTTTCACGCCGGTGATCCTCATGACGGCGACCGCCACCCCCGAGGAAGAACAGCGCGCCTTCAAGCAGGGGTTCTTCGATGTGATCCTCAAGCCGGCCAAGGTGATTACCCTGCTCACGCGCGTCCAGCGGGCATTCCAGAGTATCGAGCATGCCATCGGAAGGTCGGCGTGAAAGGCGAGGAGGGGCGCCTTGACGGGGTGGGGGAGTGGCAGTAGATTTTTTACGTGCGGTGCCGCTTCGGCACCGAAAATCCACGGGAGGCGTTACCATGAAACCGTTCATGTCGAACTTCAATGCACAGGCCTACGGGCTGATGCGGATCGTTACCGGCTTTCTCTTCTTCTGCCACGGTTGTCAGAAGCTGCTCGGCTTCCCGATGCCGCTTCCCGCCGGGACGCCCTCGTTCATCATCTACGGCGCCGGCCCCATCGAACTGGTGGGGGGGCTTCTGGTCATGATCGGGCTGTTCACGCGCTATGCGGCCTTCATCACCAGCGGCGAGATGGCCGTCGCCTACTGGATGGCGCACGGGACGAAGGCGCTCTTGCCGCTCGTCAACAAGGGGGAACTGGCGGTGCTCTACTGTTTCGTGTTCCTCTTCATCGCCACCCAGGGGGGCGGGCTCTGGAGCGTGGATGGTGTGCGGGAGCGGACGTAGGTTTATGAGGGGACTTTCCCGCTATTGTGCGACGGTTGCGAGGTAACGCCTGTGTCCGTGGCTTGCCCGGACACCCCCGGCCCCCGCAGATACGCCGACAGCGCCTCCAGAAACCGGATCAGGTCGCGCACGGGCGCATCGGGATGGTCGTCCGGCAGCGGGCGGGGAATGACCGCCCGTACGCCGGAGCTGTAGGCGTGGAGGGCGAAAAGGTGGTCGTCGGGGGCGACGAGCTGGATGACGGTGAGGTCCGGGTACTGCAGCCGCAGCAGCTGGTGCAGGGCGGCGATCCGTTGGTGGGTGATGCTGCCGGCGCAGCTGCCCGGCGCCTCCATGAGCAGGACGGGCAGGCTGCCGGTTGCGGCTGCCATGGCGCGTTCGGCCTCGTCTTCACTGCGGCAGACGGCGACCGGGATGCCGTCGTGGGCGCAGACGGTCGCGACGATGTGCTGCATGAGCCGGTCGTTGCTGAAAAAAGCCACCGTGCGCCCGGTTGCGGCGGCCTCCGCCGCGGACGATGCAGGGTCCGCGGTGCGGGGGGCGAGAAAGGCGGCCAGTTCGTCCCGGTCCTCCGCGCAGAGGTGCGGCGCCACCGCCGCCAGCCGTTCCCGCTGGTATGCGGCGGGGTCGAACGGCTTCAGCCCCTCGAACCGCTCGGGCAGGACGGTCGCCCGCTCGTCCATGTCAGACAGCCCCAGGTCGTCGGCGGACAGCAGTTCCGTGATCTCGATCGGCTCCTCGTCCTCTTCCGTGATGAGCCCGTCCCGCATCCTTTCGTCGTATACCCGCAGGGCGTCCATGAGGACCCCCTGGGTGTCCACGTTGATCTCCCTGTTCATCCGCTCCGGGTAGTAGCGGAATTTGCAGGCGACGGAGGTCTCCAGCGGCTCCAGGTAAAAACGGCCGTTCTTCCAGGTGAGAATCTCCACGAGGGCGATCTCGATCAGCTGTTCCAGCCCCTTGTAGGCGTCCTCCTCCTTTACCAGCCCCATCTCCACGAGAGTGACGATGAGTGGCCGGCGCTCCGCGTCGTCGGCTGACTGTTGCCGGAGCGCCTGCTGCAGGGTCTCGCCGGTAATAGCCCCCTGTTCAACGAGGATCTGTCCGATCCGGACGCTGCCGTTCAGGTGGCTGGCGCTGACGATGTAGCCGTCCTTGAAGACGAGCTGGCTTTCGCCCCTGCGCCCGGTGACGGTCAGAACGCCCGAGCGGCGCGAAGAGTTGAGCAGCTGTACCACGTCGACGATCGGCAGATGTTTCAGGTCACCGCTGAATGCCATGTTTGAGACCCCGCTCCGGAATGTGGTCCTGCGGGCACTACCCTAGCACGATGCCGTGTCGATTGCAGCAGGTAAAAACGGATCGGCAGAGGCGGGAAAGTCGCGTCGTTGGCCGATCGGGAGCAGATTGCGCGTTTCTGTCGCGCGGGTGGAATCGGGGCTGTAGGTCGGGGTGAAGAGTCGGCGGTCGGGGCGTGACGGTGAGGCGTGGAGGCGGTCGAACGGTCGGGGATGGCCTTGCCGTTGCCGCTCTGTCGTGGAAACATGGTTTCGGTTGTGCTTGAAATAGTTTGATTTTCAGTAAATTCAGGTAAGTAGCAGATAAAAGGGGTTGTCATTGTGTTGCAAATGTGCAAATATGTAGCATTTTTTCGGACCGATGCCCGGATGAGTGGCAGCAGGTGAGGCGCTGTTTCTGGAATCGCCGGGCCGGATGCGCGGTTGTACACGGTTGTGCCGGCACTATCGATACGGTTTACCCGCTACGAATCATATTCACAGAGGAGGAGTGCAATGGCTGCGAAGTACGTCTATTTCTTCGGCAACGGACAGGCCGAGGGGAGCGCCGAGATGAAAAACCTGCTGGGGGGCAAAGGTGCCAACCTGGCGGAGATGACCAGCATCGGGCTGCCGGTCCCGGCGGGGTTCACGATCTCAACGGAGGTCTGCACCGAATTCTACAAGAACGACCGTAACTATCCGTCCGGCCTGGACGCGGAGGTGACGGCGAACCTGAAGAAGGTCGAAGACCTGATGGGGAAGCGGTTCGGCGACGCGGCCAATCCGCTCCTCGTATCGGTCCGTTCCGGCGCCCGCGCCTCCATGCCGGGGATGATGGACACGATCCTCAACCTGGGGCTGAACGACACGACCGTGCAGGGGATCATCGCCCAGAGCGGCGACGAGCGGTTCGCCTACGACGCCTACCGCCGCTTCGTGCAGATGTACTCCGACGTGGTCATGGGGATGGACAAGCACGCCCTGGAACACCTCCTGGAGCAGAAGAAGGAGGAGAAGGGGGTTCATCTCGATACGGAACTCTCCGCCGCCGACTGGAAGGAGCTGGTGGTGAAGTTCAAGGCGCGGATCAGGGAAGAGCTCGGCCGCGAGTTCCCGGAGGACCCCAGGGAGCAGCTGTGGGGCGCCATCGGCGCCGTGTTCGGCTCCTGGATGAACCAGCGCGCCATCACCTACAGAAAGCTGAACGGCATCCCCGCCGAGTGGGGCACCGCCGTCAACGTACAGTCCATGGTCTTCGGCAACATGGGTGACGACTGCGCCACCGGCGTTGCCTTCACCCGCGACCCCTCCACCGGCGAGAACTACTTCTACGGCGAGTACCTGGTGAACGCCCAGGGCGAAGACGTGGTGGCCGGTATCCGCACCCCCCAGCCGATCAACCGCGCCCAGAAGGACGCCAGCTGCCTTCCCCCCATGGAAGAGGTGATGCCCGAGTGCTACCAGCAGCTGGTGAAGATCCGGGGCATCCTGGAGAACCACTACCAGGATATGCAGGACATCGAGTTCACCATCGAGAAGGGCAGGCTGTACATGCTCCAGACGAGGAACGGCAAGCGGACCGCCCGTGCCGCCATCAAGGTGGCCGTGGATATGGTGAAGGAAGGGCTGATCGACGAAAAGACCGCGGTGCTGCGCGTGCAGCCGTCCCAGCTGGACCAGCTGCTCCACCCGTCCCTCGATCCGAAGGCCCCGAAGAAGATCATCGCCAAGGGGCTTCCCGCTTCTCCCGGCGCCGCCTGCGGCCAGGCGGTCTTCACCGCCGACGAGGCGGAGGCTGCCGCCAAGATCGGCCTGAAGGTGATCCTCGTCCGCGTGGAAACCTCCCCCGAGGATATCCACGGCATGCATGCCGCCCAGGGGATACTCACCGCCCGCGGCGGCATGACCTCCCACGCGGCGGTCGTCGCCCGCGGCATGGGCAAGTGCTGCGTGGCCGGCTGCGGCGACATCAAGGTGGACTACTCTTCCGAATCGTTTGTCGCCAACGGCGGCGTGGTGGTGAAGAAGGGTGACATCATCACCCTGGACGGTTCCACCGGCGAGGTGATGCTGGGCGAGGTGCCGACGGTGCAGCCGCAGCTGACCGGCGATTTCGGTACCCTCATGGGCTGGGTGGACACGTTCCGGAAGCTCAAGGTGCGCACCAACGCCGATACGCCGCACGATTCCAAGGTCGCCCGCGAGTTCGGCGCCGAGGGGATCGGCCTCTGCCGTACCGAGCACATGTTCTTCGAGGCGGACCGGATCGCCGCGGTGCGCGAGATGATCCTCGCCGAGGACCTGACGGGGCGCGAGAAGGCGCTGGCAAAAATCCTCCCGATGCAGAAGGGCGACTTCATCGGCATCTTCCGCGAGATGAAGGGGCTGCCGGTCACCATCCGCCTCCTCGACCCGCCGCTCCACGAATTCCTCCCCCAGGAGGAAAAGGACATCGAGGCGCTCTCCCAGACCATGGGGGTATCGGTCCAGACCCTGAAGCAGAAGGTGGAGTTCCTCCACGAGTTCAACCCGATGCTCGGCCACCGCGGCTGCCGTCTCGGACTCACCTTCCCGGAGATCTACGACATGCAGGTCCGTGCGATCATGGAAGCCGCCTGCGAGCTGGTGAAGAACGAAGGGTTCAGCATCGTGCCGGAGATCATGATCCCGCTCGTCGCCGTGACCGCCGAGCTCGCCACCCTGCGCGAGAACGCGGTCAGGGTCTGCGAAGAGGTGATCGCAGCCTACGGCGTGAAGGTGGAGTACCTGATCGGCACCATGATCGAGCTGCCCCGCGCGGCGCTCACCGCCGACCGGATCGCCAGCCAGGCGGACTTCTTCTCCTTCGGCACCAACGACCTGACCCAGACCACCTTCGGCCTCTCCCGCGACGACGCCGGCAAGTTCCTGCCGTTCTACGTGGAGAACGGGCTTTTGGAGGACGACCCGTTCGTCTCCCTCGACCAGAGCGGCGTCGGCCAGCTGGTGCAGATGGGGTGCGAGAAGGGGCGTGCCACCCGCTCCAACATCAAGCTGGGGATCTGTGGCGAGCACGGCGGCGACCCCGCCTCCGTCATCTTCTGCCACAAGGTGGGGCTGGACTACGTCTCCTGCTCCCCGTTCCGGGTGCCCATTGCCCGCCTTGCCGCCGCCCACGCGGCACTGGGCGAGTCCACGGACAACACCAAGTAGTTCGCAGCACGCATCGACGCACGCAGAGGCGGTCCCCCGGGGCCGCCTCTTTTTTTGGCCGATCAGCGTCAGTCTTCCGCGCCATAGAAACTCCCTCCCCTTCAAGGGGAGGGCTGGGGTGGGGATGGGGCCGAGACGCTATCCGCATCTCCCCGCATTTCCGGATGAACCCGTTCATTCCGTGTCCCGACCCGGCGGGTAGAGGCGCGCGTCCCGTGGTATACTGGTCCCGTGAGACGCCACTCATCCGGTGGCGCGAAGGTGGAGGGTGCATGGACGAGGTTCGCACCAGACCATGGCATGCCATGACCGGCGAGGAGGTCTGCCGGCTGCTGGGGTCGGTACCGGAAAGGGGGCTGTCCGCCGCCGAGGCGGTGCGCCGTTTGCGCGACACGGGGCCGAACCGGCTGACCCCGCAGCGGGGCAAAAGCCGTGTCGTGGTCTTTCTGCTTCAGTTCCACCAGCCGCTGGTGCATATCCTCCTGGCGTCCGCCGTCGTCACCCTCTTCTTGCGGGCACTGGTGGATGCGGGGGTCATCCTCGGGGTCGTCCTGGTGAACGCCGTCATCGGCTACCTGCAGGAGACGCGGGCGTCCCGGGCCATGGCGGCGCTGGCCCGTTCCCTGGAGGTGGAGGCGACCGTGCTCCGTGACGGGGAGCGGCGCCGTATCTCCGCCGACGGGGTCGTACCGGGGGACCTGGTGCTGCTCCAGTCGGGCGACCGGGTTCCCGCCGACCTGCGTCTTCTCTCCTGCCGCGAACTGCGGATCGACGAGGCGATGCTCACCGGCGAGTCGCTCCCCGTAGCGAAGGCGAGTGAACCGCTTCCGGATGAGACCCCGCTGGCGGACCGGCTCTGCATGGCCTGGTCGGGGACGCTCGTCACCTACGGTACGGCCGCGGGGGTGGCGGTCGAAACCGGCGACCGGACCGAGGTGGGGCGGATCAGCCGGCTGATCGCCGGCGCGGACCCGCTGGAGACGCCGTTGACCCGCCGGGTGGCACGGTTCAGCGGGCGGCTGTTGTGGGGGATACTGGGGTTTGCCCTGGTCGCCTTTGCCGCGGGGATCGCCCGCGGTGAGTCGTGGGCCGAGATGCTGATGGCGGCGGTGGCGCTGGCGGTGGGGGCGATCCCCGAAGGGCTTCCCGCTGCCATGACCATTACGCTTGCCATCGGTGCCAGCCGGATGGCCGGCCGGAACGCCATCATCCGCCGGCTGCCGGCGGTGGAGACCCTGGGGAGCACGACGGTCATCTGCTCCGACAAGACCGGCACCCTGACCAGGAACCGGATGGAGGTGGGGGAGATCGTCGCCGGCGGCGAGCGGTTCACGGTACGGGGGGAGGGGAACGCTTCTCACGGAGGCTTCCTGAGTGGCGATGGCGAGATTGATCCGGCTGATCGTCCGGCGTTGCGCGAGTGCCTCCTGGCGGGACTTTTGTGCAACGACGCCGTGCTGCTCCGAAATGCCGGGAGTGACTGGACGACCGAGGGGGACCCGACGGAGGGTGCGCTGGTGGTGGCCGCCGCCCGGGCCGGCATGGCCCAGACGTGCCGGGAGCGGTATCCCCGCTTGGATGCGGTGCCGTTCGAGTCGCAGCACCGGTACATGGCGACGCTCCACGACGACGAAGGGCGGCGGTTCATATACCTGAAGGGTGCGGTGGAGACACTGCTGCCCCGTTGCGGGACGCAGCGCGGCGCCGCGGGCGGGGCTGACCCGCTCGACGCAAGCGCCGTGGAACGGCTGGCGGAGGAGATGGCGGCGCGGGGCCTCAGGGTGCTGGCGTTCGCCTGCCGGCCGCTGCCGGCGGATGCCGCCGTCATCTCCCCCGGCGATCTGACGACCGGGCTGACCTTCATCGGGCTGCAGGGTATCCTGGACCCGCCGCGGCCGGAGGCGGTACGGGCGGTGCAAAGCTGCCGTGAGGCGGGGATCAGGGTCGTGATGATCACCGGCGATCACCGGCGTACGGCCGAGGCGATCGCCGCTGCCGTGGGGATCGTGACGGACGGCGGTTCCCTCACCGGGCGGGAGATGGAGGCGCTTTCCGCGAGGGAGCTGGCGGAGCGGGTGGCAGAGACCTCCGTCTTTGCCCGGGTGGCGCCGGAGCAGAAGCTCGGGCTCGTACGGGCGCTGCAGGGGCGTGGCGAGGTGGTCGCCATGACCGGCGACGGGGTGAACGACGCGCCGGCGCTACGCCAGGCGGACATCGGCATCGCCATGGGGCGGACCGGGACGGAGGTGGCCCGGGAGGCCGCCGCCATGGTGCTGACGGACGACAACTTCGCCACCATCGAGGCGGCGGTGGAGGAGGGGCGCGGCGTCTTCGACAACCTGCAGAAGTTCATCGTCTGGACCCTCCCCACGAACATCGGCGAGGGGCTCGTGATCCTCGTGGCGATCTGCGCGGGGGTGACACTGCCGATCCTGCCGGTGCAGATCCTCTGGATCAACATGACCACTGCCGTGCTCCTGGGACTGATGCTGGCGTTCGAGCCGGTTGCGCCGGGGATCATGCGGCGTCCGCCCCGACCGCCCGTCGGTCCCGTCGTGCCGCGCCGGTACGTCGTACGGATGGTGCTGGTGGGCCTTCTGCTCCTGGCCTGCGCCTTCGGGCTGTTCCGGTGGGAACTCCTCCACGGCGAGACGCTGAACAGGGCCCGCACCGCCGCGGTGAACGTCTTCGTCGCTGGGGAGCTGTGCTATCTCTTCAACTGCCGGTCGCTCGATCGCTTCCATCCCCTGGTCGGCCTGTTCGCCAACCGCTGGCTTGTGGGCGGGGTGGTGTTCATGGCGCTCCTGCAGCTCCTGTTCACCTATCACCCGGTCTGCAACCTGCTGTTCCACAGCGAGCCGGTCGGTGCATCCGAATGGGGCTTCGCCCTGCTCGCCGGAGGAATGATATTCGGCGTCGTGGAACTGGAGAAGTCGCTGGTACGGAGATGGCAGCCGCAGTCCGGGTGGCAAGGGTGACGAGACCGTTTTTCCCGGTTTGTCTAATGCCGTTGTGTTTACCGCAGTATTTTGATACGTTTCAGGCAATGTTACCTGCGAGGTGTCGCAATGGACGTGGTTTCCCGGAGAATTTTCCTGACGGACCTGGTGAAGATGGATTTCCCCCAGAGCGTCCTGGAGGAGGTGAAGTCCACCCTCTCCCTGATGCAGCTGGATTTCGATTATGACTGGTTCGGTCGGGTGTTCCGGGACGTGGTGTTGCTCTTCAACGGCAACTACCCGGGATTTCGGAGGTGCTCCACCCGCTACCACGACCTGAAGCATACGACGGACGTGCTGCTGGCCATGACGCGTCTTCTGCACGGGGCGATCTCGGCGGGAGAGGTCATCGCGGGCGAGCAGGTCATGCTGGGGCTCATGGGGGCGCTGTTCCACGATACCGGATTTCTGCAGCGGGATGGGGACGAAGAGGGGACGGGCGCCAAGTACACCATGGTCCATGTCGACCGCGCCATCGAGTTTGCGGCCGAGTACTTCGACCGGAACGCCCTCGATGCGGGCAGTCTCGCGTTCTGTCAGGAGATCATCCGCTGCACGGACCGGGACGAGAACCGGGAATGCCGGTGCAGTTCCCGGGCGAGCGAGCTGGTCGGAAAACTGCTGGGGACGGCCGACCTTCTCGGCCAGGTCGCCGACCGCACCTATCTGGAGAAGCTGCTTTTGCTGTTCCAGGAGTTCAGCGAGGTGCAGATGCCGGGATGCGCCAGCGAGCTGGAACTTCTCGTCAACACCCTCGACTTCTACGCGGAGGCGCAGTACCGGATGGAAACGGAGTTGGGCGATGTCAGGCGGTACATGGTGCGCCATTTCCGGGAGCGCTGGGCCATCGACGCCGACCTGTACCAGGAGTCCATCGAGAGCAACATCGCCTATCTGCGCTACCTGCTGGAGCACCACCGGCACGACTACCGCGACCGGTTGCGGCGGGGCGGGATCGTGAAGTCCATACCGCCGCAGGAGTGCTGAGTCAGTACGTGTGTGCACCTCAGGTTTCCCCCAGCAAAAAAAGCCCGGCAAACGCCGGGTTTTTTTTATTTTCGCCATCACGAACGGGTTAACATTGGGCGGGTTTTATGTTATAACCGGGCAGCCGGATTGATGAAGGAGGGCGAGGTAACACCTGCTCTCTACTCTACGCGGAATTCGGCTGGTGGCAAATCACCATATGCAAAGCCTGAACACCGCAGGCTGTGTAATAGATAGTTTACCTCAAATCGTCCAACAGATGCATAAAATTAAACAAATATATATCAAGAATGGTATTGCCAAGTACAGAATAAGAAAAACTGAAACTGAAGGCGAAATAACATACTATATCTATTTCATCTATGATGATAAAGGGTTATGTAGGATGCAACAGTTATGACAAACCAATTATATGCTCTTTTATCGATATTGAACTGGAGATTTTTGATGCGAAATAAATCTCTGATCTTAGTTTCATCAATATTGTTAAGCATTTTGTTGACAACTCCATCACATGCATGGCTCATTTATCATAAGCCTGCCTTTAAGGGAAAAGTGATAGATGCCGAAACTAAGCAACCCATCGAGGGGGCAGTAGTTGTCATTGTGTACGAAAGAATTGTCGCCGGCCTTGGAACGGGGTGGTCTGCATTCCCCTTTGATATCAGGGAGACACTTACAAATAGTGAAGGGATATTTCAGATTCCATCGTATACGACAGTTATACATCCGTTTTCTTTTGCCAGTTCTGTCAATATTATCATTTTTAAACCTGGCTATGGTTCCTACCCACAGTATCAAAAAGTTCCTGATGGAATCGGTCTCGACGATCAGGAAATTTTTTTCTCAGAAGATTTTGGTAAAGAAAGAAAAGTAAAATTATTAAGGGGCTCTATCAAGGAAGGAAATGGACCGAAGCGTCAATGGGTTAAGGTTACCTTCGGTGTTGTTGAACTCCCAAAACTTACAACACGGGAAGAACTAAGATTGAGCATTCCAAGCCTTCCTTCTGGGCTCAAATTGTTAAAGAAGCAAAAAAATCTCATTCGGCTGATCAATGAGGAAGAGGAATATTTAGGGTTAAAACAGTCAAATCCATATAAAGCTCGTGATTTTATTTTACATAGAGAGGTAAAATAGCCATGAAGATAATTCTAACTATTATATCAATTGGGCCGTAGTTTCTGAGGGTAATGCACTCGCCTTAGATAAAACTACTCATAGAGTGCGTAGCGCTTTTGCCGGAATAGAAGCATATATGGGGGGATAATGGACGTAACTACAGCAACATGGATATTTATTTTGATGTCAATTATGTGTGCTTCATTGCTTGTAGGGGTGCATAAATACAGGAGAATACATTTAATTGTATCTATTACATTGATAATTTTTTCGGCAGCTATGGTTTACTTGTTATTCATGCACATCGCAGTATGTGACATTTTGGTGGCTAATAAAGAGATCACTAATCAGGCTGCGATTAAAGAGAAATTAAGTGCTGGCGTCTGGCTGGTTGTGTTTCCAGCTGTTTTTGGTGGAATTGGTGTCAACCTGCTTTGTGAACATCTTAAATTGGGGGATTAGCTGGGCAGAGGCCGAGGGGACAAGGCCGAGGGAAGGCCGAGGGGACGTTGGGAGGGAAGGCCGAGGGGACGTTGGTAAGTTATGTAAGTTATTGGTGGTAGGGACGTAAGTTTCCGATAAGGCAGGTGTGTACTGAGACAGTAACCACCTGACGGCCAGACCTCGATAGATGTCGGGAAAGCAGGGTCTGTCAAATGAACTGTGTATCCGCCGTTTCAGTACACCAGGTTCAATGGCACCCGGTCTTCGCCGAACATCACTTGAAACGTCTGGAGCGCTGGC